>NZ_JBHVYA010000001.1:0-359616 GCF_042881255.1 Streptomyces sp. NPDC058279 | reverse complement strand
CAACACCGCTTAGCTTTACTCTTCCCGTGTCTTTTGGGCGTCCGGGTTCCTTCTCCCACACCACAAGCCCCCCCCCCCCCCCCCCCGGGGGGGGGGGGGCGCCCGGGGGCCCCCCCCCCCCCCCGACCCCCGCCCCGGCGATCCTCGGCTTTGGCGGAGAGCCGGCCTTCGCGTTGTACGGAGTGACCCGTGCGGCGCAGCTGCTTGCGCAGGTCCCGCAGGGACCAGGCGCTCCCCTCCGGTGCGCCACCGACGGTGACCTGGTACATCTCCGGAATCACGGTGATTCCCTTCGCCGCCCTCACCGGGGCGCCGCCCAACCGATGAGGCGGCCCGCGGCCGTGCGGGGGCCGCCGGTCGCTCGGGCTGGGCCTACGGCTTGTCGAAGGTGTAGAACCTGCGGTGGTCCAGCATGTCGGCCGGGGTGACGTTGTTCCAGGGGCCCATCGTGGCGTGCAGGTCGATCACGTTCGGCGTCGTGGCGGTGGGTTGGTAGCCGGACTTCGGGTTGCGGGTCTGCCACTCGGCCCACAGCTTGTCGATGTAGGCGTGGTGGAGCCAGAACACCGGGTCGTTGGGGGAGGCGGCGGAGGTCATGTGGCCGCCGACCCACACGTGGACCCGGTTGTGCAGATTGACTCCGCGCCAACCCTCCAGGTGGTTGCGGAACCCGTTCGACGCGCTGTTCCAGGGAGCGGCGTCGTAGACCGGCATGGCCAGCACCGACTCCACGTCGGCTCTGGTCGGCAGCTGTGGGACGCCGGCCCCCAGCACCCGCCGCAGATAGGTCCTCCGGTCCACCCCGACCGTCACGGCCCACTTGCCGCCCGAGTACGCGAAGGGCCCGTCGAGTACCTGACCGTCCCGGCCCAGCCTGGTGCCGCCCATGAAGTCGGACGCCCACAGGGCCGAGTTGGCCTCGCGGTCGGCGGTCCAGTCCCAGTAGGGCAGCGAGACGTTCTTGTCGACCCGCTGCAACGCCGCCTCGAAGTCCAGCAGGAACCGGCGATGCCAGGGCAGGAAGGACGGCGCGCGGTGACCGAGCCGATTGCCGAAGTCCGAGTCGGTCATGAGGTAGTAGTTGTGGGCGTTGACGTACCGGTCGTAGACGCCCGTCCGCTTCAGTTCGAGCACGGCGTTGACGAAGGCGCGCTTCTCGTCGGCGGTCAGCGTGGCCTGGTTCTTGCGAACGGTCACAGCGCTACCTCCTTCGCGACGAACGGGGCGAGTTCGGCGCCCTGGAGTTCGCGGATGGCCGCTCGGGCGGCCGAGATCGGGTCCGGGAAGGTCTGGTAGTGGTTGACGACGGTGACCCAGCTGCCGTCCGCGTTGCCCATCAGGTGCAGCTCGTTGCCGTCGATCTTGACGGTGGGGACTCCGACACCGTGGTGCCCGCCCGGCCCGAACGCGATCTGGATCCGACGCCCTTCGTACGTCTCGTCGATGCCGGCGGTGGGTATGGAGCCGGGCGCACCGGACGCCCCGGCCGCGGGGGCGGGAGCCGACGGGGACGAGCAGGAGGTCAGCCCCAGGGCGGTGACCGCCCCGGCACCTATCCCCAGAGCCTGTCGGCGAGTGATCTTCTTCATGGCTTGAAGAGGTATCAGAAGGTCGGAATCCGAAGATGGTTGGCCCCTGCATTTCACAGGGCCGGGGACACAACTCGGACCACAGCACACCCCTCGCGGACGAAGCAGCGCCGAGGCCCGGTTCCAGGACTTCGCGGACACCTCGCGGTAGGGTGGCGCGCGATGAAGGTGACTCTGGCGACACACGGCGGGCTGGCGGCGGCGAGCCGCCTCCGTGTCCCGCCCAAGGTGCTGGACACGGATTCGCTTCCCGAGCGCGAAGCCGCGGAGCTGGCCGAGTTGGTGGCGGCCGCCGCCGGACCGGCGCCCGAGGCGGACCGACCCGGTCGCGCCATGGATGCCATGAGCTACACGATCACGGTGGAGGACGGCGGCGGTCCTACGGTCCTCAAGCAGTCGGACACCGCCATGACCCCCGCGTTCGCGGCCTTGCTCACGTGGCTGGAGATACACTTCGAGCAGCAGTGACGCCCCGGCCCCGCCGCCCGCCCACGGCGCTGGGCCAGGGCGCGACTCATCCCGTGCGGGTGGCAGCGGTGACGTGGGCCAGGTACTGGGCGGCCGCGGAGAGGAAGGCGTCGTTCTCCTCGGGCAGCCCGACCGTCACGCGCACCCCGTCTCCCGGGAACGCGCGCACCAGTACGTTGTGGCGGGCGCAGAAGTCCGCGAAGTCGACGGCCCGTTCCGCCAGCGGCAGCCACACGAAGTTGGCCTGCGAGGGGGTCGCCGGATGTCCGCCTTGGACCAGCCTGGCGTACAGTCGCCGCCGTTCCCGGACCACCGTCGCCGAGCGGGCGGGGGCCTCGTCGGCGCAGTCGAGCGCGGCGAGGGCGGCCGCCTGGGCGAGCCCGCTGACCGCGAACGGCACGGACACCTTGTGTACCGCGGATACCACCGCGGGTGCGGCCACGCAGTAGCCGACGCGTACTCCGGCCAGTCCGTAAGCCTTCGAGAAGGTGCGGATCACGGCCACGTTCGGACGCTCCCGGGCCAGTGCGACGCCGTCCGGCACGTCGGGGTCGTCCACGAACTCCCGGTACGCCTCGTCCAGTACGACCAGGATCCGTTCCGGCAGACGGTCGAGGAAGTCGACCAGTTCACGCCTGCGTACCGCCGTGCCGGTGGGGTTGTTGGGGTTGCACACGAAGACGACACGGGTGGCCGGGGTGACCGCTTCGAGCATCGCCGCGAGGTCGTGCCGGTGTTCCGCGTCGAGGGGGACGGTGCACACGCGGACTCCGGCGACCCGAGCGAAGACGGGATAGGCGTCGAACGAGCGCCAGGCGCACAGCACCTCGTCGCCAGGGCCGCAGAACGCCTGGATCAGGTCGCGACAGAGGCTGGTCGATCCGCAGCCGACGGCGATCCGGCCCGCGGGGACGGACAGCCCGGACGCCAGCCGGTCCACCAGGGTGTCGGAGAACCACTGGGGATAGCGATGGCCGTCGACGGCGGCGCGGGCGACGGCCTCCACCACCGAGGGTGGCGGCGGCAGCGGGCTCTCGTTGGAGTTGAGCCGGACGGCGTCCGGCGCGGCGGCGGGAATGTTGTAGTCGGGTACGGCGGCCAGGTCGGCGCGCATCGAAACGGCCACGGGGCTCCTCGGGCTCCTCGGTGGTGGCGGGTGGGGTGAGGTGACGGGCGGGGCGGCGGACGGCGCTGTGTCGTCCGTCCTGCGGTCAGTGCGGGGCGAGCAGGAACACGTCGTCGGCCATCCGCCGGATCCGGCGGTGGTCGGCGAGGAGTTCCTCCCGGCTGTCCCCGGTCAGGAAGACGCGCAGCGGACTGGACAGCAGATCGGTGGTGGGGCGCATCCGGTCGCCGGGGGCCAATCGGGGCGTCGCCAGGTGCACCGTCTCCAGGGCGCCGATCCGCGCGAGGGCATCCTCGTCCACGGCCTCGACCACACCGCTTCGGCCGGTTTGTACGTGCACGACCATTCCCTCCCGATGCTTGTCGTACAGGGTGTCGCCGGGGTACCTGCGCGCGAACTCCTCCGGACGTACACAGGCCAGCGCGAGCAGATCGGCCTGGTTCCCGTCCAGGCAGGAGTCGTGGTGGCCCGGGTCCATGAGGCCGTCCAACCGTGCGCCCACCTCGACGAGTACGGGCCCGGCGGCCGTCAGCATGATCTCGGCGTGGGCCGCGCCGAAACGGATGCCCAGCGCGTCCAGAACGGTGTCCAGGTACGCGACGAGGGGCGCGACCTGCGGCGCGTCGGGGTCGAGCAGCACATCGCGGTCGTACACCGGCCGGGACCCGATGAGAGTCTTCTCGTAGCGCCAGACGCCGCACACGCGCCGTCCGGCGCCCGGGACCCTGACGATGTCCACGATGTACTCGGTGCCGTCCAGGAACGACTGCACGAGGACTTCGGTGTTGTGGCGGCCGAAGATGTCGTGGCTGCCGAGGATCTCCCCGACCCCGGCGCGCACCGCGTCCGGATCGTGGCAGACGGAGACCATGTCGGTCGAGGCCGAGCTGAGCGGTTTGACGACCACCGGATACCCGGTGGTCCGCGCCCAGGCGAGCACTTCGTCGAGGTCGTCGGACTTGAGCTGGTCCGCGCACCGGATGCCGGCGGCGCGCAGCGCCTCGATCATGTGGTACTTGTCGCGGCGCAGCGCGGAGGTCGCCGAGGGGTTGCCGGGCACGCCCAGCAGTTCGGCCATCCGGTCGGCCGGCGGGACGCCGGTCTCCTGGCCGGGCAGCACGCCGCAGGGACCGTACGCGGCCAACTCGGCGGCGGTGCGGCCGAGGTCGGAGGAGTCCTGCACCACGTTGGCCCGGTACGGGCGCAGGTCCGGCGGCGGGACGGAGTCCAGGAACGCGGGCGTGCTCTGGAGGTGGACGACGTCCGCGCCGAGCCGCTCGAAGGCGGCGGGCAGGTACTTGCCGACCGAGTAGCCGTCGACGATCACGCCGACGGGGGGCCGGTGGTTGCCGGGAGGGGGCATGGGGGTCCTGTCCTCGGGTGGATGGGGAAGGGCGTCGGGGGAGGGCGCCGGTCGGGTCACGCGGCGGCGACGCTGACCCGGTGGACGGTGCGTCGGATGCCGGGCGGCAGGTCCGTGGCCACGTGGTAGGTGGTGGCGGTCTTCCACAGCAGGAGGTCGTGGGGGGTCCAGCGGTGGGTGTAGGTGTGGTCGGGGTCGGCGAGGAGGGTGTCGACGAGGTCGAAGAACGCCTCGTTCTGGTTGGCGTCGAGGCCGACGACCCGGTCCATGTAGGCCCGGGCCGCGTACAGGAAGCGACGGCCGGTGTGCGGGTCGCGGCGGACCACGGGATGCTCGACGGGCGGGTACTGCCGGGCCACCAGGGCGCGTACCTCGGCGATGGACAGGCCCACGTGCTCGGGGGCGATGCGTTGCTGCTTGGTGAGGGTGTGCAACCCGACGCGGTCGTCGAGCAGTTCCTTCCACTCTTGCGGCAGCCGGTCGTACACGTCGGCGGCGGCGGCGAAGACGGTGTGGCCGCAGTCCTGGGGCACGTTGACGCCGTGCAGCACCGTGTAGGCGGACGGGTCGGCATCGAAGGACGAGTCCTGGTGCCAGAAATGGCCGACGCGCTCGATCCCGACCGGCCGGCCGGCCTTCCGTTCGTTCGAGGAGACGAGGATCTCGGCGAACTCGGGGTGGCGCCAGTCGGCCAGCAGGAAGGGGACGGGGCGGCCGATGCGGGCGGCGAGGTCGATCTGCTGCCGCGGGGTGAGGTCGATGCCGCGGACGACGACGAGGTCGCGTCGGTGCAGGGAGGCGACGATGTCGTCGAAGATCTCGGGGCGGGCCAGCTCGTCGTGGGAGAGGCCGGTGTATTCGACGCCGATGGAGGGGGTCAGGTCGCGCTTGTGCACGGTTTCTCCTTGTGCCAGGTGTACGGGTGGGTGCGGGCGGCGAGGAGCAGCAGGCAGGCGGCGCAGACCGCCGCTCCGGCGACCGCCCACGGGGTTCCCGGGTGGCCGGGGCCGGTGAGGTGCAGGGCGAGTTGCGGGGCGACGATGAAGGCCAGGTTGACGCCGCCGGAGTACAGGCCCATGGTCCGGTCGGCCGCGGGACCGGAGAGTCGGCTGACGTAGTCGAGCAGGCCGGGGAAGACGACGATCTCCCCGGCTGTCCACACGAGGGTGGCGAGGACCAGCGCCGGCCCGGTGGTCGCCAGGGCCATCAGCAGGAAGCCCCCGCCGGCCAGCGCGTATCCGGTCACCAGGGTCGCCAGGTCTCCGACGCGTGCCATCCGGACGTTGAGTGGGACTTCGAAGAGGACGATCCCGAGGGCGTTGACCGTGAAGACGGCGCCGGCCCAGTAGCCGGGCAGGCCGAGCCCGACGATGACGTACCAGGCGGCGAAGACGGAGGGCAGGGCGTAGGCGAGTTGGATGGGCAGCGAAAGGCCGAACACCGTCCAGAAACGGCTGCGTTGGGGCAGTGTCAGCCGGTCCCGGACCCGGCTGCGCCCACCCCGGAGGTTGTCCTGCCGCCCACCCGGTCCGTCGTCCTCCCGTTCGGCCGGACCGTGGTGGGACCGCGCGTCCGAGCGGGAGCGGGCGTGCAGCAAGCCGGCGGCCGCCAGCACGCACAAGGCGTTGGTCCAGAACACGGCGTACGAGTCGATCGCGAAGACCAGCGCGCCGATCAGGGGGCCGGCGGCCAGACCGAGGTTGATCGCGAGGCGGTAGCAGGAGAAGGCGACCTTGCGCTGCTCGGGCCGTGATCCGGCGATGGTCGCCGCGTACGCGGCGGGGGTGACGATCTCGTACGCGAACCCCCACACCGACACCCCCGCGACGAGCGCCGGTAGGCCGCGCAGCAGCGGTACCACCGCGACCGCGGCGGCGCCCAGCAGGAACCCGCCCCGCATCAGGGCGTGCGGGTGCAGCCGGCCGAGGAGCCGGCCGGCGGCGAGGTCGGCGACCAGGGCGCCCACGCCGAAGGCGGTGACGGTCAGGCCGGCGGACGCCGCGTCCAGTCCGCCGCCGCGCAGGAGGTGGGGGGTGAGGAAGGGGTAGGCCATGGTGCCGGTGCGGAAGACCAGGGTGGTCAGGAACAGCGTGCGCAGGGGTGGTGCGAGCCCGGCCACCGTCCGCCAGGTCTCAGCTATCACGGTGGGCCCCGGCCGCCGCCCGTCGCGTCAGCATGCCTCCGGGGTTGAACAGACCTGCCGGGTCGAGGGTGTCCTTGACCGCGCGGTGCACGCGCAGGCCCACCGGACCCAACTCCCGCTCCAGCCATTTCTGTTTGAGTTTGCCGACGCCGTGTTCGCCGGTGATCGTCCCGCCGAGGGAGAGGGCGAGGGCGAGGATCGCATCGAAGGCCACGCGGGCGCGTGCGTACTGGTCGGTGCTGGAGCGGTCGTAGAGGACGGTGGGGTGCATGTTGCCGTCACCGGCGTGGCCCACGACCGCGACCGTCAGTCCGGCGTCCTCGCCTATCCGCGTGCAGCCTTCGATGAGTTCGGCGATGCGGGTACGGGGCACGGCGACGTCCTCGGTCATGCAGGCGCCCCGGGCCTCCAGGGCGGCGAGGCTCACCCGGCGGGCGCGCAACAGCAGGGCGCCCTCCGCCGCGTCCTGCGTGGCGTGCGTGTAGGCGGCGCCGGCCTCTCGGAACAGCCTCTCGAGTTGGGCGAGTTCGGCCTCGCGCGCGGCTCCCGGCGCATCGGACTGGCACAGCAGCAGGGTCTGGTCCCCCGGGCCGGTCAGGTCGGTGCCGAGGTAGGCGGAGGAGGCCCGCAGCGAGGTCGCGTCCATGATCTCCATGAGGGAGGGCACCAGGCCGGCCCGTACGACCCGGTTGACGCTGGCGCCCGCCCGGGCCACCGAGTCGAAGGCGGCGATGACGGTGCCGGGCGCGGCGGGCAGTGGGCGCAGCGCGAGGGTGGCCCGCGTGATGACGCCGAGCGTGCCCTCGCTGCCGACGAGGAGGCGGGTGAGGTCGTAGCCGGCGACGCCCTTGACGGTGCGGCGGCCGGTCCGCAGCAGGGAACCGTCGGCGAGGACGGCTTCCAGGCCCAGGACGTAGTCGCCGGTGACCCCGTACTTGCCGCAGCACAGGCCGCCGGCGTTGGTCGCGAGGTTGCCGCCGAGGGTGCAGGTGTCGAGGCTGGACGGGTCGGGCGGGTAGAACAGGCCGTGGCCGGAGGCGGCCGTCTTCAAATCCTGGTTGACGACGCCGGGTTCCACGACCGCGAGCCGGTTGTCGGGGTCGAGTTCGAGGATGCGGTTCATCCTGGTGGTGGCCAGGACGACGCAGCCGTCGACGGCGTTGGCGGCCCCGGTCAGCCCGGTGCCGGCGCCGCGGGGCACGATCGGGACGCCGGCCGCCGCGCAGGCCCGCACGCAGGCCCGGACCTGATCGGTCGAAGTGGGCAGGACGACCGCGAGCGGCCGGCCGTACGGGGCGAGCGGCATCATGTCGTGCGCGTACCCGGCGGTGGCCGCCGCGGAGGTGATCAGTGCGCCGTCGCCCACGGCGGAGCGCAGGGCGGCCAGCAGGCCGGGGCTCATGCCGTCCGTCCGTCGGGCCCGGCGACGAGGATGGCCCGGGCGGGACACAGGTCGGCGGCCTCGTGGACCGAATCGGCCAGGGACGCTGCCGGTTCGGGGTCCAGCAAGAGGACGATGCCGTCGCTCTCGTCCTGGTCGAAGACCTCGGGGGCGGACAGCACGCAGTGGCCGGCGCCGACGCAGCGCTCGGGATCGAGGGTGACCTTCACGGGGTCGGCTCCTTCGGGGCACAGGGACATGGGGGCACGGGACAAAAGGGAGGGGGACCGGGGGCGGGGGAGGGCGGTTGCCGGCAAGGGGGCCGGGGCCTCACCAGGTCACGGGCAACGCGTGGACCCCGTAGACGGCCATGTCGGACTTGAAGCGGATCTCCTCGACGGGCACGGCGGTGCGCAGCGTCGGAATCCGGCGTGCCACGGCGGCATAGACCTCCTGGAGTTCCACCCGGGCCAGCGACTGGCCCATGCACTGGTGGGATCCGAACCCGAAGGCGAGGTGCCCCCGGGCGTGGGCCGAGGGGGCGAACTCCTCGCCGGCCGGGAAGCGTTCCGGGTCTCTGTTGGCGACGTTGATCGCGGCGACCACACCCTCCCCGGCCCGGACCAGATGGCCGCCGACCTCGACGTCCTCGACGGCGATCCGGCGGATGCCGCGTTGGACGACGGTGAGGTGGCGCAGCATCTCCTCGACGGTCGCGGCGAGGAGTACGGGGTCCTCGCCGGCGCGGAGGGCGGCGAAGTGCGCGGGGTGGCGCAGCAGGGTCAGCACGCCCAGGGAGATCATGTTGGCGGTGGTGTCGTGTCCCGCGGTGAGCAGGAGCAGTGCCATCGCGGCCAGCCCGCGGCAGGTCATGGACCCGTCGGGCAGGTGCCGGGCCGCCATCCGACCGATGAAGTCGTCCGTCGGGCGCAGTGCGCGGGCGGTCACCAGTTCCTCCAGGTAGTCCTGAAGTGACTGGCGGGCCGCGGCGGCGCTCTCGGTGCTGCCCGCCACCACGTTCATGGTGTGGGTCAGGTCGCGGAAGAACTCGCGGTCCTCGAAGGGCACGCCGAGGAACTCGCAGATGACGGTGAGCGCGACGGGCAGCGCCAGGTCGGCCACCAGGTCGGCCTCGGTGCCGCGCAGCATCCCGTCGAGACACCCGTCGACGACGGCGCGCACGGCGGGCCGCCACCGCTCGGCCGCCTTGACGGTGAACTCGCCCAGGACGAGGCGTCGTACGGCGTCGTGCCGCGGGTTGTCCATGACCAGCAGCGTCGGTTCCACGGCCGTCTCGGCGAGGGCGACGGCGCTGGACAGCGGGTAGCCGGGGCGGCTCTTGTCGGCGCTGAACCGCGGGTCGGACAGGACGGCGCGGGCGTCCTCGAAACGGGTGAACAGCCAGGGCCGGACGCCGTTCCACAGCGTCACCCGGGGCACGGCGCCCGCGTCCCGGACGGCGGTGACCTCCCGGGGCGGGGCGAACGGACACTGCCGGTCCATGGGGTACCGCAGCCCGGTCGTCGAGCCGGTCTTGGCGTCGGTCTTCGGGTCGGTCTTCGGGTCAGTCGTCATGGGCGCTCCGGTCGAGGTTCTGCCACCAGCCGCCGACCAGGGCGTCGTCCAAGGCGGGCGCGGTGATGCCGAGGGCGCGCAGGGCGGCGAGGGTGGTGTCGTTGCGGTGGTCGAGGCGGCCCGCGCCCGGGTTGTCGCGGAGGTCCCGCAGGTGCTCGCGGTATGCCAGCGCGGGCAGGGCGGCGCCGGCGGCCACGGCCTCGTCCATGCGGCACAGCCACGCGTCGAGGGGGACGGCGCGGGTGGTCCGGCCGGTGCGCCGGTCGTACACGGCGACCAGCTCCGACAGCGGGGTGCGCCGCGGATGGTGCAGGTGGTGGACGGCGCCCGGCTCGCCTTCGGCGAGGGCCAAGGCCACCAGGGCGCGGGCCATGGTGTCCACGGGCAGTGCGTCCGTGGCCAGCCGCGGGTCGTCGGGATGGCAGCCCAGGGCAGTGGAGGTGAGCAGCAGGCGGCTGAGGAAGTCGTCGTGGCTGACGGCTCCCGTCGTGCTCCCGCCGGCCCGGCCGAGCCGGTAGATCCGCGCGTCGGCGCCCCGGTCGAGGGCCTGGGCCACGAGGTGTTCCGCGGCCCATTTGGCCGCCGCGTAGCCGCGGCCGCGCGGGTGCCGTTCACCGGCCGCCGAGGTGGCCTCGGTGATGGTGCGCGGTGGTGCGCCGTGGGGGCCGTCCCGGAACACCCCGAGGGTGGAGATGTGGTGGAAGCGGGCCGGTCGTCCCTCCGCGCAGATCCGCAGGAGTTCCGCGGTGCCGCGGACGTTGGCGTCCGCCAGGTGCTGGTAGCCGGACAGGTGGTGGACCTCGGCGCCCACGTGCAGGACGGTGCCCGCTCCGCGGACCTCGTCGTGCCACCGGGTGCCCTCCAGGCCGAGGCCGGGCAGGGAGAGGTCGCCGGGGACGGCGACGATCCGAGGGTCCGCCGGGTCGTGGCGCAGCCCGTGGCGGCGCAGGGCGGCGGTCAGCCGGGCGCGGGCGGCCTCGGGGTCGGCGGCCCGGACCAGGCACAGGATCGGGCCCGTGGCGCGGTCCAACAGTTCCGCCAGTACATGGGAGCCGACGAATCCGGTGCCCCCGGTGAGCAGGACGCGGTCGTGGGGGTGGGGCGGGCCGGGCCGGGCGGTGAAGACCACGCCGGTAGGGAGGGGCGCGTCCTCGGGGCCCACCGGTGTGGCCGCCGGGACGGCTCCCCGCAGCCGGTGGGCCACCGCGCGCAGGGTCGGCGCGGCGAGGAAGTCGGCGACGGCGATCCGGATGCCGTACTCGCGCTCGATGCGGCCGAGAAGCCGGACGACCCGCAGGGAGTGCCCCCCGAGCGCGAAGAAGTCGTCCTCCGGGGAGCCCGCGGGGCCGCCCAGGATCTCGGCCCACAGGGCCGCCAGCCGCCGCTCGGTGTCGTTCGCCGGGCCGTCCGGGGCGGAGGCGCCGGCGGGCCGCGGCTGCCGCCTGAGCACGGCCAGTCGGGCCGCGAGCGCCGGGCGGTCCGCCTTGCCGTGGCTGCCGGTCGGCAGGGCGGGGAGGGCGACGGCCAGGCGCGGCACCATGTGGTCGGGCAGCAGCCGGGTCAGGTGGGCGCGGGCCTCGTGCGGCGTGGCCCGCCCCACGTAGCCCACGGCGAGTTCGGCGTCGGGTCCGGCGCCGAGGAGCACCGCGACGGCTTCCCGAACCTCGGGGTGTCGGGCGAGGGCGGCCTCGATCTCCCCGAGCTCGATGCGGAATCCGCGCAGCTTGATCTGGTGGTCGAGCCGCCCGAGGTAGTCGATGGCGCCGTCGGGCAGCCTCCGTACCCGGTCTCCCGTGCGGTAGCACCGCCCGGCGTGACCGAGCGCGGGATGGGCGGTGAACAGCCGGTCCGTCTGCGCGGGATCGTTGTGGTAGCCGGCGCCGAGCCCGGCGCCCGACAGCCACAGTTCGCCGGGTACGCCGGTGGCGCTGAGCCGTCCGTGACGGTCGACGACGTGGGCGGCCGTACCGGGCAGGGCGCTGCCGACCGGGACCCGGGCTCCGCTGTCGTCGGGAAGCGCCTGGTGCGTCGTCGCGAGGATCGCCGCCTCGGTGGGGCCGTATCCGTTGATGACGACCCGGTCCCGGGCGAAATGGCGGGTGTCGTGCAGGTCCGCGGGTTCGCCGGCGACGAGGAGGACGCGTACGGAGGCCAGATCGGGCCGGTCCAGGGCGCGCAACAGGGAGGGGACGGTCACCATGACGGTCACCCCGGCGGCGCGCAGGGTACGGGTGAGGGCGTCGCGGTCGGTCCGGGTCGCGTCGTCCGCGTAGACCAGGGTGGCGCCGCTGACCAGCGGCATGAACTGCTCGAAGGCGGCCACGTCGAAGCCGGGCGAGGTCAACTGGAGCCAGACGTCGGCGGCGGTGAACGGGTGCCGGGCGAGGCAGCCGAGCAGGGTGTTGGCGACCGCCCGGTGCGGGACGCCGACGCCACGGGGCCGGCCCGTGCTGCCGGAGGTGTAGATGAGGTACGCCGCCGCACCGGGATCGGCCGGCGCGGACGCCGGACCGGTCGCCGCACCGGGGGCGGTGAGCGCCTCGACGTCCAGGACGGGCGGTCCGGGCCGAGGGTTCGGGCCGTGCGGGAACAGCGTGTCGGCGGTGTCCTTGGCACAGACCAGCGCGCCGGCGCCGGCGTCCGCGACGCAGTGGCGCAGCCGCTCGGCGGGGTACGCCGGATCGAGCGGGACGTAGGCGGCGCCGGTCTTCAGGACCCCGAGGAGGGTGGTGACGAGCAGCGGGGACCGCTCCAGGCACACGGCGACGTGGTGGCCGGGCCGGATGCCCCGGGCGCTCAGGCGGGCGGCCACGGTGTCGGAAAGGCGGTCGAGTTCCGCGTAGGTGAGGCTGGTGCCCGGCCCGACCACCGCGGTCTTGTGCGGGCGGAGGGCGGCCTGCCGGGCGACGAGGGCGGTGAGGGTGGTGTCGGTGCCCTCCGGCGCCGGTTCCGGCCCGCGGCACAGGCGCTCGTACTCTCCCGGCTCGAACAGCGTCACGTCCCGGAGGGTCGGGTCGCCGTCCGTGAGGCGGTCGAGCACGGCGGCCACCTGGCCCGCGAGCCTCCGGGCCGTGACACGACGGTAGAGGTCGGTGCTGAACTCCACCTCGACATCGAGACAGTCGCCCACCTCCTGGAAGGTGAAGGCCAGCTCGAATGTGGCGGTGTCGCGGTCCCCGGTCTCCCACGGGGCCACCCGCGCGTCGGGCAGGTCCAGCGAACGCGCGTGTCGTTGACGGTAGTTGACGACGGCCTGGAACGGTACGGCGGCGCGCGCGGCGGTGGCCGGCGCCAGTTCCCGTCCCACCGTCTGGAAGGGCACGTCCTGGTGGCGCAGGGCCCGGGTACAGGCGGCCCGGATCCGACCGAGCAGGGTGGCGACGGTGGTGGTGGCGTCCGCCTCGACGCGCACGGGCAGCAGGTTGACGAAACAGCCGATGAGGTGCTGCGCGCCCGCCCGATTCCGGCCGGCGGTGAGGGTGCCCAGGGTCAGGGTGTCGCGTTCGGCGTGCGCGGCCAGGACGGTGTAGACCCCGGCCAGGCACAGCATGTACGGGCTGACGCCGTGCCGGCGGGCGGCCTCCGCCTGGCGGGCGCACTGCTCGGGACCGATCCGCAGCCGCACCCGGTCGCCGGCGCCGCTGAGCACCGCCGGCCGCGGTCGGTCGGTGACGAGGTCGAGGGCCGCCGCGCCGCCGTCGAGCGCACCGCGCCAGAACTCCGTAGCGGAAGTCAGCAGTTCGGGCGGCGGGGCGAGGGCGCGACGCAGGTGGTCGGGGTAGGTCGGGCGAAGCGGCGGCAGGGCGTCGGCGTCGCGGGTGTCCGGGTCCGCATACAGGGTGGACAGTTCGGCGAGGAAGAGGTCAAGGGACCAGTCGTCGGCGATGGCGTGGTGGATGGCGAAGTGGACCAGGGCGCGGTCGTGGCCGAGGGTGAGTACCAGGGAGCGCAGCAGCGGGGTGCCCTCGGGGACCGGGTCGGCGGCCGTCTCCTCGGCGACGAGGACGCGGGCCCGGGTCTCACGGTCCTCGGTCGGGATGCCGGTGAGGTCGAGGTGGCGCATCGTGGCGCCCGGGTCGGCGGACAGGCGCTGTCGCCAGCCGTCGGCGTCGCGGCGCACCACGGTCCGCAGGGCGGCCTGCCGCCGTCCCAGCCGGTCGAGCGCCTCCCGGAGCCGTGCGAGGTGCAACGGCCCCTCGATGAGGAAGGCACGGGAGATGACGTAACGCGCCGGGCTTCCGGCGGCCTCCTGCTCGAACCAGATCCCCTCCTGTCCGGCCGACAGCGGCAGCCAATCGGTGTCGGCCCGCGCGGGCACCGCCGGGGCGACGGCCCATTCGGCAGTGGCTACGGACGCCTCCGTCGCGGCGGCCACCCGGGCGGTCAGGGCCCGGATCGTCCGGGCCTCGAAGAGATCGGCGAGCGTCAGGGCCACGCCCTGGTCGCGTTCCAGACGGGCCAGGATCGCCATGGCGGACAGGGAGTCGCCGCCCGCGGCGAAGAAGTCGGCGTCCGGGCCGGCGGCCTTGCCGAGCACGGCTTCCCAGTGCGCGGTGACGGCCTGTCGGGCGCCACCGCCCGGCGCCCGGCGGGCCTCCGTGTCGCGGGCCGCCGCCTCGGTTCCGCGGGCCGCCTGCTCCGCGAGGGCGGCGAGCCGCCGGCGGTCCGGCTTGCCGTTGGCGGTGGTGGGCAGCGCCGTCAGGACGGTGACTACCGCGGGTACCGCCGGTGCGGCCAGGCGCCGGGCGGCATGCGCGGCGAGGACGCCCCGGCCGTCGCCCTGGAGCGCACTGTCCGGCGCCAAGACCACGAAGGCCGCCAGCCGACGACTGTCCGCGGTGCCGTACGGGACCGCGACGGCCTCCCGAACCGCCGGGTGGTCCAGCAGCGCCCGTTCGGTCTCCACGGGTTCGACCCGGTGGCCGCGGATCTTGACCTGGTCGTCGAACCGCCCGAGGAAGGCGAGTTCACCGCCGGGCAGCACCCGTACCCGGTCGCCCGTCAGATAGGCGGTGCGGCCGGGCCGGCCGGGCTCGGGGATGAAACGCTCGGCCGTCAGCCCGGGCCGGCCGAGGTAGCCGCGGGCCACGCCGGGGCCGCCGACGCAGAGCTCTCCCGCCTCGCCGGGCGCGACCGGAGTGCGGTCCGGGCGCAGCACGTGGGCGGTGGCACCGCCGAACGGGCGGCCGATCGGCACCTCCCGCAGGCCGCCGTCCCAGTCCTCCGGCCCGTCCAGTATCTGCCAGCACGCGTAGACGGTGGTCTCCGTCGGACCGTAGCCGTTGACGATCCGGCAACCGGGCAGCTCGCGCAGGGCGGTGCGCACCGCGTGGACATCGGCCCGGTCGCCGCCGGAAACGCAGAGCCGCAGCCCGCGCAGATCGGCCGTGATGTGCTCCATCGCCAGCCGGAACAGGGGTGCGGCGAGCCGGAGCACGCTCACCCCGTGCCGGGCGCATTCCCGACCGATCTCGTGCACGCCGGGCCGTTCGGCCCGCGGCAGGACGAGCCGTGCGCCGTTCAGCAGCGCCCCCCAGATCTCGAAGACCGACGGGTCCACGTGGAGCGGGGCGAGTTGCAGGACGACGTCGGCGGGGCCGAGCCCGGCCTCCGGGGCGTGCGCCAGCGCGAGGACCGAGCGGTGTGCGACCTGGACGCCCTTGGGCGTGCCGGTGCTGCCCGAGGTGTGGATGACGTACGCCAGGGAGTCCGGGCCCTGCCCCGAGCCCATTGCCGGTACGGCGTACGGGGGCTGCGCGCCGGGCTCCGGCGCGTGCTCCTCGACGGGCAGCACCGTCACACCGGACGGCAGCACGGCCCGCAGGCGCGGGACGTCCCGCTCGGCGGCGAACACCGTGCGCAGGAGGCTGTCGGCGACGAGGGCGCGGATCCGCTCGTCGGGAGCGTCGGGGTCGAGCGGCAGGTACGCGGCCCCGGCCAGCACCGTTCCGAGCAAAGTGGCGATCGTGCCGACCGAGCGTCCGGCGCATATCCCGATGGGCTCGTCGGGGGCCGCCCGGCCGTCGAGTCGGCGCGCGACCGCGGCGGCCCGGGCCGCGAGCTCGCGGTAACCGATCCGGAGGTCGCCGTGGACGAGGGCGATGCGGTGGGGATGGGCCCGGGCCACGGTGGTGAAGGCCGCGCCGAGCGAGGTGGCGCCGGGGGAGGTGGCGGGAGCGTTCACGGCGTCGAGGTCACCTCCAGCGGCGCGCGTTCCAGGGCCTCGACGACGGCGGCGGTGTCGTAGAGGTCCAGGTACCGCGAGATGAGCCCGTCCCGGACGGTGAAGACGTTCATCCACTGGGCCTCGTAGCGCGCGCCGTTGGCCAGGACCAGGGTCCGGCTCAGGCCCAGCACGACGACCCGGTCCCCGGCGTCCAGGTAGTCGTACGCCGTGCATTCCTGCACCTCGATCAGCTCGCGGACGACGGCGAAGAACTCCCGGAAGCCCGCGACACCGCGGTACACACCGGCCCAGGGCAGCGAGGCGGGGCCGTGGTAGACCCACTCGAAGTCCGGGGCCAGCAGCGGCTCGATGTCACCCAGCCGACCCTCTTCGAAGAGCCGGAAGAACCGGCGGATCACTTCGACGTTCTGCGTGCTCATGTCGTGCTCCTCGGTTTCGCGGGCATGCGGGACGGGCGCGGGGCCGGCCGCCGGGACAGGCGTTGCCCGAGGCGGAACAGCGCCGCCCGGCCCAGCAGGCGGACCGGCCCGGTGCGGGAGAGCCGGCGGGCGCCGAGCATGACCTGGCGGATCTCCCGCTCCGTCGCGGTCAGCGGCAGCAGGAAGACGTCGTAGACGACGAAGGCGCGGGCGCGGGTGATCCACCACACGATGAGCGCGTACGTCATCCACTCGCCCTCCGGATCGACGAAGCGGCCGAGCGGCCCGGGCACCCGGGGCTCCAGCCTGCCCAGCAGGCCCTCGGCGAAGCGGCGGCCGACGACGCCGCGCGGGCCGGCGTCCAGGGCGGCGAGCCCGGTGCGCACCGTCCGGGACAGGGCCCGGACGTGTTCGGGCAGACCGAGCGCGTCTACCTGGGCGATGGCCTGAAGGGCGAAGTGCGCGCCCAGCGCGTGGGCGTGGTGGGTGCGCAGCTCCTCGACCAGCCGCGGGTTGGTCGCGCGGGCGGCGTCGTACACCTCCTGGGAGACGAGGGCGGCGCCGGTCGGGAAGCAGCCGTAGCTCAGCGCCTTGGACAGGCTCATGAGGTCGACGTGGGGGAGCCGGCCGTGGTGGGCGAAGCGGGTGCCACAGCGGTAGTACGACGTCAGGACCTCGTCCACGCCGATGAGGTAGCCGTGGGCGGTCCGGCCCTCGGTGACGGCGTCCAGGAGCGGCCCCGGGATCGGCGCGTAGGCGTCGGAGCTGCCGTGGACCAGCTCGATCCACACCAGTGCGACGGCGCCGCCGGCCACCTCCGCGCGGAACTCGTCCACCGCGTGCGGGGTAAAGGGGTCGATGTAGCGGATGTCGTCGTAGAGGGGCCCGAAGGGGGCGCGCGTACGCTCGGCGGCGGTGGCCAGCAGCGAGACGAGCGTCTTGCCGCCGTAGTTGTGCTTGAAGACGACGATCCGCCGCTGCCGGGGGCGGGCGAGGCGGGCCAGGGTGAGCGCGCTCTCCACCGCGGAGGCTCCGCTGACGGCGGGGAAGGCGCGGGGCAGACCGGTCTCTTCGGCCAGGACCCCTTCCAACTCGCGGACGTGGTCGCGGGCGGGGTCGTGGCGGCGTACGACCTCGGTCAGCGCGTCGGTGGGGTTGTGGCCGGCCACGCCGAGCCCGGCCCCGCACAACCCGTCCACCAGGTCCAGTTCGCGGCCGGAGTCGAGGCGGACGGTGAGCCGGGAGCCCTTGGCACGTACGACGTTCAGCGCGCCGTGCAGTTTGCGGTGCATGCGGACCGTCATCGGGTTCACGTGCCGGGCGTAGAGGTCGAGGGTGGCCCGGCGGTCGGCGGCGGCCTCGGCGAGCCGGCGGTGCACGGGGGCACCTGCGTCCCAGCGGGGCAGCAGCCGCGCGATGACGGCGCGCATCGCGACGGTGTTGCCGCCGTAGGTGTTGGAGTGCAGGAAGCCGGTCTTCGGCGTGGTCCACGGCGCGAACGTGTCGTGGGTGCCGGTGAAGGCGCCGAAGGGGACCTCGTGGCCCGTCAGGGACTCGCCGAGGACGACGAGGTCGGGGCGCAGGGCGCTGACGGCGGGGACGGCCGGGCTGTCGGGGGCGATGTCGCTGAGGTCCACCGCGATCCGGGCCCCGGTGGCCCGGGCGCGGCGGGCGAGTTCCGTGACGGCGTCGAGGGCGCTCCGGTCGAGCCGTTCGGGGGCCCGTACGAGGAGCCCGCACACGGCCGTGTCGCGCAGGGCCGCGCCCAGTTCGGCGACGGTGGCGTGGCTCAGGAGGCCGGGGACGAGGGCGCGGTCGGGGCCTTCGCCGAGCGGGTCGGCGCGGCGGGTGAGCGTGCCGTCCGGGTCCAGGACCAGGACGCGACCCCGGTGGGTCGCCGATGTCGCGGCGGCCCGGTGGCGCAGGAGCTTGACGGCGCCGTGCAGGGCCTCGTAGCGGGAGTTGGCGAAGAAACTGCGGTAGTCGGCGTCGGAGTCGGAATCGGCGGGGCGGACGCCCAACTCCCGGACGAACTCGCTGATCAGATGGCCGGCTTGGGCGGCCTCCGTGGTCACGAACCAGGAGGGCATCGCGAACACCGGCTGTTCCTGGGCGATGAGTTCGGCCAGGATGCCGAGGGTCTGCGGGCCGGCCGGGCGCAGGTGCGGCTCGGGGCCGGTGGTGGCGGGAGGGTTCGGGGGCATGGTGCCGTCTCGCTCGTGGGAGGGGCCCGGCGGGAAGGTGGTCCGCGGGATGCAGGAGGGCAGGCAGGCAGAGGCAGGCGGGAGCACGGAAAGGAGGAAGGGAGCGGGCGGCGGGAGGCGCGCTGTCAGGTACGTTCTCCCGCCGCCCGCGTTCTCAGGAGGCCCTCACGCGTGTCGCGTCGGCCTGTTCGCCGTCCCAGGTGAGGACGACGGGCGAGGTGGACGCCGACTCCGGGGTGGCCAGCCAGCCCAGGAGTTCGCCGTCGCGGGTGACGGTCACGGCGGCGGTCCCGGCGGGGAGGTCCAGGGTCCAGCCGCCTCCGGTGCCGCTACCGGTCCCGGTGACCCGCTCGTCGCCGTCGGTGGGGTTGAAGGCGCCGACGATACGGACGCCTCCGGGCCCGGAGCGGCTCAGTACGCGCGCCCTGCCGTGCGCCGTCGTCCAGCGCGGCCCGTCCCCGACCGGCAGGGCGGCGGCGAACGCGGCGACGAAGGCCGCGACCGCTCCGTCGGCCGATTTCCCGGCCGGCACCGTCAACCGGCCGGGGCCGTCGGAGCCGTCGGGCTGTCCGGCGCGCAGGACGGCGACGGGGAGTCCGTCCCGTTCGCCGGCCGGCTCGGAGTGGCCGTCGAGCCAGCCCAGACCGAGCTGCCGGCCGGAGGTGGCCAGCTGCTCGTGCACGGCGTCGGCGACCTCCGCGAGGACGGTGCGGCCGGTGCGCTGCCAGGCTCCCGCCTCGGGCAGGGTCCGGTCGAGGAGAACCAGCGCGTCGTGATCCGGCGTGCCGGCCATCAACAGGTCGCCGAAACGTTCCAGGAACCGGGA
Source organism: Streptomyces sp. NPDC058279 (assembly GCF_042881255.1). Taxonomy (NCBI): domain Bacteria; kingdom Bacillati; phylum Actinomycetota; class Actinomycetes; order Kitasatosporales; family Streptomycetaceae; genus Streptomyces; species Streptomyces sp. NPDC058279. Next base: position 340,335 of record NZ_JBHVYA010000001.1, on the reverse strand, counting down.
CAGCAGGCGCAGCCCTTCGGCGTTGGCCTGGTGGGCGCCGGATTCGGCGAGCGGCGCCCCGGGGCTGTACGGCGGCGCGTGCAGGGCCGGGTCGACTCCTTCGGAGCGCAGCCCGTCGGCGTGCATGTCCACCAGATCGCCCCAGTTGCCCGTGGCGCAGGCCGTGTAGACGCTGAGGGTGGTGGAGCCCAGCAACAGCGCCAGGAGGGCGTTGAAGACCGGGGTGGCCGGCTCGGCGAAGGTCTCGTCGGTCCAGGTGAAGCCCCAGTTGGCCTCGACCACGTCGGTGCCGCCGAGCAGGATCCCGGCCAGGTGGGAGCCGAACGCGGTGGTGTCCCGGGCCGGGTTGCCGACCCACTCGGTGTGGCCGATCAGGTGGCCGGAGCCCCGGATGGCGCGCTGCCGGGCGGCCCAGGCGTCCAGGGCGGCGCGCGGTGCGGTGAGGCCGGTCAGGGGTACGTTGGCCAGCCGGACCGGTCCCGCCGGGAACAGGGCGGAGATCCTGTCCCACAGGCCGACGATGGCGTAGCCGGACCACCGCGACCACGACTGCCGCAGGGCACTGGTCCACCGGGCGACGTCCTCGCCGGTCCGGGCGGCCTCGTCGTGCAGACCGCGTCCGGCAAGCCAGCGGGAGAACGCCTCGCGGGCGGCGGGTGAGGCGTCCTGCGCGTCCACGGGCAGGTGGGCGTCCCCCGAGGTGCCCTCGTTGCCGAGCTGGAGGGCGACCACGGGGCCGTCGGGGGCGACGGCCCCGGCGACGACCTCGTCGGCGACGGCCCGCAGCCAGGCCTCCGTCTCGGCCTGCACCTTCGGGTCGAGGAGGCTGGGCAGCGGCTTGCCCTGGGAGGTCAGGACCGTGCCGTCCAGGCCCCGGTACGGGGTGTGCGGGGGGCCGCACAGCCGGTCGGGCAGGCCGCCGAGTTGCACCTCGGCGTGGATGAACGGGCCGGGCTTGAGGAGAACGCCCAGCCCGGCGGCGGCGGCCAGCTCCAGCAGTCCGACCACATCGCGCTGGGGGTCGGTCTTCCCGGTGAAGTCGAAGGAGCGGTCGGCGCCTTCACCGATCTCGTGGAACCGCCACGGCAGGTAGCAGGACACCACGTCCACACCCAGGCCGCGCAGTTCCCGCAGGTTGGCTGCCCAGTTGGCGGGGTCGGCCCGGTAGTACGGGTACTCGCCCACGACGACCGGGCGGGTGGTGCCCGGAACCAGCGCCTCGGCCAGCGGGGTACGGGGGGACGGGCTCACGCGTCCTCCCCCGCGTACGGCGGTACGAGGACGACCTTCAGCGCCGCGTACTCGGCGCCGGGAACGGCCGCCAGTGCCTTGAAGGCCTCCTCGTGGTCAGCGAGGGCGAAGCGGTGGGTCACCACGCGCTCCAGCGGCAACCTGCGGGCCAGCTCGACGGCCTTGGGGAAGATCATGCTGTTGTAGTCGCCGGCGCCGATGATCTGCAGCCCGCGTTGCAGCAGGGCCAGCGGACGGACCGTGGCGGACGCGTTGCTGTTGAAGCCCATGATGACGACCCGGCCGCGCACGGCCGCGTAGCCGATGCTCTGCTCCAGGAGGTTGCCGACGGAGTCGACGACCAGGTCGCCGCGTTCGACGAGCGCCGGGTCGTCGGGGGTGTGGACGGTGACCCGGTCCCCGAAGTCGGGCGCGTCGAACACCTCTTCTGCGAGCTTGCGTCGGACCGGGTCGGGCTCGACGAGGAGGACCGTGGCCCCGTGGAGCTGGGCGGCCATGGCGGTGACCACGCCCATCGGGCCGCCACCGACGACGACGGCGGTCTCGCCCGCCACGAGGCGACCGGCCTCGATGTTGTTGAGGGCGCAGGCGAGCGGCTCGACGACGACGGCGCGGTCGAAGCTCATGCCCTCGGGTATGGCGTGGCAGAAGAGCTCGGGGAGGCGTATGTACTCGGCGAAGGAGCCGTCGTAGTCCAGTCCGACCTCGGTGCCCGCCTTGCGGGCGCAGAAGTTCCAGTGGCCCTCCAGGCAACTGGGGCAGCTGCCGCAGTACAGGGTCGGGTTGACGATGACCCGGTCGCCGACGGCGAAGCGGGTGACGCCCGGGCCGGTGGCGTCCACGACGCCGACGGCCTCGTGGCCCATCACCACGCCGGTCTCGGCGGGGAACTTGCCCACGAGCACGCTGCGGTCGGTGCCGCAGATGCCGCTCTGGGTGACGCGGATGATGACGTCGTCGGCGGCCAGGGGTTCGGGCTTGGGGTGGTCGACCAGGGCGAGCGTGCGGTCGGCGGTGAGCGTCAGGGCCTTCATGATTCCTCCCTCGCGGACGCGTCGGTTCCGCGGCCGAGGTCCCAGCGGATGGATTCGAGCAACTGCTTGTGGAGTTCGGGGGTGGCCGCCGCGATGCAGGACTTCTGGTTCATCGGGCCGAGGTCCACCAGGGAGGTGCTGCCGAGGTCGTCACCGTAGGCGTCGGTGATGACGACACCGGCCAGCCGGGCGAGGTAGACGACGGCGGCGATGTCGTAGGGGAACAGGTGCAGGATCGAGCCGCGGCCCACCCGGAGGAACGCCTCCTCCGTGTCCGGGTGGTCGCGCAGGACCCGGTTGCCGATGTCGGCGTACGCGTCGAGCTGGCCCGTGATGATCCGGGAGATGGAGAAGGTGCTGCTGTTGAAGACGAAGATGCCGCCGGTGTTCGCCGACCGGTCGACGAGGTGACCGTACGCCTCGGTCATCAGGTCCATGGGGTGGCCGTTGAACTCGATCGACCAGAACATCCGGGTCAGGTCGGTGTTGCGGCTCAGTCGCGGCACCGGGGCGGCGAACCCCCCGCTGTCGAGCCCCCCGGTGTCGTCCCCGTAGAGCCACGCACCACTCTTGATCTCCACCAGGCATGCGGCGTCGACATCGGCGAGGGTGGGCGCCCCGTCGCCGTAGGGGGCGGCCGCGATGGACACCATGCCCATCTCCAACCCGGCCGAGGTGGGGCGGGTGCCGTCGATCGGGTCGACGACGAGGAGGATCTGCGGATCGGGCGCGAGCTCGACGTAGGAGCCGTCCTCGGTGTACAGCGCCGTCGGTACGTCGGCGTGGGCGCGGAGGTAGTCCAGTACGGCCTTCTCGGCCACCTCGTCGACGTCGAACTGGGCGTCGCCGCCCGGGGAGTCGCCGTGGACCTGGCGTTCGCTGCCACCGGCCTCGTAGGCCAGCAGCTCGGAGCGGACGTACTGGCCGAGGGACGTGAGGAGCTGCTTCATCGGGTTGGCGGCGGTCATCGGGCCAGCTCCGCGAGGAAGAGGTTCTCCAGCTTGTCGCAGATCTCCTCGGCCTGGTCCATGGTGAGGATCAGCGGCGGGCGGATCTTGAGGACGTTGCCGTAGCCGTAGCGCGAGGTGCGCAGGATCAGGCCGTGGTCCATGGCCTTCGCGGCCAGGTGGTTGGTGAGCTTCACGGCCGGCTTGCCGTCCGCTTCGGCGATCTCGAAACCGATCATGAGGCCGACGCCGCGGACGTCGACGATGGCCGGATAACGGCGCTTCATGTCCGCGAGGCGTTCCATGATGTAATCGCCGGTCCGCGTGACGTTCGCCAGGAATTCCGGCTGCCGAACGATGTCGAGAGTGACGTTCGCCGCCGCGGCGGCCAGCAGATTGGCGCCGTAAGTGAAGGAATGGTGGCTCGCGGGAAGACCGGCGAGCCGCTCATTGGTGAGGATCGCCGCCACCTGGGCACCCGACCCGCCGAGCCCCTTGGCCGTGGTGATGGCATCGGGCTCGACACCGAAATACTGGGCCGCGAACATGTGGCCGGTCCGGCCGATACCCGTCTGGATCTCGTCGAATATGAGGGCGATGTCCTGCTCGTCGCAGAAGGCGCGTAACTTCTGCATGTAGCCGTCCGGCGGCACGATGTTGCCGCCGTTACCGGAAATCGGCTCGATGAGGACGGCGGCGACGCGGCCGGAACTCGCGTAATCGACGAAGTCCTCAAGGCGATCCACGCACATCATCCCGCAGGTCTCCTTCTTCTGCCCGTAGAAGCAGCGGAAGCAGTACGGGTCGGGCACTTGGAGGCTGCCGGGGAAGAGGGTCGGGAACGGCTCGCGGCGGAACGAGTTGCCCGACATCGATGTCATCATCATCGTCTGGCCCACGTGGCTGCGGAACAGGGTGATGACCTCGGACTTCCCGGTGGCGAGCTGTGCCATCTTGATGGCGCCCTCGTTGGCGACGGAGCCGCCGGAGACCTTCGGGTGCACCTTGGTGAGGTTGGCGGGGGAGACCTCCACCAGCCGCTGGACGAGCCCGTTCACCGGGTCGCTCTGGTACGAGGAGGTGATGTGGATCACCTTGTCGAGCTGGTCCTTCATCGCGGCGACAACGGCCGGGTGGGAATAGCCCAGGCTCAGATTGAACGTCGCCGAAGCGCAGTCGAGGTAACTCTTTCCGTCCTCGTCGTAGAGGTAGACACCCTCACCCCGCGCCATTTTGTAGTCACTGACGGGGTAATAGATGTGCTCGGTAACATCCTTGGTTTCCATCGGTCCCTCTCACGCGGGTCACTGAAAAACATCACGGGGTGGACGGTGAAAGACAACTCACGTCCGACAGGTCGGGGATGGGGATCGGCTCGATGCCGGTGGGGGCGGCCCGGAATACTTCACCCGTTGCAGACAGGGATCTCGCGGCAGCGCCTTCGGATTCATACGATCACATTCCAACGGCCCCTGACAAGTGGCCTTTTGGGGATGTCCCTCACTTCGCGCTCGGGAGGTGCCCCCACCGGGGCATGCCGCAGCCAAAGGACTGACGGGGAAACGCCCTAACCGGGAAAGGCCAAGGCGGTGGCGGAGGATCTGAGCGAGTCCGAGACCGCGGTCGCGGCCAGGGTGACGGGCACTCCGGCGGGCCCGAGAGCGGCCGCGGACCGGAGGGAGCGGCGCGCCGCCTCGGCTCGGGGGAGGTCCGGCCAGGCCGGCCCGTGCAGGCCGGTGGCGGTGAGCAGGGCGCCCGCGGCCACGGCGGTCAGGACGTCGGGGTCCGGCTCCTCGACGGCCGTACGCACCGTGCGCAGCGCCTCCCCGGGTCGCATGCGCAGGTGGCCGTGGGGCACCGGACGGCCCGGGGGACGCGACCCGGGGAGCAGCGCGGCGAGCGCCCAAAGGCCCAGCGCGCGCGCCCAGTCGGCCGGTGTCCGGCAGCCGGGGGAGGAAGAGCGGAGACGGTCCAGGAACGCGTCCAGTGCCGGATCGCCCGATCCGCCGCGACCGAGCAATCGGACGCGGTCCGGGCGCAGTTCCAGTCGACCCGCCAGTGCGCCCTGCACCAGCAGGGCGCCGACGAGCCCCCGGCCGGCCTCGATCTCCCGGCGCGCCGGTGGGAAGTGTCCGTCCACGGCGGCGGCACAGAGGGTGTACAGCCGGGGTGTCGCTGTCACGGCGACGCCGCCTCCAGCGCGGCGCGCAGTTCCTCTGGGGAGGTGAAGAGGTGCCCCTGGAGGCCCAGTTCGCGCGCCGCCCGGACGTTGTCGGCCCGGTCGTCGACGAACAGGATGTCCTCGGGGGCGAGGTCGAGGGCGCGGACGCACCACTGGTAGGCGGCCGGCTCGGGTTTGGCGCTGCCGATGCGGCAGGAGAGGCCGCGGACGGCGAACCGCTCCAACCAGGGCTGGGTGGCCTCGTACCGGGCGGCGAGTTCCTCGGGGATGTTGGAGAGGAGCCCCAGGACGAGCCCCCGGTCGGCGAGGAGATCCAGCAGCTCCACGGCGTGCGGGTCGATCTCGCTCCAACTGTCGAGGTCGGCGGAGATCAGGTCCGCGGTCAAGCGGGCGTCGAGTGGGATTCCGAGCTGGGCGGATACCTTTTGCCAGTAGCCGGGCCCCGTCACCTCGCCACGGTCGTAGGGGGCGCGCTGCGACCAGTACGCCTCCCAGAAACGCTCGGGGTCGGCGCCGGCGGTGCGTTCCAGCACGGCTTGCGACTCGGCGGACTGGACGCGGGCTATGACTCCGAACAGGTCGAAGAGAACGGCTTTCATGAGCTGGGCTTCCTCACGTTCCTCAACTTCATCGTGTTCCTCGTCTGCGTCAGGTTCGGGGGGTGGCGACGGCGTCGGCGTGACCCGTCTCGCGGGGTGCTTCCACCCCGCCGGGATCGGGGGCGTTGCGCCGCAGCCACAGGCTCAGGACGCCGCAGAGCAGGGCGAGGACGAACAGGACCAGCGGCACGGTCTTCACGTCCATCGTGTCGATGACGCCTCCCAGCAGCGGCGGGAAGGCCACGCCGCCGATCATCGAGGCGGCGATCACATAGGCGCCGGCCGCGGCGACGCTGGGGACGGCGCGGTTGAGCCAGGGCAGACAGGTCGGGAAGATCGGCGCGATCATCAGGCCGACGCCGAAGTACGCGTAGGGGGCGACGGCGGGAATCGTCGCCAGGAGGAGGAAGCCGGCCATGCCCGCACAGCAGACGATCAGGATCGAGGGCGCGGACCAGCGGAGGCTGAGGGGGGCGACGACGAAGCGCCCGATGGTCATGGCCGCCCAGTAGGCGGACGTGGCGGTGGCGGCGGTGGCGGCGCCGTATCCGACGGCTTCGAGATGGGTGGGCTCCCAGCCGCCGACGCCGGTCTCGATGGCGACGTGCAGGACGTAGATGCCGATGAACACCGCGATGATCGGGAGCACCCGGGGTCCGGTGGTCGTGGTGCCCGCCGCCGGGGCGGCCTGCGGCTCCCGGGCGGCCACCCCGCCCAGGGTGACCATGATCAGCAGACTGACCACGCCGATGCCCAGGAAGATCTGCGGGTACTTGTCCGCCCCGAGCCAGCCGATCAGGGCCGGTCCGGCGATGGCGCCGATGCCGAAGTGGCCGTTGAGCAGGTTGAGCATGGCGGTGCTGCGGCGGCCGAAACCGACGGCGAAGAGCTGATTGAGGCCGTAGTCGATGCCGCCGAAGCCGAGACCGATCACGAACGTGCCGACCAGGGCCAGGAACCAGTTCGGCGAAAACGCGAAGGCCGCCGCACCGGCGGCCATGAGTACGTAGGAGCCGCCGAGCAGCACCCGGTTGTTCAGCCGGCCCCGCAGGAGGTGGTAGATCAGCACACCCGCCAGTGCGCCGATGAAGTGGGCGCTCAGACTGAGCCCGGCCACGGCGGGGCTGATGCCGAACTCCTCGCGCAGGGCCGGGATCGCGGGTCCGTACAGCGCTTGTAGGGCGCCGATGACCACGAACGCCACGCACGAGGCGACGATCGCGAGGCTGGTGAGGAGAGGCTTTCCCGTTTCGGGCGGGTCGGCCTCAGTGGTGGCGGACATCGCTCTCCTCATCGTTCAGTGTCGAATGAACATGATCCACGTTCATAGCTGCGTAAAGTTCACACTTCTTCGCTCACCATACGCAGGCAGCATGTTCGTTTCAACAGATCTCCTGTCCGTAACGCACATCCGAAGCACCTTCGGTGCTCCGTCTGTGCTAAAAGCAGACACATGAACGTGATGGAGAGGCACAAGTTCGTGGTGGGACTGCTCATGAAGCAGAACCGTGCGACCGTCGCCGAGCTGGCCCAGGCCACCGGGGCGTCCGAGATGACCATCCGGCGCGACCTGGAGGTCCTGGAGTCCCGAGGGGCGCTGCGCCGGGTGCGCGGCGGCGCCGTGAGCAGCCTGCCCGGTGGCGTCGAGCCGCCCTATGCGATCCGGGCCATGTCCGGGGCGCAGGCCAAGGAGCGGTTGGCCCGCGCCGTGGTCGCCCTCCTCACCGACGGCGAGACCGTGGCCCTGGACACCGGTACCACCGCCGTGGCCGTGGCCAAGGCCATGGCCGGCCGTCAGTTCACGGTCGCCCCCCTCTCCCTGCACGCCGCGTTCGCCCTCTCGGGGCAGTCCGGCATCCAGCTGGTGATGCCCGGGGGGCAGGTGCGGCCCGAGGAACTCTCGTTCTACGGCCACGCCCCGGTGCAGACCTTCAAGGACCTGTGCTTCGACACGTTCATCCTGGGTTGCTGCGGCGTCGACCCGGTCCACGGCGCCACGGCCTACAACCTCGACGACGTCCAGGTGAAGCGGGCCGCGGTGGCCGCGGCGCAGCGGGTGATCCTCGTGGCCACCGCCGACAAGATCGGCCGTAGCGCGTTGGGGCGGATCTGCTCGATGGAGGAGATCGCCCTCGTCGTCACGGACGCCCCCGCCGACTCTCCCGCCGTCGAGGTGTTGCGGGATCAGGGGGTCGAGGTGGTCCATCCGGGGAACGACTGAGCGGTGGCGCCGGAACGGGTCCGGCCGGACGTCTGGGGTTCACGTCGGTATGCCCTTCGTGCGCGGCGCACATCCGGGATCGGTGCGCCGCCCTCAGCATTCAGCAGCGACCGCCCGTCGCCAACGGTGTCCGACCGTCGTGTTGTGGACTGTCGGAAAGACGACGGAAAAGACTTGCAGAAATTTTCAGCCGCATTTCCGTGCCTTCCCGGCCAACCCTGCGGAGGTGTGGCGTCCGGTGATCCGCGGCGCAGACCGCCGCAAAATCCCCGGCGGGAGCCGATACGGGTCCGTCGCGGGGTCGCCGCCCGCACCGGGGAAGCATGTCCGATACACGTTCCCGGGCCGGGCGTGATGGCCGGCAGTCTTCTAGCATCGCGGTCGCGACGGATGCGAACGAGAGAGCAGCGACATGGAAACAGCCGCACTGCAGCGCCCGCAGGACCGCGACCGGCCCAGAGAACTGACCGCCGAGGAGATGAACCTCTACCGTGAGTTCGCTGAACAAGGCCCCCTCCGAACGAGCCAGTTATTAACCCGCGACGCTCCCGACAGCTACCCCCGGACCCTTGAGGCGCTCCTCGCCGCGGGGCTGGTCCAGCAGATCGGCCCCGACTGCTTCGCAGCAGCCAACCCTACGGACGTGTCCGAGGAGTTACTGAAACGCTGGGAGGAGCGGGTCCAGGGGGCCCAACTCGACCTGCTCCGCATGCGGGGCCAATTGGCAGAACTCGCCATCGTCCACGCCGCCCGCCAACGCACCCTCCAAGGGCCGCCGTTGGAACGGATCGAGTCTCCCGCCGAACTGCAACGCATACTCGACCAACAGGCCGCCGAATGCGCCCAGGAGGTGCTCGGCGCCCAACCCGGCGGCCCCCAGTCGACCGCCTCCCTGCGCCGTGCGCGCGAACAGAACCGGAACCTGCTGACCCGCGGCGTCCGTGTCCGCACCCTCTACCAGCACTCGGCCCGCTTCGACCCGGCGACCGTGCGGTACGAAGCGGAGATGGCCGATCTCGGAGCCGAGGCCAGAACGGTCTCCGGAGGCCTGCTCCGCTGCCTCGTCTTCGATCGGACCCTGCTCGTCCTCCCCCTCCAGGACGCGACGGGTGGAGCGCTGCTCGTACGCAGCCCGGACCTGGTCGCGTTCGTGGCCGAGATGATCGAACTGCTGTGGGCCACGGGCGAGCACCTCAGCAAGCCGCGCGAAAAGGCGTTCATCCAGGACGTCGCCGACCAGGCGAAACGTTCCATCTTGCAGCACCTGGTCCAGGGCGATGACGACCGGGCCACGGCCCGCGCCCTGGGCATCTCCGTACGCACCTGCCAGCGCCACGTCTCCGCCCTCATGCGTCAGCTCGGCGCGACGAGCCGCTTCCAACTCGGTTACCTGGCCCACCGCCACGGTCTGCTCGCATACGACGGCCCGACCCCGGCACCCACGACCCTCACCCCAGCGGCACCCCCACGAGCCGAACCCACCCTCCGGCCGGCATGAACGCGCCAGGCGCCTGCCGGCATGGTCCACCTGCCGCCGCTGCCGCCACCGCCCTCCGCGGCCACCGTCCGGCACTTCGCCGCAGGCGCCCGTCCCGCTACGTACGGGGCGTGCCGTCCCAGCGCCAGGTGGTCAGACGAGGGTGTCCGTCCAGTTCGGCGCGTCCGGTCGCCCACAGCAGGGTGAGCCAAGGATTCGTGGTCGCCGGGGCGTTCGGAAACAGTCGGCCGAGCACCCGTGAGCACAGATCGGCGGGCGGGCTCCAGCCGAGGCCGAGGCCTTGGGCCAGGTCGTGCGTGTGCACCAGGGTCTCCACGATCCCCATCGCGGCGAAGCCCTCGGCATCGGAGACGCCGAAGACGTGGTGGGCCCGGACCTGCGGGGGCGTCGTACGTGCCATGGCGACCAGCAGCGCGCCACTGGCCTCCAGTACCCGCAGCAGGCCGCCGGGCCCCGCCGTACGGTCCGCGTGGATGACGTTCGCCGGGCCGCCGGGGCGCCGAGCCACCCACACGAAGGGCACCTCGCCGTCCAAGGGTGGCGTTCTGGGGCCCAGTTGGGCGGCGTAGGCGAAGAGGTCGTCGCTGAGGTGCTCGACGGTCTCCCAGCAGTCCCACTCCAGCGAACCCGCCTTCGCGTCCCACGCCGACGGGGGCGCCTCGCGCAGGACCGCCACGGCGAGCTGTACGGCGAAGTCGAGATCGTCCGGGGTGACGGACGTCGGGAGGCCGTTCTCGGCTGATCGGGACATGGCAGGACCGTACCGCCAACCGCCGGGCCCCACCTCGTACGCTTGCAAAACGGACTGCCAGTCCGCATACTTCCGGGACGCACCCGCTCAAGGGTCGAAGGTCCGTAACCGACCAACCGGATACGGCGTTTCGGGCAGAACGGAAGTCTGATCATGAGAGTGTCGATGACGGCCGAGGAGCTGTACCGCCACGGTCTGCGACTCCTGCTGGACAAGGACATCCCGGGGTGGGTGGACCTGTGGCACGAGGGCGGGATCATGGAGTTCCCCTTCGCACCGCCGGGCTGGCCCGCGCGGCTCGAAGGCAAGGCCGCGGTCGGCGAGTACATGCGCCACTACCCCGACCACGTCGACCTCCACGACTTCCCCGACGTGACGATCCACCAGACGACCGCGGTCGAGACGATCGTGGTGGAGATGCGCGGCATCGGCCGGCTGGTGGCGACCGACAGCCCTTTCGACATGACCTACATCGCCGTGGTGACCGTCGAGAACGGGCTCATCACCGCCTACCGCGACTATTGGAACCCCCTCGCCGCGTCAGAGACCGGCGCCGACTTCACGGGAACGAACCGATGACCGACCTGAACACCACCTTGGTCATCGGGGCCACCGGCACCACCGGCAGCCGGGTGACCGCCGGTCTCGTCGCCGAAGGCGGCCGCGTCAAAGCCGCCAGTCGAACCGCCGGCCCCGTCGAAGGGGCGCAGCCGGTCCGCTTCGACTGGCACGAGCCCGAGACCTGGGACGAGGCGGTGGCCGGCGCCGGCCACGTCTACCTCGTCCCGCCCATCGGCTCCACCGACCCGGCCGCGGCCATGCTGCCCTTCCTTCGCCGGGCCCGCGAGGCGGGTGTGCGCCGCGCGGTGCTCCTCGGCTCCTCGGCGATACCCTCCGGAGGCCCGGCCGTGGGCCAGGTCCACCAGGCGCTGCCCGGCCTGTTCGAGGAGTGGGCGGTCCTGCGGCCGTCCTGGTTCATGCAGAACTTCGTCGGTCACACCCCGCACGCCCGCAGCATCCGCGCCCACGGCGCCATCTGGTCGGCCTCGGGGGAGGGGCGCGTCGGGTTCGTCGACGCGCAGGATATCGCCGCCGTCGCGGTACGCGTCCTGACCGACGGGCAGGCTCCCAACCGTGACCTCATCCTGACCGGGCCGCAAACGCTGAGCTACGCCGAGGTCGCCGCGACCATCACCGACGTCACCGGCCGGCCCGTCGTGCACCGTCACCTGACGTTCGAGCAGCTGCGTGACCGTTGGGCCGCCGAGATACCGCTGGAGTTCGCCACCATGCTTGCCGACATGGACCGCCGCATCGCCGCCGGCGCCGAGGACCGGGTCTCGGACACGGTCGAGCGCTTCACCGGCCGCCGAGCGGGCGGCTTCCGCGCGTTCGTGGAAAGGGAGGTGGTATGACGCGGCCGTGCTCCCCTCCTACGAGGGCCGGCCGGCCCGTATCCATGGTGTGATCGCTCCACCCCGGCGCGACCCGGCCCACGACGACGCGTATCTTCGACTGGCTCGACGACACCACCGCGACCCGGCCGTACCCGACCCGGCCGTACCCGACCCGGACCGTCTCGCCGCAGTGGCCCCGCCGGGGCGGCGCGGCCGGGCGCGAGCCGCCGGCCGTGCGAGCCCGCCGGGTGGACCAAGGAGGAGGACCCGTGACCCAGCGCCCGGAGCGAGCGGACGCCCTGCGCAACCGAGAGGCCGTCCTGGCGGCCGCGGACGCCCTCTTCGCCGCCAGCGGCAGCCCCCACACCGTGTCGATGGACGACATCGCCGCGGCCGCGGGCGTAGGCAAAGGCACGCTCTTCCGTCGCTTCGGCGACCGGGCGGGCCTGATCGGCGCAGTGATCGCCTCCCGTCTGGAACCCCTGCGGCACGCCGTGCGGGAAGTGTGGGACGAGGCCGGTGCGTCACCGCGACAGCGGGTGCTGCACCTCCTCGACATCTCGCTCCGCTTCAAGATCGAGAACCGTAACCTGATGTCCGCGGCGGAAGACGCCGGGCTCAGCAGCAGCCCCTACCGGGCCGAGCACTACGGTTGGTGGCACGAAAACCTCCGCACCGCATTGGCTCAAGTGCCCGGCGCCCACGACCCGGACTACACCGCCCATGCCCTGCTGGCGGCCATCCGCGCCGATCTCGTCGGCTACCTGCTGGACGATCGGAAAAAAACGCCGGAAAGCCTGCGCGCCTCCCTCGCGGCCTACCTCGACAACGTGCTCGGCAACGGCAACGGCAACGGCAACGGCAACGGCACCGACGCCACCTGACGGCAGCCCCGAAACCGCACGCCGCTGTTCGAGTCCGATTACCTCCCTGTCGAACACGCAAAAATCTATGGTGGTCGGAGTAGACATTGCGTCTCGGCGTGGTTATGGTTTCTCTCGTAACCAGCAAGGTCGAAGGGCCCGGCAGAGATGAACTGCCGGGCGATGGTACCCGCGAGTGCAGTACAGCAGGACGGTGCGGTGGCGGGGTTTCGAAGCCAGGATTGGTGCAGGACGGCGACGGGACCGGCGACCGGACCGGGTGACCCGCAGTGATCAGGGGCCGCCGTGAGCAGTACCCGCAATAGAGCAGTACGCAGTTCCCGCAGGTAAGTAGTTGATCAAGAGGGAAGAGCGGAGGGACGAGCGCCATCAGGATCGCCCGGGCGTGAGCGTGAGACCCGGGTACCGCAGGACATCGATAGTGAGGTGGTCTCCGGTCAAGCAACCGCGATCAGATGGTGTAGCAGTTCCTTCGGGGCCCTGGTGCCGTACGGCACCAGGGCCCCTCCACGCGTTTTCCCAAGGCATTCACGCAGAAGGTGAAAGTGACAGCAGACGCCTCGTTCGACCGTCTCGAAGACGACGACTACCCCGCCTACACCATGGGCCGGGCCGCCGAACTCCTCGGCACCACCCAGGGCTTCCTCCGCGCCATCGGCGAAGCCCGCCTCATCACCCCGCTCCGCTCCCCGGGCGGACACCGCCGCTACTCCCGCTACCAGCTGCGCATCGCGGCCCGCGCGCGGGAACTCGTCGACCACGGCACCCCCATCGAGGCCGCCTGCCGCATCGTCATCCTCGAAGACCAACTCGAAGAAGCCCAACGCATCAACGCCGAATACCGCCGCGCCGCCGCCACAACGGGCACCCCGACGACCGCCGCCTGAAACGGCACCGACGCCGTCGCCGGCCCGGTTTCCGGGGGTTCCCGGCGGCCCCCGGCCGATACGATGCGAGGGGTTTCGACAGTGCGGGACTACGGGGGATGGGTGGCGTGAGCGGTCACGGCGGGGGCGCGTACGGAGGTCCGGTGGAGGGCGCGGGCAGCGGGCCGCCGGCGGGGTGGGCCGGCCACGGCTCCCGGCCCCCGCTGCCGCCCGGTTCCCCGCTGCCGCCGCCCGGATATGCGTACCCGCAGCCCGGATACGCATATCCGTCGCCGATCCCGCCGCAGGGGTACCCGTACGCCCTGTCCTACCCGTCCGTTCCACCGCCGCCGATGCCGCCACCCGTCGAGCCGTCGCGCGGTCGAAAGATCCTGCGGGGCGTCTTCAACCCGTTCTACGCCGCCCAGCGGGCGTTCCGTCCTTCGCGACCCGGAATCGTGGAAGATCCCGACGTCCGTAGGCTCCAACTGTGGCGGACCGTCTTGGGGATCGCCGCCTGGGTGGGCCTGATGGTCGCCTACAAGGCCGTCGTCAGCGCCGATGACGTCAAGGCGATGGCGAACGACCGCCTCGACCAGAGCTGGTCCAGTGTCCTGGTGCTGGTCTGCACCTTCCCCGTGGTCGTCGGTGCTTTCACGGCGGCCGCACGGGCCGGCTTGCGGCGCGTCTACCTGCGTCGGGCGCTGCGCTCCTTCGGCGCGGTGGTGGCCATCATGGCGTCCATGGGGACCTCGGCGCTCGCGATGGCCCCGGAGTCGGCGGGGCTGCGGGACGCCGTCGGTCTGCCGGGAAAGATCGCCATCTGGGTGCTGTGCCTGTGGGCGATCGGGTTCGCCCTGTACGGCATCGGCCTGTCCCTCGTGCACGTCTTCCGTACCGCCGACATCCACGAGGTGGTGCCACCGGTCCTCGCCGGTGTGCTCGTCTGGGAGATGGCACTGCTGGACCTGATCACGGGGGCCTACCCCCAGGTTCCGGCGGCTGCCCGGGCGGTCTTCATCCTGGGCGCCCCCCTCACGGTCACGGCGCTGTCCTGGTGGGAATTGCGCCGACTCCGCCGTCACCACGGACTGACGATCCGCAACGCACTGGGGCGCTGAGCGCCTTTCCTGCCCGGTCGCGGCGGGAGGGACACACACAAGCATCGAAGGAACCGGGTGAAATCGGGTACCAGGGGTATCCGGGGGGCAGCCGGGGCGGTCGCCGTGATGCAGCAGGGGACCTGCTCACCTCCGATGATCGACGGCCGTCCCGGTCCGCCCGCGGGGTTGTACCCGCACGGCGCATGCATGCTGCCCGGTCGGCACCGTACGGCCCGCCTTGCGGACCCGGCGGTAGACCAGCGCACCGCCCGGTCTGCCGAAGGGAGACGGTGAGGTCGTCGTTCGGCAGGGTGCGCCGATTCCCCGTGTTCGCCGCCGAACGGTCGGCCACCACGACCGGTCCCCGGGCCGGCCGGTATGACCGACCGCCCCGGGGAGACCCCTGCTTGCGCGAAGCTCAGCCCGTGCGCAGGACCGCTGCCAGGGCTTCGCGCAGCGCCGCCTCCGGGTCGGCCGCCGCGCCCTCGGCCCGCCAGGCGACGAACCCGTCGGGGCGCACCATGACCGCGCCCCCGGCCGTGGTGCCGTGGACCTGCGCCCAGTCGGGGGCGCCGTCCCCGCCCGGCGCACCCTGCCCGTCGTACACCAGGTCGGCGTCGGGGCCCGCACCGATCCGGTAGGCGTCCAGCCGCACCCCGCCGGCGTCCGCGATACGGCGCGCGGCCGCGTGCCAGCCACCGGGGTCACCCGCGCCGCTGAGCAGCACCATCGAACGCTCGTAGAGGTCGAGCGTGGAAAGGCGCCGCTCGCCGTGCCGCAGCCACACGTGCGGGGCCCGGCTGCCCGGCTGCCCCGTCAGCCGCATTCCCTCGGGCACCACCTCCTGCTCCGGGTCGGCGCCGACGACGGCGCCCTGCGGGTAGCGGTAGGCCAGTACGACGTTCAGGATGCCGCCCTGCCGGCCGCCGCCCACCCCCGGCGGCGGGGCGAAACCGGGGTGGCTGTGTTCCACGGAGCGCGCCGAGGCGCGGGCGCTGGTCGCCAGCGCCACCGGCCGGCGCTCCGCCTCGTACGTCTCCAGCAGTCCGGGGCCGGCCCAGCCCTCCACCACCGCGGCCAGCTTCCAGGCCAGGTTGTGGGCGTCCTGGATCCCGGTGTTCGAACCGAACGCCCCCGTCGGGGACATCTCGTGCGCGGAGTCGCCGACGAGGAACACCCGCCCGGCGCCGTACCGGTCGGCGACGCGCTCCGCCGCGTGCCACGACGCCTTGCCGGTCACCTCCACGTCGAGGTCGGTGACACCGACGGCGCGTCGGATGTGCTCCTGACACCGCTCGTTGGTGAACTCCTCCAGGGCCTCGCCGTCCTCCGGGTGCCAGGGCGCGTGGAAGACCCAGTTCTCCTTGTTGTCGACGGGCAGCAGCGCCCCGTCGGCGTCCGGGGCGGTCAGGTAGCACACGATGAACCGCCGGTCGCCCACCACGTCGGCGAGCCGGCGCGACCGGAAGGTGATGCTCACGTTGTGGAACAGGTCGCCGGGGCCGCTCTGCCCGATGCCCAGCCGCTCGCGGACCGGGCTGCGCGGGCCGTCCGCGGCGACGAGGTAGTCGGCACGGACGGTGTGGCGCTGTTCGGTGATCCGGTCCCGCACGACCGCCGTGACGCCCTCGGCGTCCTGCTCGAACGACATCAGTTCGTGCGAGTACCGCAGGTCCCCGCCCTGCTCGCGGGCGCCGTCGAGCAGCACGGGCTCCAGGTCGTTCTGGCTGCACAGACACCAGCCGGTCGGGCTGAACTTCGCCAGCCCGCCGCCGGGGTCGATGTCCTTGAACAGCCACTCGCCCGCGTCACCCACGAGGGACGGGGTTTGGAGGATGCCGTGGTTGTCCGCCAGCAGTGACGCCGCGCTCTTGACGTCCGCCTCGATGCCGGCCACCCGGAAGAGTTCCATCGTCCGGACGTTGTTGCCGCGTCCGCGTGGGTGGATCGAGGTCCCCGCGTGCCGCTCGACCAAGGCGTGCCGCACCCCATGGCGCCCCAGGAACAGGGACGTGGACAGGCCCACCAGGGAGCCGCCGACGATGAGGACCGGAACCCGGTGGTCGAATTCGTGCTGCATCGATGCCTCCAGAGGCAGGCGTTCGGGGTGGGGCGCGGGATGTTCCACGTCCTCGTGACAGCGCATCCGCGGGCCCGTCACCCGCGTGGTTCATACGGGTCGCGCACTTCCCGGGACAGGCACAGGATCAAGGCACGCTGACGTCGCGACCACGCGACCGGCGTTCACCTCTGCCCTCGAAGGAGTTGTACGCAGGATGACCACCACGTCTGCACGTGTTTCAGAACCGCTGAAGCGACAGATGCCGAAACGTGTCTCCCAGTCCGTGTTCGACGGCTCCAGGCTCCGCGTCGTCCTGTTGGTGGATGTGTACGACGGCGCCCAACAGCAGTTCCTGGAGGCGTACGAACAACTCTGCACCCAGGTCTCGTCGGTTCCGGGGCACGTCAGTGACCAGCTGTGCCAGTCGATCGAAAATCCATCCCAATGGCTCATCACCAGCGAATGGGAGAGCGCCCCGCCCTTCCTCGCCTGGGTGAACAGCGAAGAGCACGTACGGATGGTGTCGCCGCTGCACGGCTGCGTCCGGGACACCAGGTCGCTGCGCTTCCACGTCGTACGGGAGACCGGCGGCCCGGCCACCGACACCACCCCCGACCGGCGCCGCCTGCAGACCTCCCCCCGCGTCGGCGACGGTGTGGTCCGCCACGCCCTCACCTTCACCGTCAAGCCGGGCAGCGAGGAGACCGTCGCCAAGATCCTCGCGGACTACGCCTCGCCCGAGCCGCGGGTCGACGACACCACCCGGCTGTGCCGCACCTCCCTGTTCATGTACGGCAACCGGGTGGTGCGGGCCGTCGAGGTCAAGGGCGACCTGCTCGCGGCGCTGCGCCACGTAGCCCGGCAGCCCGAGGTGCGGGCCGTCGAGGAGGCCATCAACCCCTACCTGGAGCAGGACCGGGACCTCAACGACCCCGAGTCGGCGCGTGTCTTCTTCACCCGCGCGGCCCTGCCCGCCCTGCACCACGTGACCGCCGGGCACGAGCACCCCGAGGCACAGCGCCACGCCCTCTACTACGAGGCCCGCCCGGACTGCGGCATGCGGCTGGCCGAGCTGCTCGCCCAGCACGACGAGGCGGCGGCCGACGACCCGCGCAGCCCGGTGCTGCGCAGCACGATCTTCCAGCGCGACGAGGTCGTGGTGCGCCTGATCGACGTGCACGGCGGTCTCGAAGCGGCCGACCCCGCGCTCTGCCTGGGCCTGACCGACCCCGTCGAGGCGGCCGAACTGACCACCCTCTTCGAGGGCGGCGCGCCCGGGACCGACCTCTCCGCTCTGCGGAGCGGCGACTTCGCACGGCTGCTGGATCTCGCTCGCATGGAACTCATCACCGACCGCCGCTCGCCGGACGCCTGACAGGAACGCGCGGGTCGCGGCCACACCACGCCCGGCGCGGCACACAACGGAGGAACGTCGTGATCACATCCAAGCCCCGAATCGTCGGACTCGACGACGTCGAGTCCAACCGCCGGCGCGGCGGCGACCTGCGCGCCCTGCTCACCCCCGCCACGGTCGGCTCCACCAGCGGCTTCATGGGCGTGGCCATCGTGCAGCCCGGAGACCGCATCGGCGAGCACTACCACCCGTACTCCGAGGAGTTCGTGTACGTCGTCTGCGGGCGGCTCGAAGTGGACCTTGACGGCGAGCCGCACCCCCTGCGACCCGAGCACGGCCTCCTGATCCCCGCCCACGTACGCCACCGCTTCCGCAACGTCGGCGACACCGAGGCCCGTATCGTTTTCCATCTGGGACCGCTGGCGCCGACCCCACCGCTCGGCCACGTCGACACCGAGGGCACCGACGCGGTGGCGGACGGCGCCCCGCCTGCCGACCTCTCCCAGGTCCGTTCATGACTCGGAGGGTGGCCGTCACGGGCCTCGGCGTGGTGGCGCCCGGCGGCATCGGCGCACCGGCGTTCTGGGACCTGCTCGCCGGCGGGCGAACCGCGACCCGGGGCATCACCTTCTTCGACCCGACGGGCCTGCGCTCACGGATCGCCGCCGAGTGCGACTTCGACCCGGCGGCCCACGGGCTGGACGCGGAACAGGAAGCCCGCGCCGACCGCTACATCCAATTCGCGCTGGCCGCCGGCGACGAGGCGGTCCACGACGCCGGCCTGGACCTCTCCCGGGAGGACCCCTGGAGGGTCGGGGTCTCCCTGGGCACCGCCGTCGGCGGCACCACCCGTCTGGAGAAGGACTACGTACTGGTCAGCAACGGCGGACAGCGCTGGGACGTGGACCCACGCGAGGCGAAACCGCACTTGCACCGGGCGTTCTCGCCCAGCACGCTGGCCTCCACGATCGCCGAACGCTTCGGGGCCCGCGGCCCGGTCCAAACCGTCTCCACGGGCTGCACCTCCGGGCTCGACGCCGTCGGCTACGCCTTCCACACGGTCGAGGAGGGCCGGGCCGACGTCTGTATAGCCGGCGCGTCCGATTCCCCGATCTCACCCATCACCATGGCCTGCTTCGACGCCATCAAGGCCACGTCGCCCAACAACGACGACCCTGCCCACGCCTCCCGGCCGTTCGACAACGACCGCGACGGGTTCGTGATGGGCGAGGGCGCGGCGGTCCTGGTGCTCGAGGAGTTGGAACACGCCCGCGCCCGCGGCGCGCAGGTGTACTGCGAGATCGGCGGATACGCCACCTTCGGCAACGCCTACCACATGACCGGGCTGACCGGTGAGGGTCTGGAGATGGCCCGGGCCATCGAGAGCGCCCTCGACCACGCGCGCGTGGACCGTTCGGCGATCGACTACGTCAACGCCCACGGCTCGGGCACCCGGCAGAACGACCGTCACGAGACCGCGGCGGTCAAACGGGCCTTGGGCCACCACGCCTACGCCACGCCCATGAGCTCCATCAAGTCCATGGTCGGGCACTCCCTCGGCGCGATCGGGGCGATCGAGCTGGTGGCCTGCGTCCTGGCCATGCGCCACCAAGTCGTCCCGCCGACCGCGAACTACGAGACGCCGGACCCCGAGTGCGACCTGGACTACGTCCCCCGTGTCGCCCGCGAACGGAAGCTGGGCGGCGTGCTGTCCGTGGGCAGCGGATTCGGCGGCTTCCAGTCCGCGGTGGTCCTGAACCGGAAGGGGTAGAGGACACGATGAGCCAACCGCACCCACGGCGTGCCGCCGTCACCGGAATCGGCGTGATCGCGCCGAATGGACTGAGTACGGACGCCTTCTGGAAGGCCACCCGGGAAGGCATCAGCGTCCTCGGCCGCATCACCCGCGAGGGGTGTGACCACCTCCCGCTGCGGGTGGCCGGCGAGGTGCGCGCCTTCGAACCGGCCACGGCCGTCGAGGAGCGCTTCCTCGTCCAGACCGACCGGTTCACGCACTTCGCCATGGCGGCGGCCGACTCCGCCCTGGAGGACGCCCGGCTCGGGCAGACCGCCACCGGCGAGGCGCCCTTCTCCGTGGGCGTGGTCACCGCCGCCGGCTCCGGCGGCGGCGAGTTCGGCCAGCGCGAGCTGCAACAGCTGTGGGGCAAGGGCAGCCGGTTCGTAGGCCCCTACCAGTCCATCGCCTGGTTCTACGCGGCAAGTACCGGCCAGATCTCCATCCGCCACGGCTTCAAGGGGCCGTGCTCGGTCGTGGCGGCCGACGAGGCCGGCGGCCTGGACGCCCTCGCGCACGCCGCGCGGGCCGTGCGGCGCGGCACCGACGTGATCGTGGCCGGCTCGACCGAGGCACCCCTGGCCCCGTATTCGATGGTGTGCCAGCTCGGCTACCCGGAGCTGAGCACCGAAGCGGACCCCGACCGGGCCTACCGCCCCTTTACCTCCGCGGCCTGCGGGTTCGTACCCGCCGAGGGCGGCGGGATGCTCGTGGTGGAGGAGGAGGACGCCGCGCGGGAGCGGGGCGCCACGGTGCGCGCCGTCATCGCGGGACACTCAGCGACGTTCACCGGCGCCTCCTGCTGGGAGGAGTCCCGCGAAGGACTCGCGCGAGCCATCGAGGGGGCCCTGGCCGAGGCCGGCTGCGCCCCCGAGGAGGTCGACGTGGTCTTCGCCGACGCCCTCGGCGTACCCGAGGCCGACCGCGCCGAGGCGCTGGCCATCGCCGACGCCCTCGGCGGGCACGCCAAGCGCGTGCCCGTCACCGCCCCCAAGACCGGCATCGGCCGCGGCTACTGCGCCGCGCCCGTACTGGACGCCGCCGCAGCGGTGCTGGCCATGGAGTACGGCGTCATCCCACCCACCCCCAACGTGTTCGACATCTGCCATGACCTCGACCTCGTGACCACCCGCGCCCGCGCCGTCGAGCTGCGCACCGCGCTGGTCCTGAGCCGGGGACTCATGGGGTCGAACTCGGCGCTCGTGCTCCGGCGCGGCGCCACGGGTGCCCCGTAGCGGGGCACCCCGGAACACAAGGAGAGGAATGCCATGAGTGACCGCATCACCGTGGAAGAACTGGCCGAACTCATGAAGAAGGCCGCCGGGGTCACCGTCGACCCCGCCGAGCTGGAACAGCGCAGCGACTCCGGTTTCGACACTTTCGGCCTCGACTCGCTCGGGCTGCTCGGCATCGTCGGCGAACTGGAGAACCGGCACGGTACGTCGATGCCCACCGACGCGGAACGCTGCAAGACCCCGCGCCAGTTCCTCGACCTGGTCAACAGCAGCCTCGTGGCAGGAGCGTGACGTGGCGGGCCACACGCAGAACGAGATCACCATCGGCGCGCCGGTCGACCTGGTCTGGGACATGACCAACGACGTGGCGAACTGGCCGCAGTTGTTCAGCGAGTACGCGTCCGCCGACATCCTCTCCGTCGAGGGGAACAAGACGACCTTCCGGCTGACCATGCACCCGGACGAGAACGGGACCGTGTGGAGCTGGGTGTCCGAGCGCGAGACCGACCGGGACCGGCTGAGCGTCACCGCGCGCCGCGTCGAGACCGGTCCCTTCGCCCACATGAACATCCGATGGCAGTACGAGGAGGTGCCCCAGGGCACCCGGATGGTGTGGACGCAGGACTTCGCCATGAAGCCGGAGGCGCCGGTCGACGACGACTGGATGACGGACAACATCAACCGGAACTCCAAGGTCCAGATGTCTCTGATCCGCGAGCGCATCGAGCAGGCCGCCGCCGAACGCCGGCCCGCGCCGGTGCTCACCGACTGAGCCGGACGGAGAACCCGATGCACCACACGTTGATCGTCGCCCGGATGGCACCCGGCTCGGCCCCCGACATCGCCGAGGTCTTCGGGTCCTCGGACCGCGGGGAGCTGCCGCACCTCGTCGGGGTCGCGCGGCGCAGCCTCTTCCAGTTCGGCGACGTGTACCTGCACCTCATCGAGAGCGAGCAGGACCCCGGCCCCGCCATCGCCAAGGCGAGCGGGCACCCGGAGTTCGTCGACGTCAGCCGGCGGCTGTCCCCGTACGTCAGTGCCTACGACCCCGATACCTGGCGCTCGCCGAAGGACGCGATGGCGCACTGCTTCTACCGCTGGGAGCGGGAGCGCCGGGCCTGAGGCACGCCAGTCACGCCACCGGTCGCCGGGTCCGCTCCTCCGTGGACCCGGCGACCGGCGTCGTACGGGCTGCGACCGGCCGCCCGCTGAGCGCGGGCCGACCCCGGTCGGCAGGCGTCAGATCGTGACGCAGACCCGGTCTTCGATGGAACGGCCGTCGCGCTCGAGGCTGCCGCACACCTTCTTCGCGTGTGCTTGCTCGTAGCCGACCTCCCACCGGTGGGACGCGGCGTTGACCCTGCCGGAGTGGTAGTCGCCCCATGAGGCGCGGAGCGTTCCGCGCAGGCCGTCCCGGGTCTGGACGGTGATGTCCTGGACGAACCGGTTGTGGTGTGCGGTCATCACGCAGATGTACTTGCCGCAGTGGCCGTCGACCGAGGCACTGGCCGGGGTGGCGACGAGCAGGGGGAAGGCGCAGGCGGCGAGGAGTGTCACGAGCTTCCTGAGACGAGTCATGAGCTGGTCAACGATCAAGGCGGCGAAGGATCACGCTCGGCTCGCGGGACGCAGAGGGCGGCCGGTTGCCCCGCTCGGCCCTTCCGCAAGAGCCGGCGGGGCGGCCGCGATGCGGGGCGCCCCCTGTGCCGAGGACAGGCCCGACTGCCGTCAATCGAGGCAGAATTCGTTCCCCTCCGGGTCGGCCATCACGATGATCCCCTCGTCCAGGCCGTTGGGGTCGAGCCGGTACAGCCGTTTCCCTCCCAGCGCCTCCAGCCTGGTGGCCTCGACCTCCAGCGCGGCCATGCGCTCGTCCCCGGTCAGGCCGGGTGCCGCACGCACATCCAGGTGCAAGCGGTTCTTGCCCGTCTTGCCCTCCGGGACCTTCTGGAAGAACACCCGCGGCCCCTTGCCGTCCGGATCCGTGATGGCCGACCGGCTGTTGTGGAGCTCAGGCGGCACGCCCCACGCCGTCAGCGCGGCCGTCCAGTCGGCGAAGCCCTCGGGCGGCGGCTGGACGCGATAGCCCAGCGCCTGAGCCCAGAACGCCGCCTGCGCGGCCGGATCGGCGCAGTCGTAAGTCACCTGGATTTCCTTGGCCATGCGGCCTCAGCCTCCTGTCTCGAAACCTACCCACGTCGACGGTCCGGTTGTCTCCCGGAACACACGGCCATCCTCGCACCGCCCTCTGACACCGAACACCGGGTCGGCCCCCGCCGAACGCGACGTCGGATAGCCGCCGGCGTCACGGTCTCGCTCACGAGAGGGTCGACGACGGCTCGCCTCATCGGCGCGGGCCGGTCCGTCCGACATTTCGGCGAAAGGCACGGCGCATGCACGTGGTCCCCGGGCTCAAGGTCCTGTACTTCGGAACTCCGGTGGTGTTGATCAGCTCGCTCAACGAGGACGGTACGGCGAACCTCGCGCCGATGTCCTCGGCGTGGTGGCTGGGTCAGTCCTGCATGCTCGGTCTCGGCAACAGCGCCCAGACCACCGCGAACCTGCTGCGGGAGGGGGAGTGCGTGCTCAACCTGCCCTCGTCGGCGATGGTCGATGCCGTGGACCGGCTCGCGCTCACCACCGGGAAACCGACCGTGCCGGACCGCAAGGCGCGGCAGGGGTACCGGTACGAGCCGGACAAGTTCGCGGCGGGGCGGCTGACCGAGCAGGCATCGGATGTGGTCCGGGCGCCTCGGGTCGCGGAATGTCCGGTCCAACTGGAGTGCAGGGTCGTCTCGGCCCATCCGTTCGGCGGCACCACACAAAGCGGCACAGCCACCGCCACCGCCATCGAGGTCGAAGTCCTACGCGCCCATGTCGAGGAGGGGCTCGTCATCCCGGGCACCCACCATGTGGACCCACTCGGCTGGGATCCGCTGATCATGAAGTTCTGCGAGTTCTTCGGGGGCGGGCACAACATTCACCCCTCAAAGCTCGCCGAGGGCTGGAACATGCCCCACCCGCAGCGCTCGCCGGCCGTCTGAGCGGACATCCGACGGCCGCCCCGGCGCGCCGCCGGTGTCTCCCGTCGCCGGGGGAGGGGCGGGCTCGCCAGGCGGAACATCTCCGGGCGCTACAGCGGAGTGATCACGCCATCCCCGGGTATGCGCCTTGCGGAGGATGGAGCGCTGGGGCGGGGGAGTACTCCTCAACCGTAACCGTGACCCCACGAGATATGGAGGACACCATGATCGTCCTCGGCATCATTCTTCTCATCGTCGGCTTCCTCACCAGCATCAGTATCCTGTGGACGATCGGCATCGTCCTCGTCGTCATCGGTCTCATCCTCTGGATACTGGGCGC
Organism: Streptomyces sp. NPDC058279; assembly: GCF_042881255.1. NCBI lineage: Bacteria > Bacillati > Actinomycetota > Actinomycetes > Kitasatosporales > Streptomycetaceae > Streptomyces > Streptomyces sp. NPDC058279. The sequence continues at coordinate 315,793 of NZ_JBHVYA010000001.1, read as the reverse complement.
TGTCGGCCACGCCGTCGGCGGCCGCAAGCACTACTGGTGATGTGCGCGTGGTGATGTGCACGCCGGCATGAGCTGCCGCCCGTTCCGGCGGGGCGCGGCCCGGCCGGGCATCCGCCGGTGGCGGGCGGCAAGGGGAGGCCGGAAAGACGGCCGGGACGGTCGCCGTGACGCAGCAGGGGACCTGCTCACCTCCAAAGATCGACGGCCGTCCCGGTCCGGTCCTGTCCGATATCGAACGCGAAAGAATCTGCGCTGCTCAGAGTAGATGTCGCCTCGTGGTGTCCGGCCCGGCGGTGCCCCACGAAGCCCTGAGCGTGACCCGGTCAGGGGAGGATCTCGACGTACCCGTCGGTTCCGTGGACCCGGATGCGCTGTCCGTCGCGGATCAGTCGGGTGGCCCCCTCCACACCCACCACCGCGGGCAGGCCGTACTCTCGGGCGATCACCGAGCCGTGCGTCATCTGGCCCCCCACCTCCGTCACCAAGCCCGCGACTCCCACGAACAGGGGCGACCAACTGGGGTCCGTGTAGGCCGTGACGAGGATGTCGCCCGCCTCGAAATCCGCCTCCGCGATGTCGAGGATGACGCGCGCCCTCCCCTCCACGGTCCCTGCGGACACCGGCAAGCCGACCAGGGAGCCGGCCGGCAGGCCGTCGCGCCGGTATGCCACGTTGACGGACTCGCCGTCCGAGGTCAACAGACGAGGGGGCGTGAGCTGCTGATACGCCCGGAAAGCGTCCTTGCGTTGCCGAATGAGCCGGTCATCGACCTGCTTCGAGCGCACGACGTCATGGAACTCCTGGAACGTGAGGTAGAAAACGTCTTCCTTCTCGGCGAGCACACGGGCCCGCACGAGCCGCTCCGCCTCCGCCAGCAAAGCCTCTTTGTAGACGAAGTAGCGGCTGATGATGCCGTACTTCGGGTACTCCCGGTATCCGATGAAGGTCCGGACCCGGTCGATCATCCGCTTGGTCTCGTCGGCCTTGCGCTCCCCGTCCGGCAGGGCCCGCAGACGTGACAGCACGTCCTGTTCCTTCTTCCGGGCCGCCTGGCGCCCTTGCTCGAAGCGCCGCTCGGCGGCACCCGGCTCGAAGTTCCTGACGTTGTCGAGGATCACGGGTACGAGCGTGCTGGGGCGCTCGCGCCAACGGGGCCTGGTGATGTCGATCTCGCCGACGCAGCGCATGCCGTACCGGTCGAGGTAGCCCTCGATCGCGTTCCGTGCTTCGGCCCCGCCCGGGAGCTTCGTCAACTCGTCCAGGAAGCCCTCGTCTTCGACGCCCTGGAGGAAGGCCACCACCTGCGGATGCGGGCGGATCACGTCCGCGACGTCGAGCAACTCCAGGCCCATCTGCGAGGTGATGTTGCCGGGCGCGGACAGTGTGAGCGTGTCGGCCGCGTTCTTCTCGCCGAGCCACTCGTGCAACTTGTCATTGAGCCACCACGTGGCCTCCATCCCCGCCATGATCACCTGAAGGTTCAGCGGATCACCGAGGACCCGCTTGTGCTCCTCGAAGGCATCCAGCAGGAAGTCGAACAGGGCCGGTCCGGTCTTCGTCCGGATGGCGCGCCGCAGGGACCGGACGGACGCCTCGCTGCGCTCGATCAACTCGGTGACCACGGTCGGATCGGTCTCGATGGGGGCGGAGGCGCCGACGGGCCGCCCGCCGGGAGCCGCGTCGGGAATCGAAGGCACGAAATCGTCGCGGTCCAGTACGGTCTCCAGCGCGTCCTTGATCAGCGGGTCGGCCCTCCCCACGAGGTCCAGGAAGGCGGTGCGGCTCGCGGGCGAGGCCAACCGCGGCGTGACGTCGACGAACAGTCTCCCGCCGGCGGCGTGCATCGGCACCATGGCCGTGAGCTGCCACATGGACAGCCCCAGGGGCTTCATGGGGTCGGTCATCATCTGCTGATGCCCGACGGAGACGTAGACGTGATTCCCCTGGTCGGCTGTCTCGGGGACGGGGAACAGCGTGGTGATCGGCCGGCTCTGCACGATCCGGAAGTCATCGTCGACCAGGCACCATTCGATGTCCTGCGGGCGGCCGAAGTACGCCTCGATCTGCCGCCCGAGCCCCACGAGCCGCAGGACCTGTGCGTGCGTCAGAGCCGGCTGCTCCTGATGCCGCGGGTCGACCGCCACTTCCCGCGTGCCGCCGCCGGGCAGAGCGCGAATGGCACGCTGCTTGACGGCGATCGCCTCGACGAGGACTTCGTCGTCCCGCACCTTGTAGACGTCCGGGTTCACCACTCCCGAGACCAGCGCCTCGCCGAGGCCGAAACCGGCGTCCACGCCGGCGACCTTCCGGTTGCCCGTCACGGGATCGGCCGTGAACAGGACGCCGGCAGCATGCGGGAAGACCATCTCCTGCACGACCACGGCCATGTGGACCGCCCGGTGGTCGATGCCGTTGCGCCGCCGGTAGGTGACGGCCCGCTCGGTGAACAGCGAGGCCCAGCACCGGCTGACGCACCGAAGGATCGCCGCGGACCCCACGACGTTCAGGTACGTGTCCTGCTGACCCGCGAAGGAGGCCGTCGGCAGGTCCTCCGCCGTCGCGCTGGAACGGACGGCGTAAGCGGCGTGCTCGCCGTTGTGGGCGAGCGCGCGAGTGATCTCCGCCGCGAGATCATCCGGGAGGGCGATGTCCTCGATGGTCCGGCGGATCTCCGCGCTGAGCGTCCGGATCGCCTCCCGATCGTTCGGGTCCAGACGCGACAGCCGATCGAGCCGATCGTCGATCGACGGCGCTTCGGCCAGGACCCGGCGGAAGGCGTCCGTTGTCACACAGAAGCCCGCCGGCACGCGGACGCCCGGGATACGTGACAGCCCGCCCAGGTTCGCTCCCTTGCCGCCGACGAGCCCGACCAGCGTCTCGTCAACCTTTTGCAGATCCAATACGTACTGCTCGATCATGCGATGCCTCCGGGGCCGCCGTACCGCGTTGCACTGCACTGTCCGATCGACGCGGGCGACACCGCGCCCCATTCATCGACTACGACACACACTCGTGCCCTCGTTTCCGCAGGTTGTGGGCTCGGGCGACGATTCTGCGGCAAGCCCCGGGCCTTGCCGCAAGCCCCCCCGTGCGCTATAAGTTGAGAAGGGCAAGGAGAGACATCTCCCTGCCCTTGTCTTTTTGCCGCCGACCTGAAGCCGCCGGCACTCCCCGCCGCCTTCCCGATGAAGACGTGGCGGGGTACCTCGCTGAGGCCACGTCAGGGAAGCGGCGGGACCCATGGGTTCGAGCCGTAATGCCGCTCCCCGCTTGTGGCCGGCGTCGGACTGCTGCCGCACTCGGTCGTAACGGTCCCCGCGTATGTGGTGTGCCTCGATGATGTGACGGGCGTACACCTCGAGTGCGGGCGTTATCACCACCCCTGAGGGCTGACGTCGCCGCGGGCTATTCCTTGGCCGGGTCGGCTCCCGGACGCTTGACGATCCGATCGCCGACCGCGATCGACTTCCACAGTCGACGGTCGATCCGGATCTTTACGGTTTCGCCGCCATCAAGGCGGATCTCGGCGAAGTGGTACATGTTCGAGCCGTCGAGCATGCCCCGGGACATGGCGGTCACGACGCCTTCCCAGGAGTCGGCACGTCCGACTTCGTGTGTTTTCGACATGATCCGAGTCTATGGAGAGTCGCAGCCGCCCCCATAGGGCCGGTAATCACCTCTCGGCCAGTACATATGTCATATGGACGTCCAAAGGCGGAGTTGGTCGCGCGCCCACGGGCACTCGGTGCGACGGCCGGCCGCCGTGATCAGAGGGCAAGACGGCGGGAAACAATTGCCCTGCGGCAAGTATCATCGACCGGGGAGTGATGAGCCGCCGGGTCTTTCGGCTCGTGACATGGCAGCGCGGTTGTCAGAGGTGGAACATGAAGAAGGGCGGCGCCGCCTTCGACGATGCGGGCCCGGGCCTCACGCCGGCTGCCCCTGCGCCCGCGGGCAATGAGAGAAGAAGCCATGAGTGATGACCGCGATGCCTGGCTCGGGGCTGCGGAGAGGGCCCTGCGAGCGGCGCCTCCGACCGCCCTCCTGGCGGCCGCCGGCGAGTTGCTGGCCAAGTACGTGCAAGCGAGCGAGGTGACCTTGCTCCTCGCCGACTACGGACTGACTGTCTTGCAGCCCGTGACGCGGCTTCCGCACACCGGAGAGCAGGTCCCGGTCCGTGAGGGGGCTCCCGCCGGTCGGGCGTTCTCCGCCGAGGCCCCGATCGTGGAGGTCACCTCCGAACCCGGCATCGTCATCGCCCACCTGCCCATCACCGTACGCGGTGACCGCTTGGGCGTGCTGTCCGTGCGCCTGCCCGAGCCCGTGAAGGGCGCTCCCCGCGTACTGGAGTTGGCTGCCTTCGCCACGGCCTTCGGGCACGAGCTGATCGTCGCGGAGCGGGACACCGATCTGTACCTGCAGGCCCGCCGCCGCAGGCGGCTCACGCTGGCTGCCGAGATGCAATGGCAGCTCCTGCCCGGGCGCGGGTTCAGCCGACCGGAAGTCACCCTCGGCGGCCACTTGGAGCCCGCTTACGCCATCGGTGGTGACAACTTCGACTGGAGCACCAGCGACGACTTCCTGACCGTCACCGTCACCGACGGGCAAGGCCACGGCATCGACGCGGCCCTGTTGACCAATCTCGCCGTGAACGCGCTGCGCAACGCCCGCCGCGCCGGCATCGGTCTCGAAGACCAGGCATGCCTCGCCGACCAGGCCGTCTATGCCGAATACGGCGGCAAGCGGTACGCGCCGTCGCTTCTGCTGCGGTTCGATCTCGCCACCGGCCGGGCGCAGGCGGTGGACGCGGGATCGCCCCAACTGTTCCGGCTGCGCGACGACACCGTGCGACGCGTGCCGTTCGAAGCGCAGATGCCGCTGGGGATGTTCGAGGAGACCGACTACCGGCTGCAGTCTTTCGAGGCGCTGCCGGGCGACCGCCTGGTGATCGTCAGCAGCGGCGTCCACGGCTCCCCGACCGAGGGGCGCGATGCCTTCGGCGAGCGGGCCCTGCAGGAGATCGTCGCCGCGACTCGCATGTCCTCCGCACACGAGACGGCCCGTGCGGTGGTGGACGGCCTGATTCAGCATCACGGGGGTCACGAGCTGCCCCAGGACGCCGCTGTCGTCTGTATGGACTGGCGTGGGAGGCCCTCCTGAGGGCCGGCTTGAAAGACCATCCCTGTATCGGGTCGTCCCTGCGCGGTGACGCTGTCACGTAGCGGGCCGCGGCCCGGCCTGCGGGCCCGTGTCGTCGCCTTCCACGGCCTTCGCGAACGCGCGCAAGCCGTCCAAGAGATTTTGTCGCTGGTCGGACGGCATGCGGCCGAGTACCTCGCGCGCGGCCTCGGAGCGCAGATCGTGCAAGCGATTTATCGCCTCCTGGCCGTGCAGCGTCAAGGTGAGCCCGATCTCCCGCCGATTGTCCTCCAAGCGGCGCCGCTTCAACAGCCCTGCGGCTTCCAGGCGATCACACAACCTGCTGGTGGCGGGGGCACCCGTCCCGATTTCCTCGGCCAGCCGGGTCAGGTTGATGCCGGGCAGGCGCAGTACGACGACCAAGGCCCTCACCTGCAAATTCGACAGGCGTGGGGGAGTGGATTGCCCGGCTCGACCCCAGAGGTCCATCAGAGCCCCGGCCGCTTCCGTCACCTCTCGCGCCATGCCGCGCAGAGGGTCTTCGGGTGGTCCCGTGCGGTCCATTGTGGCCGTCACTCCCGTGTGCAGGTGCGAATCCTTCTCAGAGAGGAACCGTCCGGCGACGGGCTTCCGACTGAATGGATACGGGTCGTGTGCCCTCTCTGATAAAAGTATCCCTGCCGAGCGCCACAAATGTCCCTGGGCACGCTGAGTGCCTTTCTTCACCCCGGGCCCACCCGCACCGGCCGTAGCGTCACGCGTGGCGGAGCGGGCACTGCCCCGCGGCGTTCGATCAGGCGGCCGGTCGGCCGAACCAGTCCAAGCAGGTCACCAGCGCGTCGTCGTCGGCGGCGGTATCACGGTACGCCGCCAGCTCCCGCAGGATGGCCCGCGGCACCGCGGCGGCGGGCAGCAGGCTGGTGGCATGGATGGCACGGGCCAGAGCGCGTTCGCTGTAGGGCTCGCCGCCCTTGCCGGGAGCTCTGTAGACACCGTCGCTGACGAAGACCAGCCGGTCTCCGGGGAGGGCGTCGAAGTCCTGGGCGACGTAGACGGACTCCTCGAACATCCCGAGAGGGAACTGCGCCTCGAAACGCACCCGCTCCACCGATCTGTCCCGGCACCGCCAAAGCTGCGGGGAACCGGCGTCCACGACCTTGCCGCGCCCGGTCGCCAGTTCGAACGAGAGCAAGAGGGTGGACACATACTCCCGGCCGCGGTGTTGCCAGTAGATGGCCTGGTCCGCCAACGCGGCCTGGTCGGCGATGTCGACGCCGGCCCTGCGGGCGTTGCGCAGGGCGTTGACGGCCAGGTTGGTCAGCAGGGAAGCCCGGATCCCGTCGCCCATGCCGTTCGTGACGGCCAGGGTCAGGGTCTCGGCCGTGGTGGACCAGTCGAAGTTGTCGCCGTGGATGTCGTACGCGGGCTCCAACTGCGCCCCGATCGCGTACTCCGGGCGCGCGCAGGCCCGACCGGGCAGCAGTTGCCATTGCATCTCGGCGGCCAGCGTAAGCCGGTTGGCCCGCCTCGCCTGCAGGTACAGGTCGGTGTCGCGTTCGGCGACGACGATCTCGTGGCCCAGCAGTTCCGCCACGTCTCCCAGTTCCGTGATCGTCTCCGGCTCGCAGAGGCGCCCCGGCATGCGCACGGTCAGGATGCCCAGCCTGTCCCCCCGTACGGTCACCGGCAGGTGCAGGTCCATCGCGTTGTCCCGGGCGGCGTACTGACCGAACGGCTCTTGACTCTCGAAGGCGCGCCCCTCGGGGGACGTCTGCACCGAAAGGGGCTCCGCCGTGTGAGGCAGAGCCGTGACTTGTTGCAGTACGGACAGGCTGTAGTCCGCCATCAACAAGTCCACCCCGATCGCGTGGTAGTGCTCGACCAGCGCGGTGCGAACAGCGTGGAGAAGGTCATGGGGTGCCGCTGTACGCAGGGCCCGCTCCACGGCCAGGAATCTCGTCATGGTCAGGTTCATCTCCTTCGCAGTGGTCCGTGGTTCGGAACGAGGCGGTCATCCGGGTCCGACCAGTGCCGGGTCGGTGTCGTTTCGAGACAGGCGAGCGCAGACGGTTTTCCCGCCGCCGTGGTCGTACGTGATCTCGACCTCGGTCGCGAGACGGTGGATCATCGGCCATCCGAACCCTCCCGCGCCTCCGTTCAGGTCAGGCGTGCGCAGGCGAGGCGGACGAGAGCTGGAGTCGTGGACGAAGACGTCGATGTGGTCCGCGCCGGCCTTCAGCCGCAGGACGCATGCCCCGCCGGCGTGGCGCAGGGCGTTCGTCACCAGTTCCGACACGACAAGCGCGACGGTTTCGCGAACCAGCGGGGGAACGTCCGGTTCAAGATCCTGGAGGAATGCCCCTGCGACCCGACGGCTCCGCGCGACAGCCCCGGGCCGACGCAGGGAAAGGGGCAGGGCCCTATCCGCGGCGGTGGTTGTCGAGTCGGTCCCCGAGTACGGCATCAGGCTCACCCCGGTCTCTCGTCGTCCGCGTGTGGTGGCTCCTACCTCGGAGCAACTGCCCGAAATCACAAACGTGTAACGCACAAGCGGCCCTGGCCGCCCCGCGGCGGCGGTCGTCGCCCGGGAACCGCCCCAGGTGTGAGGCGCGCCGTGTGGGGCACATGGGCGGTCGCGGCAGTGCCCCCGCCCGGGCCGGGCGGGACAGGCCGAGGGCCGCACGCAACCGGACGAGAGGAACTGCCGTGGACGTGAACGTGTGGGGCTACCGCGAAGGGTCGGGCTGGGCCGAGGCCCTCGACCTGAAGGGTTACGAGGTGGAGGCGGCGGACGGAACCATCGGCAAGGTCGGCAAGCACTCGGACGAGGTCGACTCGGCGTACATCGTCGTGGACACCGGCCCTTGGATCTTCGGCCGGGAGGTCCTCCTCCCGGCGGGCACGGTCACGCGCGTCGACACGCAGGAGAAGAAGCTCCACGTCGACCGGACGAAGGACCAGATCAAGGCGGCCCCCGAGTTCACCGGTGACAAGCACATCGAGGACCCCGAGTACTACAGCCGGATCGGCGGGTACTACGGCAACCTCCTGGGTTGAACGGGAGGAATCCGCGGTAACGCGCCCGTCGGCGCCCGCGCAAGGGTCTGGGACCCTGTTCTCACCAACACGCACCACCTGGGGGCCCCGGGATGCCGAACAAGCCCGAGACGGAGGAAGCGGCCCAGTGGTACCGGTTCGCGGCCCTTCTGCCGCGGGCCCAGGGTCAGGACTTCACGGATTGCTGGAAGATCGGGGAGCAGGAAGCCGGGCTTGACCTGCTCGTCGCCGGCCTCCTGATGAACGGCATCGCGATCAGCGAGTCGACGCGGGCGGAGATCGCCGTGGTGTCCGAGGTCTGGGGCGTGTGGACGGCGCTGGAGCCGGGGATTCAGCGCTGCGTGGGCAATGACCGGGACGACGCTCCGCTGAGACTGATCCGGCACGTCGAAACGGTCCCCTTGGACGGCAACACCATCGGCGCGGGCGCCGCCCTGGCCGGCCTGTTCGTCGTTCCGTGGATCACGTGTGACCTGTGCGGACACACCCTTGGACGGGTCTACGACCGCGAACCGTGGGGCGGCCTCTCTCATCTCGCCCGCGGTTACGTGCTGTTCTTCCCCGGCCAGAACACCGCGACGATCCCGTTCGGCGTCCAGTCGGCGTGGAACGCGTTGAACGCGGTGCGTCTTTCCTGCAAACCCGTCAACGACACCTGACCTCGCGGCCCGGTGACCCCCGACCACACGGATGGCGTCATCGAAGCCCGCCGCCTCGGGTATCGGCCGTCCGGGGAGGCCGGCCCGGCCCGCAGCCGGGCACCGTCAGCGCGGCGGATGCCCGATCACCCTGATGCGAAGCGTTGCGCAGACCCTGTCGCGTCACTCTGCGTAGTACAAAGGTGAGCGGTGCGTAAAGAACCGGTGCCGCGGGTACCGGAGCGTCCGTGCACTTGTCTTCCGTAAAGGACACTTCATGGTGACGTCGATCGAGCCTGTCACGCCGATTCCCGTACGGGGCCGCTCGTGGGGCAGAGTGCTCGTCTCGTGGTTGTCGACGACGGACCACAAGAAGATCGGGCACCTTTACCTGATCGCCTCGTTCGTCTTCTTCGTGATCGGTGGCGTGCTGGCCCTGCTGCTGCGGGCGGAGTTGGCCCGGCCGGGGCTGCAGTTCGTCTCGAACGAGCAGTACAACCAGATCTTCACGCTGCACGGCACGATCATGCTGCTGTTCTTCGCGACGCCGACGTTCGCCGGGTTCGCCAACGCGATCATGCCGCTGCAGATCGGTGCGCCGGACGTGGCGTTCCCCCGGTTGAACATGTTGTCGTTCTGGTTGTTCTTCTTCGGCGGGGTCATCGTCGTGGCGAGTCTGCTGACCCCGCAGGGCACGGCCGACTTCGGGTGGACGGCCTACACCCCGCTCAGCAGCGTGCAGCGGACCCCGTACATCGGCGGCGACATGTGGATCATGGGGTTGGCGATGTCCGGCTTCGGGACCATCCTGGGCGCGGTCAACTTCGTCACCACGATCATCTGTATGCGCTCGCCCGGGATGACGATGTTCCGGATGCCGATCTTCACCTGGAACATCCTGCTGACCTCGGTGCTGGTGCTGTTCGCGTTCCCGGTCCTGGCGGCGGCGCTGCTGGTGCTGGAGGCGGACCGCAAGTTCGGCGCGCACGTCTTCGACCCGTCCAACGGCGGGCCCATCCTGTGGCAGCACCTGTTCTGGTTCTTCGGGCATCCGGAGGTCTACATCATCGCGCTGCCGTTCTTCGGGATCATCACCGAGATCCTCCCGGTGTTCTCCCGCAAGCCGGTGTTCGGCTACCTCGGCCTGATCGGCGCGACCATCGCGATCGCGGGCCTGTCGGTGACGGTGTGGGCGCACCACATGTTCGCCACGCAGGCGGTCCTGCTGCCGTTCTTCTCCTTCATGACGTTCCTGATCGCGGTGCCGACCGGGGTGAAGTTCTTCAACTGGATCGGCACCATGTGGAAGGGCTCGCTCTCCTTCGAGACGCCGATGCTGTGGTCGGTCGGGTTCCTCGTGACGTTCCTGTTCGGCGGCCTGACCGGCATCATCCTGGCCTCCCCGCCGATGGACTTCCACGTCACCGACTCGTACTTCGTCGTCGCCCACTTCCACTACGTGGTCTTCGGGACCGTCGTGTTCGCGACGTTCGCCGGCTTCTACTTCTGGTGGCCGAAGATGACCGGCACCATGCTCGACGAGCGCCTCGGCAAGATCCACTTCTGGACCCTCTTCATCGGTTTCCACCTCACCTTCCTGGTTCAGCACTGGCTGGGCGCCGAAGGCATGCCGCGCCGCTACGCCGACTACCTCGCCGCCGACGGCTTCACCACCCTCAACACCGTCTCCTCCATCGGCGCCTTCCTGCTCGGCGGCTCGACCCTCCCCTTCTTCTACAACGTCTGGAAGACCGCCAAATACGCGCCGCGCGTCACCGTCGACGACCCCTGGGGATACGGCCGCTCCCTGGAGTGGGCCACCTCCTGCCCCCCGCCGCGCCACAACTTCGTCACCCTCCCGCGCGTCCGCTCCGAATCCCCCGCCTTCGACCTGCACTACCCGGAAGTCGCCGCGTTCGACCACGCGGGCGATCACGGCAAGCGCGACGTCATCGACCAGGACAACGCCGCCGCCCCCCGCGGGTCCCTGCCGGGCTCCGGCCCCGGCCCGGACCAGCCCCGCTGACCGGCACGGACGGCGATGAACGAGCGGCATTCATCCGAGGTGGAAGCCGGCCTGGCCAGGCTCGAGGGCTACCTCATGAGCCAGGCCGCCCGCCACGAGGCCGATGAGGCGGGCGAGAGCTTCGCCCAGGCCCTTTCCTGGCTGGGCCCCGACGAACAACGCGTGATCGCCGAGCGTTTCGCCCAACACCACCTGCGGCTCAAGCGGCAGATACTGACAGCGGTCGTGGCCCGAGCCGAAGAACTCAAAGGCGAATACGGTCTCCGCTACGCGGTCCTTCGCCGCCGCCTGGTCGGCCTCACCGTCGCGGCCTTCGCCTTCCTCGCGACCGTGGTGGCCCTCCTCACCGCGGCGTGAGACCCCTGCCCCCGTGCCGTGATCCGGACCTGGCCCGGGCGTCGCGGAGCAGTACGCCATTGCGCAGAAACGGGCTGTATCACCCGAACCTCACGGTGAACTCGCCAGGCGCCTACCCGGCGACGCGCCGCCACGCATTCGCGCGTGCGTCGTGAGGGGCCGGGTAGGGGCCCTCACGGGTGGGCGACGACAGAGGAACACCCGGCGAGGAGGTCGGTATGGACCCGTCAGGCGCGGACAGGCTGGAAATCGACTTCATCGGCAATGCCACCCTGCTGCTGAGGTACGGCGAAATGACGTTGCTGACCGACCCGAACTTCCTGCACAAAGGCCAGTACGCCTACCTGGGCCACGGGCTGGTGAGCCGGCGCCTGCGCGAGCCTTCGCGCAGGGTCGACGCCTTGCCCAGGCTGGACGCCGTCGTCCTCTCGCACCTGCACGGGGACCACTTCGACCGGGTCGCCCGAGGCGGTCTGGACCGTCACCTGCCGATCCTCACCACACCGCACGCTGCCCGGCGACTGCGCAGGTGGCACGGCTTCCGCGAGGCACACGGTCTTCCGACGTGGCAGGAAGAGGCCCTGCACACGGGTGACGTCCACGTCCGGGTCACCGCCCTGCCGGCCCGGCACGCGGGCAATCCCGTGCTGCGACGCCTCCTGCCGCCCGTCATGGGTGCTTTGCTGCGGTTCGGACGGGTCGGCCTGCCCGGGAGCGTCAACCTGTACCTGACCGGTGACACGCTGGTATTTGAAGGGCTGAGCGAAATATCGCGCCGGTTCCCGGGCATCGACCTGGCGGTCCTCCATCTCGGCGGAACCACACTGCCCGGGGGGTTGCTCGTCACCATGGACGCCGACCAGGGGGTCGAACTCAGCCGGCGAGTGGCCGCCGCCCGATACATGCCGGTGCATTACGAGGAATACACCGTCATGAAGTCGCCCCTGTCCGCTTTCCTGGACGCCGCGCGCCGGGAGGGACTGGCCGAGCGCCTCGTGCTCTGCCCACCCGGAGGCGCCACTACCGTCCTGGCCGCTCACCGAACGCCCTGATCCGTCACACCGGGAATCCCTCCCGGTCCAGGCGTCGGGCGGCGGCTTCCACGGCGGCCGGGAGCAGCCGTCGCTCGCTCAGTGCGGCCGGTAGCCGTTTGATCATCTCGCGCAGCGCGGTGCGGGCCTCGGGGTTCCGCCGGGCCTCCATGACGAGTTCGCGGGTGTGTCGCACGGCGACCGGAAGCGGCCGGCGCATCCACGCCGTCAGCGCGGCGTTGCGGCGCTGGACGGCTGGGCGCCCCGGCCGTACCCCGCCGGTCGGGCAGTGGACGGCGACGACGTCGGGGCAGTGGCAGACGCCCCAACCGCGTGCGGCCAGGTCGTAGGCGAGCAGGGTTTCCTCCCCGCCCAGGAAGAGGATCGGGTGGTACCCGCCCGCTTCGAGGTAGGCGTCGCGGCGCGCGACGGCGGCGCAGGCCAGGAAGCCGAGCACCTGCGGTCCGGGCAGGTCGCCTGCGAGACCGAGGGGGGAGGTGGCGAGCCTGCCGTTCAGCGGATCGGCTTCACCTCGCGGACCGACGTGGACGCCCGCCGCGAGCAGCCCGAGCCGATCGTGCCGGTCCAAGACGTCTGCGGCACGTTCGAGTGACCCCGGTTCCCACCAGGAGTCGTCGTCGCTGAACGCCACGTAGGGCGTGGTGGCGCGGCGTACGCCCAGCGTGCGGCCCGGGGCGCCGAGGTTGCGGCCGGGTGTGAGGACGGTGGCCCGAGGGTGGTGCTCGGCCACGGCGTCGGGGGTGCCGTCGGTCGACGCGTTGTCGACGACGATCACCGGTGGTTCCTCGGGAAGCGCGGCCAGCCGGTCGAGCGTGTGCAGCAGTTGCACGCGGCGGTTGTGGGTGATGACGACCACGGTGACGCGCGCGTCAGGACTCACAGCCGGGACCTCCGGGACCTCGGACGGCATCGGCTCGCCCGCAACGCGGCTTCGCCCCCACGGTGAACGCGGGACGAGGCGACAGCATAAGCAGCTCGTGCGCCCGTGGTCCCTTCCACGGCGTGCGTGGGTGTGTCGGGCGGCTCCGCTCGGGCCGATCAGGGCCGAGGTGGCCGACATGTCGGTGGACGTCACTCGCCGCCGCCACCGGTTCCCGGCGGCGCCTGACGGACGCCGGCGCCGGACGCGTTCGATACGGGCCACGGCCGGGCAGGGGTCCGGTGTGGTCATTCCCGTTCATGATGCGAACCCGACCCGGCGCGTCCCGTGGGTGACGTACGCGCTGATCGCCGTCAACGTGCTCGTCTTCCTGCGTACGCCCGGGGTCGTCGACTCGGTGACGGGCGACAGCGGGCTGCTGCAGTCGTGCCGCCTGGATGCCTTCCTGGAGCGGTGGGCCGCCGTTCCGATCGAACTGATCCACGACCGGCTGCCGCGGCTGGTGCCGACGGGGCGGGCGAGCGTCGGGCCCTTCGGGGCCGGGTGCCTGGCCGGCCCGCCCGCCTACGACAAATCCCCACCGTTGTCGGTCCTGACCGCCATGTTCCTGCACGGCAGTTGGCTGCATCTCCTCGGCAACATGCTCTTCCTGTGGATCTTCGGCGACAACATCGAGGACCGGCTGGGCCGTGCGCGCTACCTGCTCTTCTACGGGGTCTGCGGTTACGCCGCCACCTACGGGTTCGCGCTCTTCAACGCCGACTCCCCGGCTCCGCTGATCGGCGCGTCGGGCGCGATCTCGGGCGTCCTCGGCGCGTATCTGGTGCTCTTCCCCCGGGTCAGGGTGTGGGTGCTGGTGCCGTTCCTCATCTTCCTGCCGTTGCGGCTGCCCGCCTGGGCCGTCCTGGGCATGTGGTTCGGCCTGCAGGCGCTCTACTCGTACGGCTCCGGCGTCTCCGAAGCCGGCACCGTGGCGTACGTAGCCCATGTCATCGGCTTCCTGACCGGAATGCTGCTCGCCTGGCCGCTGCGCCGGGGTACGCCGGCCCCTCCGCCCGGGCGGCAGGGCGCGGTGTGGGGACGACAGGCGCGCCCCGGCTCGGCTTGGCGATGACCGGGACCGTTTTTCGAGGCTTGTTTCGTGGCGAACGGTCCGGGCAGGCGCTCCGGGCGAGATCCGGCAGTCAGGAGGACGGGATGAACGAGCAGCTGCCCGAGGCCGAGCGCCAGGCGTGCGGCACCGAGGTCACGCCGGACCAGGTGCGGGCGCTCCTTTCCGCGCCGGACGAGCGGACGCTGGTCCTGATCGAGGGGCACGCCGAGGTCGTCCCGTCCACCGGGCCGCCGGCTCGGCGATCCGCAGGCGCACTGGAAGTCGCCTCCGGCCGGGACGTCGCCCATCTGGCCGGCGCCGGCGCCGGCCCCGCGACCGAAGACGAAGTCGTCGCACTCGCCTCACGGCTCTCTACGATGGTGGCCCAACTCGGGGCGTGACCAGGCGTGTCGCTCTCGCCCGGTGTGCGGTGCCCTTGGCGGTGCGCTAGGGCGTGTGTCGAAAGTATTTCCCAGGAGATCGTCAGGCTGCCCGGCTACGGTGCGGGCATGGTGAATTTCGTGCTGGTCGCAGGTGCACGGCTGGGGGCGTGGGCGTGGGGCGAGGTGGTGCCGTATCTGCGCGCGGCTGGCCACGGCGTCTATCCGGTGACGCTGTCCGGTCTTGCTGAGAAGCAGGGTGTACCGGCGGGGCAAGCGACTCATGTCCAGGACATCGTTGCCGAGGTGGAACGCCAGGATATGCGTGATGTAGTCCTGGTGGGTCACAGCTACTCGGGCATCCCGGTAGGTCAGGCCGCGGAGCGGATCGGTGACCGACTGGCCCGCGTGGTATTCGTCGACTCAAGTGTTCCAGCTGACGGCGAGTCGTTTGTCTCCGCCTGGCCGGACGGCGGGGCTGCAGTGGAGGCATCGATCGCCGAGAGCGGAGGGTTTTGGCCGCTCGCGCCGGCTGCTCATTACGACGGCGAGGGTCTCACCGATGAGCAGATCGCACGCCTCGTGCGTGGCTCGACGCCTCACCCAGGTGCCACGCTGACCGAGCCCGCTGTACTGTCGGGGCCGCTCGGTGAACTTCCGGCGACATACATCCTGTGCGTGATGCCAGGGGCCGAGCCTGACGACGCCGAGCCCGACGAAGATGTGGCTGAGCTGCTGAACAGCAAGCGCTGGCGGCTGGTCAAGATGGACACCGGCCATTGGCCGATGTTCTCCCAGCCGCGCGAGCTGGCGCTGATTCTCCTCAATGCCGCCGTGGAGTGAGAGCACCTCCATGCCTGCGGGCCGGTTTTGGACGCGCTTGATGTGTGCTGGTCACAGCCATTCGCCGATGGCCGCTATGAGGACGGTCGCCTCTTGAGTCGGTTGATCCCACACTCGACCGCGTGGCGCTCACGGTAGTCGACCGGGTCGAACTTCGGCGGCCGGCCGCCGCGAGAGCCGGTTTGCGGTTGCGCGCCTGGTCGGCCTTGTCCGGGATGGTGCAGCGGATCCCTCGGCGACGCAGGCAAGCGCGGTTCTTGCGGGAGGCGTACGCCTTGCCGGCACGCACCCGGTCGGGGCGGACGCGCGGCGGCCCGGCTGGACTGGAGCCGGCTGAAGACCCGGTGCCAGGTGCCGTTTCGCTGCCATCGGCGGAACAAGTCGTAGATCCTGCCCCACGGGCCGTACTCGACGGGCACGTCCCGCCACGGAACGCCCGTTCGGACCCGGAACCGTATGCCGTCGATCAACTGCCGCCGGCGCCAGACAGGCGGCCGCCCCGCTTTCGTCCCCATCGGCAACAACGCGCTGGACGTGTGTGTTCCTTGGTCGGAGCACATGATCCAGACGAAGGCCGTTCCCGCGTACGGCGGTTACCGAACCGAGCGATCAAGTACGAGGCACCGTTCGACCTCGGACGTTAAAGATCAGGCTAGAGGGAACGGGGCTCCTCGGGGCGTGCGTCGAATGCGGCGCGGGCGGCGTGGACGCGAGAGGCGTGGTCGACGGCCCAGTCGGCGACGGCGGTCGTGAGCGCACCGGCGGCGTGTCCGAGATCGGTGAGGGAGTACTCGACGCGCGGGGGCACGGTGGGGTAGACGGCGCGGGCGACGAGGCCGTCGCGTTCGAGGGCTCGCAGGGTCTGGGTGAGCATCTTCTGCGTCACGCCGTCGAGCAGCCGACGCAGTTGGCTGAATCGCAGTGGTCCGGGGGAGCGGCGCAGGGCGGCGAGGACGTACAGGGACCATTTGTTGGCGAGGACCTGGACGACCGTGCGGGAGGGGCAGTCGCGGCGGTAGGTCGCGGGAAGCTCGGCGGGGTCGCGGCGCAAGTCGGTATCCATGAGGTACCTGAATATCATTCAGGTACCTACTTCACAAGCGATACCTGCTGCGACCAGGATGATCGCCATGGCGAGGCGATCGGAAACGGCCCGGTCCTCGTCCGCATCGATCACAAGGGGGATTCCATGGGCAGCGGTATGCGTACGGTTGTCGTCCGCGAGTACGGCGGGCCTCAGGTGTTGGAGGCGGCCCGTGCGCCGGTGCCGGAGCCGGGCCCGGGCGAGGTTCTGGTCAAGATCGCGTACGCCGGGGTCAACCCCGCCGACTGGCGCATCCGCTCCGGGCGTGTGCGCCGCTTCGGGACCCCGCCGTTTCCGATCGGCCTTGACCTGGCCGGGACCGTCGAGGCGGCCGGCCCGGAGGTCACCCGGTTCCGGCCGGGCGACCGCGTTTACGGGGTGACGATCCCGCCGCGCGGCTCCTACGCCCAGTACGCGGCCGTCCCCGAGACCCAGTTGGCCGCCGCGCCCCGGCATGCGGGCCTGCGCGAGGCGGCGGCGCTGCCGGTGACCGGGCTGACGGCGTGGCAGGCGCTGGAGCGCGCGGGGACGGTGGGAGAGGGCAGTCGGGTGCTGGTCCACGCGGCGGCGGGCGGCGTCGGCCATCTGGCGGTCCAGTTGGCCAAGGCACGCGGTGCGTACGTCATCGGCACCGCTCGCGAGGCCAACCACGCCTTCGTACGCGGGCTGGGGGCGGACGAAGTCCTCGACTACACCGCGACGGACTTCGCCGCCGAGCTCGCCGCCGACGACCGCCGGGTGGACGCGGTGATCGACCCGATCAGCAGCGACTACGGCCTGCGGTCGCTTCAGGTGCTCAGGGCCGGCGGCGTCCTGGTCGACGTGCGGGGTACCGGCCCGGACCGCACCGCCCTGCGCGCACGTGCCGGCGCGCTCGGTCTCGGGCTGGTCGAGCTGTCCTTCACCCCGTCCGGTGAGGACCTGGCCACCCTCGCCACCATGGTCGACCGGGACCTGCTGCGGGTCTCCCTCGCCCGCACCTACCCCCTGGAGCTCGCCGCCGAGGCCCACGCCTCCAGCGAGTCGGGGCGCACCCGTGGCAAGATCGTCCTTTCCATCGACACCGACCCCGCCCCGGACCTCGAAGCCGACATCGACGCCGATCCGGTGCCGTAGCCTCGTCGATCCCGACCGGCCCGTGAAAGAACGACCTGACCTGACGACGGCACAGCGGTGGTGTCCGAGCCGGCGGGCGACGGGCAGGGCGACGGACGGGCCCCGGGGCCGGACCACGCGGATGCTCGTCGCGCGGGCGCCTGTCGCGTAACACCCGCTCGGGCAGGCCGGCGTCGGCGCCCGCTGCCGGCTCCGGTCGGTATGTCGGCGCCCGTCGCCCGGTCCCTGTGCAGCCGTCAGACGGGCGGCCCCGCGGGCGGCGACCGGTTGTCAGACCCCCGTCCTAGCATGGTGATCATGAACCACTCGAAGACCTGTACGGCCGCCGACGTGTTGCGCGGGCTCCTCGCCCCACCACGCGCCCATGCGGACGCGGACGCGGAGGCGACCACTGCCCCGGGGCTCACCGCACTCCGGGTCATCGAGGAAACACGTCCGGCGCGTACGGTCGGCGCGGGTGTCACGGCGGCCGGTGGGGCGCACGGTGAAGCCGCCATCCGCCTGCGCGAGCTGACAGGCAGCCACCTCACGGGCCGTCCCGACCGCTGGCTCGGCCTCCACGACGCCCTGGCCACACACCGCGGCACGCTTCCCGTCCTGCTGGCCGACGTACCGCCACCCGCACCGGTACCCGGCCCCGACGAGGTCAGACCACCCGCGCCCCGCAGCGTCCACGCCACCTTGGCGTTGCTGCTGGAACACACCCGGCCCGAGGACGCGGCCGGCGCGCCGGCCGCCCTGCCCGACCGGACGGTGGAGGCGCTGCTGTCCACCGGTTCGCTGCCCGGCCCCCACCTCGTGGCCGCCGTCATCGAGCACGGGGATTCGCGGACCCGTACCGCCCTGGCCCGCCACAGCAGGCTCGACGCCCGGGTGCTGGCCCGGCTGCTCGCCCTCGGCGACCCCCGGGTCGGCGCCGCCGTCTACCGCAACCCGCGCTGTACCCCGTCCCTGCGCCGCACCCTGGCGCACCGCCTCGACCGGATTCCGATGGACCCGGGCCTGCGGGCCGAACTGACCGACCCGACCGGGAACCCGCCGAGCACCTGGCTCACACCCCTGCTCGGCTGCGGCGACCCGCAGTTGACCGCCCGCGCCCTGCCCCACGCCGGCCGGGGCGCCGCCGAGCGGTACGCGCTGGTCCGAGTGTGGGAGTGCGCCGGACCGGCAGCGGTCCGCGCCCTCCTCGACGACCGGACCCTCGCCCGGCTCCTGAGCCGGCCCGTCGTCGCCGCCGTCGGCAAGGCGCTCGCCGACGACACCGGATCCGGCGAGGGCGCCGCGCTACGACGGCTGCGCGAGGGGTGCGAGTCCTACGAGGACCCCGCGCGACTTCCGGCCCTGCTGGCCACCACCCGTGGCACCAGCAGTCTGCGCGACCTGCTCTGCGAGCCGTACGCGCACGACCTGCCGGCCCTGGCCGAGGCGCACGCGGCCACCCCGTTCATGCCCAAGGCGTGCGAAGAGCTGGCCCGCCACGAGGACGCGAGCGACGAGCAGCGCCTGGCGTTCCGGCTGAGCGTCCTCAACGAGCCCTGGCGCGCGGGCGGCCGGAGGTCCGGGAACACGCACCCGCCGGAGCAGCGGCTCGCCCGGGAAGCCCTGGACGACTCCGCCGCCCGGTGGGCGGAGGGCATGGTCGCCGCCGGACTGCTGGACCCCGCCGAACTGGTCCGCACGGCACACCCCGCCGTACACGCGCTCGACGCGCTGACCAGGCTGGCCGACCGGGGGCTGCTCGGCGAGGACGCCCCGGCCGCCCTCCGCGCGCCGGTCGAGGCCCACCTCGGCGAGCGCGCCGAAGCGTGGAACGCGGTGAACGCGCTCCTGCCGGGCCACCAGGGCACCCTCCTCACCCTGCTCGCGGAGGCGGGCGACTCTCCGTCCCCCGGCCCCGCCCCGACCGCCGTACCCACGGGGCCCTGCCAGGACACGGCCGCCCACACCGGACAAGCGGCAAGCCCCCGTGTAGTCCCCGATCCCGCGACCGGGTCAGAGTCCGAGACCGAAACCGAGACCGAAACCGAGCCCATCCGGTCCGGAAGCGTCCGTCCCGCGCCGCCGGAGCCGGTCGGCGTCGAGCCGCCCCGCGCTCCGGGACGGCCGGAGGAGCGGGCCGCACTGGCCGGCCTCGACCTGCTGCGTTCCCTCGCCGTCGCCCCCGACGAGGTCCCGCTGCCCACCGATCCCGGCGTGCTCCGCTTCCTGGCGGACCACCGGAGGTGCGACGCCCCTGGTCTCGCCACCCCCGCGTGGCTCGTCCGTGCCTGCGCCGACCACGGTGTCGAACCGTCCCACGACGGCGTCTGGCACAGCGCCCCCACCCTCGCCGAGGTCCGAGCGGAGCGCCCGGAGAGCTGGGGTTCCAGCGCCGTACTCACCGAAGAGGCATACACCCAGGGCATCCTCCCGGCCGAAGAACTGCCCGCACTGCTGCCGGCAGACCGCCTGCTCCGGCTCCCGTACGACTGGCGCCGCCTCGCCTTCGCCCATGCCTGGCGGGCCGCCGTCGCGCGACTGTTGCGTTCGGAACTCGGCACCGACCCCGAGGGCTGGCTGCGCTTGGCCGAGACCGCGTCGGCCGCCGCGGGGCTCGTCGGTCGACGAGCGGCCGACGGCCCGACCTGGGTCGAGCTGCTGGAGCTGTCCGCCCGGCCGGCCGACGTCTCCGCGGGGATGTCGGCGTACCGGCCGCTGGACCAACCGGCGCAGGGGTTCTTCAGGCCCCGTCCCACCACCCCGGACGAGGCGATCGCTCTCCTGGGACGGGGCGATCACGGCTGGACTTGGCCGATCGGCACGCTGCTCTGTCTGGCCGAGGCCGAAACCGTCGACGCGGTCCTGGCCCGTCTCGGCCCGGACGGCTCCTGGCTGCTCGCCGCGTACCTGCTGCGCCACGAGCGGACGCCCCGCACGGTCTTCGACCGACTGCTGGCAGGGCGCGATCCGCACGCCCTGCGTGTTCTGGCCGCGCAGTCGCGCTGGCTGGAGGACGGCGCCGACGTACGGCTCGCCGACCTCGACGACCCGGAAGTGGACCTCACCCTCCTGCGGAACGGCACCACAGCGCGGACGGCCCTGCGCATCGTGACCCGGTCCCGTTCCGGCTCCCCTGCCGGCTCCCACCCGCGCCCCGGAGCGCGGGCCGTGACCGTCGGCGTGCTCGCGCTGGCGGAGGTACGGCGGAACGGATCCGCAACGCCGCCGCCCGGAGGATCCCGCTGGCTGTATTCGGCCGAACCGGACCTGATAGAGGAGGTCTTCGCCCGCCAAGGCGCCGACCTGAGCCTTCTCCAGCAAATCCTCGGCTGCCTGAACCTGCTCCGACACGGCGGCACCGACCGCCTCACCGCGCTCGTCCGACGTGACCTGCTCGGCCGAGCGGCCACCACCCTGTGTGTGAAGGCGCTGGCGTCGGCGGACCCGGCGGCCGTACTCCGGGCCCGGGTCGCCCGGGAACTGGCTCCGGCCAAGCTCATCGCTCGGCTGCGGCGCGATCGTCCCGCCTGGCAAAACCCGGGCGGGGCGGCGTCCGTACCGGGCGGCATCGACTGGGAGGCCGTGGAGGCCGCCCACGCCCACGAGCCGTTGCCGCACTGGGACCGGCTCGTCAACCACCACGACGCCCCGGCCGACCTGCGCTTGCGCCACGCCGCCCTCGTACGGGAACCCGGCGCGGACGGCCTGCCCGACGGCGCGGACCTCACGCGGGCCCGTGCCCGCCACGGGCTGGGCGGGCTGTTCCACTGCCCGCCGGCGGTGCAGCTCGACGGGCTGCTCGGCTCGGGCATGCTCACCGCCACCGACCTGCTGCACCAGGCGGCCCCGGCGGCGCTCATGCTGGCCTACCTGGCCGGCGCCGCCCGCCGGACGGACGCCCCTGAGCAGGCGCGCGCCGCACTGACAGCCCTCACCGACCTCGTGGCCGGCCACCTCGGCACCGATCCGCAGGCGTGGCGGCGCGTGACCGACCGGCTCACGGGGCGGGATCCGGGATGGGACCACCTGTCACCCGTGGCAGCCCTGCTGACCTGACCTGATCAGTGCCCCGGCCGGACCTTGCCACGGCCCGTGTCATGAGGGTCGTGGCCCTGCTCGGAGGAGAGGAACTCCCGGAAGACCTCAGCGGAACGCGGGTTCTGGCTGCATTGCCACACGCCGTGCGGGCAGTAGTCGGTGATGCTGTGGTAGAGCGGCTTGTGTTCGGCGATCCATGCCAGCATGTTCCCCATGTAGTCGGGGTTGTCGCCGTTACGGAACAGCCCCCATTCGGGGTACGAGATCGGCTTGCCGTGCGCCTCGGCGAAGTCCACCTGCTGCTGGAGCCCGTAGGGCTGCTTGACCTGGTCCTCGAAGGAACGGCCGGGGGGTTGGTCATAGGTGTCCATACCGATGACATCGACCACGTCGTCGCCGGGGTAGCACCTGGGCCAGGCGATCGCGTCACCGCCGCGGTTGGGGGCGAAGTCGAAAAGGAATTGCTGCCCCTCGACCGAGCGCATCGCCGCCACGATGCGCCGCCAGTACTTCTTCCAGTTCTCGGGGTCGGGCCGGCACCGGTGGGTGTAGTTGAAGCCGTTCATCTCCCAGCCCAGCACGATCACCGTGTCCGGCACGCCGAGACCGACCAGACGTTCGGCCAGCCGCCGGAAGTGTTGGTCGTACGCGCCCCGCGCGCCGGAGCGGAGCAGCTCGGCGACCCGGCCGTCCGGGACACCCGCCTCGTTGTGCTCCAGCATGGGGACGTTCAGGACGAACAGCCGATCGGGCCGCTCGTTGCGCCAACGCGCCCAGCTGCGCAAGGACTCGGGTGCCCCCTCGATGTTCGCCCACGTGTCACCGGGCAGGTAGGTGTGCCCGGCGCGCAGCTCGGTGCCCCCGAGCCAGCGCGAGAGGTCCTCCATCCTGTCGACACCGGGCGAGCCGTAGTGGAGGTACGCGCCCACCGCGACCTCGTCCTCGACGTCTCTGCCGAAACCTTTCTGGGGCGGCGTGGCGAGCGCGCCTCCGGTGACGAGCAGAGCGACAGCGACCGTCGCCGAGCAGGCGCCGGCGAACCGGCGGCCTCGATGGGACATGACGCCTCCCCAAGCTTCGTTGAGCGGTCGGTCTGGCAGCGACGTTAGTCATCACAGCTGAGGATGGGGCTGTCCGGTGTCCCGATACTGGGCCATTCGCGGCAGCCGACGGCTTTCGCTTGCGCCGATCGGGTGGAAAACATCCCCCTCGCCCGCATGTCGCCCGCATGTCGTCGGCCGACAGGTCGGCAGGTCGACCAAGGGCCGCGCGGCCGTCGTGAAACCGGGGCTTCACCGTCACCGGCACGCATGCGGACCGTGTCGGCGTGGACCGGAGGCGTCCCCGCGATGTGGACCTGAACCTTCGTCCGCCCGCGCTGGGCGTGGGCCGGTAGCGAGACGCGGCAGAGCGAGTACGGGCGGCCGCGACATCCTGTAGAACTCCTGGAGAGAAGTAGGAGCACGCTCACTCTGACCTGGAGTCGTCGATGGCCGTTCGCCGTGTCGTGCCCAACATCCAGTCGGGGGCCGCGCAGGAGAGCCGGGAGTTCTATGGCCTGTTGGGCTTCGAGGAGGTCATGAACCACGGCTGGATCATGACTCTCGCCTCCCCGTCCAGCCCGGCGGCGCAGATCAGCGTGATGTCCAATGACAAGACCGCCCCTGTCACCCCTGACATGAGCGTCGAGGTGGACGACGTGGACGCGGCCTACGCGGTCATGAGGGAGAGCGGCGCGGAAATCATCCACCCCTTGCAGGACGAGGAGTGGGGCGTGCGCCGGTTCTTCGTCCGCGACCCCAGCGGACGGGTGGTCAACGTACTCGGCCACCGCTGACGGCCTCTCCTGGGCCGCTTGTTCAGCCGAGGGGCCGGAAGCCGCTGACGGTCGATGTGGCTCGGAGCCTCAACTACCGCTCGTAAGAGGGTTTTTCCTCCCGATGCGGCGGACCTTGTTCGCTCGGCCGTCTACCGTACGGGCATGCCGTGTCGCCTGCCGGTGGTCCACATCAGGAGGATCCGTGTCATCGTCGTATGACCCCCAATACGCTCCCGCCGGTGATGTGGGTGCGGCACTCATGGCCATCGACTCCCGGCTCAAAGCCGTCTACGACGGCAAGTCCGCGACCGATCCCCAACAACGGGTCCTGATGGATCAGTTCATCGCGTCCTTGGGACCCGAGGGAGCCCGCGACCTCGTGGACGGCGCCTGCACGCTCATCTACATGTTCATGACGTGGCTGAGGAAGGCGCACGAGGCCCACGACAAGGACGTCATCGAGTACGTGGTGCCCCACCTCGTGGCCACGATGCGCACGATGCCCAGGAGCGTCCGACCCGAGACCATCCCCACCATGGCCGGCATCGTCATCGCGGCAGGCACCGGCCTGAGTCCCAGCCTGTGGCGCATGCAGTACGGAGACTGGACGGAGGGGGAAATGAACCCCCTGGAGGCCACCGCGTTCCTCCTCGCGGAACACATCAACCGGCTCACCGACGACCGTGACTACGCCACCCGCCTGATCAGCAACGCCCTGTCCGGCGCGGAACAGGACTGATCTGCACCACTCCACTCCACTCCCGTTACCCGCCCCAGGGGCTGCCGGGTGTTCCGGACGCGCCGGCCCGAGCAGCCGCCGGGTGCGTCGTGCATGCCCGCTCCGGCGGTGGGTACGACCCCTTTGTGCGGGAGGGGGCGGAAGCGGTCGAGGGAACGAGGGAGTCGGAAGTGATTCGAAAGCTGCAGGCGGTCGCGCTGGACTGCGCCGATCCGATGCGGCTCGCGGAGTTCTACGCGGGCCTGCTCGGCGGTCGGGTGGTTACGGACCCCGACGATCCCGAGTGGGTCGAGGTGCACGGGTTCGAGGGAACGCCGCTCGCCTGCCAGCGGGTCGACGGCTACCGGCCGCCCGAATGGCCCGGTCAGCAGCGCCCGCAGCAACTCCACCTGGACTTCGATGTGGACGACCTCGACGGGGAGGAGAAGCGGGCGCTCGCCCTCGGCGCGACGGTGTTGGAGCGGACGGATCAGCTCCGGGCGGAGGCCGACTGGCGGGTCTACGCCGACCCGGCCGGGCACCCGTTCTGCTTGTGCCTCCACTGATTCCACTCACTCCACCACTCCACTGACCCCACCGGGCTTCCCCGGGGCATCTGGACCGGGTCAAGCGCGCGGCGGAGTCCGGTCGTTGTCGAAGATCCGGTCGAGGTGGTGCCGGAGTACCGCGACGGCCGACTCCGGCGTCCGCTGGCCCACGAGGATGCTCGTGCCCATGGTCGCCGTCATGGCGAGCAGACTGATCGCCTCCGTGCGCGCGTCGATGCCCGGATCGGCCGTGCCCGACGCCCGTGCCTGTTCGAGCAAGCCGGTCAGCGCGTTCTCGGCGGCGTCGGGGTTGTCGATGAACGGCTGTGCGGCGAGCGCCTCGTCGGTCACGGACAGGATCGAGTAAGAGCTGTACAGGAGATGGAAGGTACGGCTCTCCGCGTCGGTCGGCAGGGAGGCCAGCAGCAGTGCCTCGGTCGTGGCCCGTGGGCCCGGATCCGGGCCGGCGGCGGCAAGGCGAGCGCCGACGCGCGCGGTGAAGCGGTCGGTGAGGTGCTGGAGCCCGTAGAAGAGCAGCTTCTCCTTGGTCTGGAAGTAGTACTGCACGAGCCGGAGTGACACTCCGGCCTCCGCGGCCACGTCGCGCATGCCGACGGCGTGCAGTCCGCGCCGTCCGGCGACCTGGATCAGGGCCTCGGCGATCTGGGTGCGCCGTTCCTCGTGGTCCACGCGCTTCGGCATGTGCCGTGCCTCCGCTTGTCAGTGGTGAATTCCGGGCCCGGCCGTGCCGAACCCTCTTCATGGTACCGCCGTACCAACAACGTGGTACGGTCGTATCACAAAGAACGATCGTCCCCAGGAGGTGCCCCGTGCCCGAGAACAGCACCCGAGTGCGTCGCGACGTCGGTCGCTACGTCAACGACACCCTGCGCGAGCGCTACTTCGCCGCCTGCGACGCCGTCTACGCGCTGGGCGCCGCCGCCGATTCGGAGACGGACGTGGAAACGAGCTTCGGCACCACGCACGTCTACCGGTACCTCCCCGCGGACCCGGCTGCCCGTTCCCGTACGCCGATCGTCCTGATACACGGCTCGGGCGGTTGCTCCGCCCAGTGGTACCCCAACACCCCCGCGCTCAGCGCCGAACGCCCTGTCTACGCACTCGACACCCCCGGGGACCCCGGACGCAGCGTCCACCGGGAGCCCATGTGGCAGCCCGAGCGCGCCGCCCAGTGGATGGACGAGGCACTTGACGCCCTCGGCCTCGACCGGTTCCACCTGGTCGGCTCGTCCTACGGAGGCTGGCTGGTCATCAACCAGGCGCATCTGCGGCCCGGCCGGCTCGCCTCGGTCACCGCCCTCGACCCGGGCGGCCTGGAGAAGGTGGGCCTGCGCTTCTTCGTCTGGATCTTCGCCAGCCTCTTCGCCACCTTCGCCCCGAAGGCACTGCGCCCGCGCCTCGCCGCCTGGCTGGAGCAGCCCGTCCTCGTCGTACCGGAGCTGCGCACGATGATCCAGACCGGAGTGCGGGCGTTCCGCGTCCGCCGTCCCGCCCCGCTACCGCTTTCCGACGGGGAACTGGGCTCCATCCGGACGCCGTTCTACCTCATCATGGGCAAGCGGAGCCTGCTCGTACACCCGAAACTTCAACTCGAACGCGTACCGCGCCTGATCCCCGGAGCCCGGGCCGAGATCATCGCCGCAACCGGCCACGGACCGCAGATCGACCACCCGGACCTGGTCAACGCCCGTATGCTGCGGTTCATGGACGACATCGACTCCCTCGACCCGGTGGCGACCCGGGGGGCCGGCGACCGGATGTAGGAGCCGGCCACGCGGTCTCGTCGGTGGGGGAACAGCGGCGACACGGCCGCCTCCGAGCTGCTGTTCCAGTACGTCACGCGGGCCTTGTCGTCGACGTATACACCGCCTTTGGCGGTAACGGTTCCGTCGCTCGTCCGCCGAGAACCCGCCCTACGTCAGCTCACGTCGCGGATGTGGAGACGGCCGCGAGCCGCCCGGCCCGACAAGCGTCGTCCTTCCCGCTCCGCCCAGCGCCGGACGCGTTCGGGGTCGAGCGGGACGCCGTGGCCGACGTGGAGCTTCGTGGGGTTCAGGGCGAGCATCGCGCGCAGGCTGGCCAGGTTGCGCAGGGGGTCGTCGTGGAAGGGCGGGTTGGCGGGTTTGCCGGGGATGAGGCCCATGAAGGAGTTCGCCACGAGGTCGCCCGCCACGAGGTCCCCCTGCTCGGTGAGGACGGACACGGAACCTGCCGTGTGCCCCGGGGTGGCCATGATGCGGGCCGCGAGCCCGAAGTCCGCCAGATCGGTGTCACCGCTGATCAGGATCTCCGGGCGGAAGGGTTCGGCGGCGACGTGCAGCCTCCTGTTCCGGTTCAGCAGGCGGCCCATGGGGCCGGTCGGCAGATAGGGCCTGCGGGCCCTGCCGCTACGGAAGGGCTCCAGGTCGGCGACGTGGCCGGCGATCGGCGCACCGGTCAGGCCGTGCAACTCGGCGGCCGAGCCGAAGTGGTCGATGTGTCCGTGGGTGATGACGATCAGGGCGAGGTCGCCGGGGTTGACGCCGTGGTCGGCGATCCGGTCGTGGATCAGGCGGCCGCTACCCGGTGTTCCCGCGTCGACGAGGACGGGTCGCCGGCCGAGCAGCAGATAGGCGTTGACCGCGTGCTTGCCGAGCACCGGTATCGGAATGATCTTCGTGTGGGACACGGGGGCCTTTCGGGTACGAGCGGACGTGGGCATGCCGGGTGTCCCCGCCGACCGGCGGGGCAGAGGTGAGGGAAGAAGGGGCGGACGGGGCGGAAAGGGGAAGCGGGGCGGGTGGCTTCAGCGGAAACGGCGGCGGTATGCGGCCGGGGTGGTTCCCATACGGCGCTGGAAGACCCGGTGGAAGGTTTGCGGGGAGCCCAGTCCGCACGCGGCTGCGACCTGCGGCAGAGCGGCGTCGCTCTCTTCGAGGAGCCGACGGGCGGTCTCCAGCCGGGCGGATTCCACGTACGCGGCCGGCGTGGTGCCGGTGCGCTGCGCGAAGAGCCGGGAAAAGTGGCGGGTGCTGAGACTGGCGCGCCGGGCGAGCGCCTCGGCGGAGAGGTCCGCGTCGGGGTGCTCGGTGATCCACTGGCGCAACTCGCCGATCCGGTCGCGGGTGGCTCCGTCCCAGGTGCGCTCCTGGACCGAGAGCGGGACGCTGAACTGGCTCTGTCCGCCCGATCGTTTGACGTACATCACCATCATGCGGGCGGCGGCCAGCGCGAGGGCAGGACCGTGGTCCTCTGCCACCATGGCCAGCGCCATGTCCATCCCGGAGGTGATGCCGGCGCTGGTCCACAGCGAACCGGAGCGGACGAAGATCGAATCGGGTTCGACGCGGACCTCGGGGTGAGCGGCGGCCAGCTCAGCCGTCGTGAGCCAGTGCGTCGTGGCGGACCGGCCGTCCAGCAGGCCCGCCTGGGCCAGGAGATGCGCGCCGGCGCACACCGAGCCGGTGCGGCCCGCGCGGGGCACCGCCGTACGCAGCCAGTCCGTGACGACGGGGTCGACGACCGCCCGGATTCCGCCTCCCTTCGGGCGGGTGACCGCACCGGACACCAGCAGGGTGTCGACCCGGTCGTCGACCTCGTCCAGCCGCAGGTCGGCAAGGAGGCGGATGCCGCTGGAGGTGGCGACGGCGCGGCCGTCCGCTGTCGCGATCTCGACGGTGTACCGGCGGTGTTCGTCCTCGGCGACCCGGGAGGCCACCGAAAAGACCTCGGCGGGCCCTGTGACGTCCAGGAGCTCCACGCCGGGGAAGGCGACGATGACGACGCGGTGAGGTGCGGGCATGCGTCGATCCTCACCCCGCGCCGTCATGTCCGCAATGACGAGGTCGTCTCAGATCCGGACATCGGGGGAGCGGGCTGCGTGCTCGTCCCCTGTACCCGTCCCGTCGCCTCCTGATTCGCGTCGGGTGCGACACTGACGGAGTGACGGACAGCGAACGGCAGACGGATCGACGCCTGGAGCGAACCATCCTGGAGTTGCTGGACCGTCGTGGCCCGACCGCGACGATCTGTCCCTCCGACGCGGCTCGGGCGGTGTACGAAGGCGACGACGACGGCTGGCGCGCGCTCATGGAACCGGCCCGCCGTGCGGCGCGGCGACTGGTCGCGTCCGGCGAGGTCGAGATCACCCAGGCCGGTCGCCCGGTGGAGCCGACGAAAGCCCGCGGCCCGATCCGTATCCGCCGCGCCCGCTGACACACCCCGGGCGCGGCTTCGGCGCAGTCCGGAACTCCGGTCGGCCGGCGGCGTCGGTCAGTCCACGGGGACACCCCGGGGCCGGGGCGCGGCGATGGTTTCGCGGCGATGACCGGCCGGGCCGCCGCTGCGCGGCTACGGGACGTTCGTCGTGGTCTCGCACCGGACGGCGACGTCGATCCCCGCGCTGCCGTCGCAGGCGTCCGGCGCGTCGTCACCGCCGTCGAGGACGTCGTCGCCGCCCTCCGCCTCGGGCGTCGGCGCCGGCTGCTGATGGGGCGTCACCACGATGGGCGTGGAGGGCGTGGAGGAAGCGGGGGAGGGGCCGGCGGGGCGTTCCTGGCGAGTGCCGTCGTCCTTGCCGTGTGCGGCGTGCCCGGAGTCGCTGTCCCCGATGAGGGTGTCGGTGCCGGGGCCGCCCAGGAGCACGTCCTTGCCGTGGCCGGTGGCCGTACCCTCGGCGGAGGAATCGCCGGTGATGCTGTCGTTGCCGGGTCCTCCGTCGAGGACGTCCGTGCCGCCGCCCGAGGCGTTGATGCCGCCCCGGCTGTCACCGATCATGGCGTCGTCACCCTCCTCGCCGAAGAGGATGTCGTTCCCGCCTCCCGACGCGCTGCCGCCGAAGGCCATGCTGTCCCCGCCCATGCGGTCGTCGCCCGGGCCGCCGAAGAGGATGTCGTCGCCCCCGCCGTCGGCGGGGGCACCCCTGGTGATCAGGTCACCGCGGATGAGGTCGGCGCCCTCGCCGCCTTCGATCCGGTCGTCACCCAACCCGCCCGCGAGGGTGTCGGTCCCCGCGAGACCGCAGATCAGGTCGTTCCCGCCACGCCCGTTGATGACGTCGGCGCCCGCGGACCCGATGATGACATCGTCGCCCTCGGTCCCATTGATCGTGCTCGCTCCGGTGATGGTCGCCGCGCGTCCGAAGCAGGTGGCCACCGGCGTGTCGGCGGCGGCTGCCGGGAGGCCGAGCGAGAGCAACAAAGCCGCCGTCAACGACGTGAGTTTTCGGCCAGGCACGGGGACCTCCGGTCGTCGGACAAGCGGCAGCCTAGGATTTCCGTGGGAACATAGGGGGTGAATCGCCCTGTGTACAAAGACCGGCCCCGATGTTGGGGTGCCGTACCCTCCCTTGGCCCAGCAGGAGTCGGGGAAAGCGCACTGCGCCGCCCCGCTTCCCAGGGGCGCCGACTTCGTGGGGCGAAGCGTCAGCCGGTGTGAATGCGGCGGGCGGCGGCCACCAGCTCGGCGGGCAGCCCGGGGCCGGCGCAGGCGTGATCGATCAGCAGGCGCAGGTACGAGTCGGCCGGCAGCTTCGGTGCCAGTTCGACGAGTTCGTTCAGGTCGGCCGGTGAGCCGGTGAGCCGTGCCCGATAGGCGGCTCCGGCCGCGCGCAGTGTGAGCTCGGTCGGCTCGTGCCGCATTCCCTCATCGGCCAGCCGGACGGCGGCGCCGAAGTCGCCCTGTTCGGCGTGTAGGTCGGCCAGATCGAGGTAGAGCGACCAGTTGGTCGGATCCAGGGCAAGAGCTCGCTCGAACGCGGCCGCGGTCTGGCCGGTATCCCCCAGCTTGCGCCACGTACCCGCTCGTACGACCTCCGTCAGCATGCTCCGCTCAATGGAGTCCGCCTGGTCGCAGAGGGCGAACGACGCGTCGGTGCGACCGCACGCCCGCAGGAAAATGGCGAACTTGGCCAACGCGTTCGGCGACGGCCGACGGGCAGAGACGGTGTCGATGGCATGGAACCAGGGCGCGAGCCGCTCCGGCATGCCTTCGACGTCCAGCTGGTGCCCGCGGTCCATCGTCCGCATGGCGGCTTCCGCGAACGCGTCGGCAGTCACCGCCCCGAGAAAGCGTTCGTCACTGAACCAGGCGGCCTTGGCCCAGGCGATGTCCGGTCTCGCTCCGGTGACGGATCCGATCGCCAGTGCCGCGTCATCCATGTCGCCCTGAAGGAAACTGATGTACGACCGGGCCGACACCGCGCTCAAGGAGTTGCTGTCCCGGACGACCTCGGCCAGCCCCGACGCCTCGTCCCGCCACAACTCGGCGAGAACGGTATAGGGCTCGGGGTTCTCGGGCGCGGAGGCGATGGCGCCTCCCAGATGGTGCACGGCCGCCGCCGGGTTGCCCGCGCAGTGCGCCAACACGCGCGCGAGACCTATTCCGGTTGCTGCCACCTGATTCGCCATCGTCCGAGGGTATCCGCGATCCGGCCACCTGCCGGCCCGGCCCCTGGGGTGATGCGTGCACCCCGGGGCGGGGCGGGGGGCGGCGGTGGCCAGTTGGTGGTGCCTGCCCGGTGGGCCCCGCTCAGCGCCCGTGGGTGAGGGTTCAGGTGAGCCAGGGGGTGTTCCAGTCATCGACGGTCTCCGCGGCCGTACGGGTGTTCTGGGTGTCACCCGGAACCGGGCGGCTGGTGGCGAGAGCGGTGAGGATGTTCTGCCATGTGCCGTCGATTTTCCACAGCCGCAGCCGTTCGGCGCAGCGGTGCCAGGAACCGTATCGGGTGGGCAGGTCCTGCCAGCGGCGGCCGGTGGTCTGCTGCCACAGCATGCCGTCGATCATGATCCGGTAGTTCGGCCCGGAGGGCCCGCAGCGCGGCAGCAGGGCCTGGACAGCGGCCCATTCACGGTCGTCGAGGTCGGTGGTTTCGTTCACACCGGTCCAACGACCCTGCCATCGTCCGGGTACGTTTCTGCGGCCCGAGTTCCTGTTGGCCGTCGGCGCGCCGTCGGGACCGACCCGCGGCGGGCAAGTCCCTTCCCGGCAGCCGCTGTATCGTCCGCCGGCATCGTAGCCGAGCGGCCTTCCCCTTTCGGGGCCGCCACGTGCGGTTCACTTCGTTCGAACCGCGCCCGAAGCGGCCGGTGTCGGTGCGAAGGTCAGCCGTCGATGTCGCGGCGGGTGGTCGCGAAGTAGGCGACGAGGGCGACGATGGCCAGGGTCCAGCCGGCCGTGACCGGGCCCAGGCCGAGGTCCAGGCCGCCGCGGGTGCGCGAGACCGCCATCCAGTCGGCGAAGGAGGCACCCAACGGGCGGGTGAGGACGTACGCGGACCAGAAGGCGGCCACCGCACCCAGGCCGAGCCGGGCGTGGGCGAGGGCCGGGACGGCGATCAGCGCCGTGAAGACCAGGCCGGAGGCGAGGTAGCCGAGATGGAAGTTGGTGGCCGTGAGGTCACCGGCGGCGGTGCCGAGCGCGAAGGTGGCGAGCACCGTCGCCCAGTAGAACGCCTCCCGGCGCCGGGTGTTGATGCTGTGCACCGAGAGCGTGCGCTCGGTCGCGTACCAGACCCCGAAGATCGCCGCGAGGACGAGCATGAAGGCGGGCGTGGCCTCCGTGTACGGGACGCCGAGGCCGACGTGCAGCACATCGGCCGCCATCGTGCCGAAGACGCTCACCATGACGACGGTCGTCCAATAGACCCAGGCCACGTACCGGTTGAGCCGGAACTGCACGGCAAGGGATATGGCCAAGGCCACCGCGCCGAGCGCGACCGCGATCATCGGGTCCATCACATGGGCGAGGAAGTCCGACGCCGTCTCGCCCATTCCGGTGGTCAGCACCTTGATGACCCAGAACAGGGCGGTGACTTGGGGAACCTTGTTCATCGTCCGCCGGACGGGCACGGACGGGCCGCCCTGCCGGAGTTGCGCTGTCGTCATGAGCGGCACAATGACATAGGGCCGCTACGTCTACAAGTTTGTAGACAGAAGCTCGGTGGGTCGATATGGTCGGGACCGGCCTCAGGGCGTAAGGCCCGTACCCCCATGGCTCGCGAAGCCGTGCAGGGCTGCCGTCGAAGCGCCGCCCATCGACTCCGCCGAACGCATCACAAGGAACGCCGGCGCGATCAACTCCCCACTGCACACTGCACACTTCACAGCCGCAAGCCGAGACGCACCTGGCGTCGCGTTCCCCTCGGCGCAGCCCGCGATGAAGCAAGTGATGGCACGGCACGCGAATCTGTTCGCAACCCGGCTGATCGACCCGTCGCGTACCGAGCATCGTGGGGCGGACTTGCCACCCGCGCACCCGATCAGGCACACACCGGGCCGTGCCTGGCAGGGAGGCGCTACGGGGTGGTGCGGGCCGGGAAGGTGAAGGTGTAGCCCCGCGCGGTGAGCCAGGGCAGGTACTTCTTCAGCGCGGCGACGGTCTGGCTGCGGTCGCCGCCCCCGTCGTGAAAGAGGACGGTCGGCTGTTGCGGCAGCTTGTCCTCCACGGCGGCCACGATGGCCGGCAGACCCGGACGGCTCCAGTCCTTGGGGTCCACGCTCCAGCCCAGGGGACGCATCCCGCTCGCGGCGGCGATCGCGCGACTGTCGGGGGTGAAGGCACCGCCCGGCGCCCGGTAGTAGGTGACGGCGACGCCCGGGGCGGCCGCCTCGATCATGGCCTTGCCGTCGAGTATCTGTTGCTGCTGGTAGGCCACGGGCTTGTGGTCCATCGTCACGTCGTGGTCGACGGAGTGGTCGCACAGCTGGTGGCCGTCCGCGGCGACGGCGCGCACCAGCGCCGGGTACTTCCGTGCCTGGGTGCCGATCATGCAGAAGGTGGCCTTGACGTGGTTCTCCCGCAGCACCTGGAGCACCTGCGGGGTCCAGCGCGGGTCGGGGCCGTCGTCGATGGTGATGGCGATGTCGTGGCCCGGGCCCTGGGCCAGCCGGGAGATCCCCAGCGGGATCCGGGTGGCGCTACGGGCCGACTCCACGGCGTTGGCGGCCGGGCGGTGGCCGGCGTAACCATCGGTGACTGCGGGGCGGTGGCCGGCGTGACCATCGGTGGCCGGGGGGCGGTGGCCGGCGGAACCATCGGTGGCGGCGGCGGCCGGTGCGACCGCAGCCGTCAGGAGCCCGAGGACGGCCGCCGCCACGGCGGAACCCGCCCGCCGACGACGTACGGAACTGCTGGTGCTGCCCATCGACGCGCCTTTCCTTTGCCCTCGACCCCGGTCTCGCGAAGCCACGCTGCCGATCCAGGCTAGGTCATCGCTTCCGGCCCTTTCCGCCACCGAACGGCCCGAGGAGCGGCCCGGTTCGACCGCCGACCCCGCCCCTGTGCGGGCGCGCGACGGGTCGGTTCTCCGGCGGGTGCCACAACAGGAGGTCGGGGGTGAGATGCGTCACGTCCGGCGGCGGTGCGCACCGAGCGAGGTGTGAATGCCCCAGCCCACAGCCGCACCGACCGCGTACCAGAACAGGTCGGGCGCGTTGAACGTGGAGCCGAGGATCAGGCGGGCGACCGTGCTGTGCGCCGAGAGCGCCGCCGGTACGGGACCGAGCTGAAGGAGTTCGACGGCCCAGCTGACCGCCAGCGCGGTTCCTGCTGCCCGTGAGGGCGTCATCCGGGGTGCGACCAGGACGACGAGGGTCAGGAGCAGGACGGTGTACAGCGCGTCCCCGCCGTACTTGGTCACACTGCCCGTCGCCGCGGCCCGCAGCCCGAGCCCCGCGCCGACGGTGACCGCCGCGGCCGCGGCGGCCGACAGGCGGGCCCGTACGGGGTCGGCTCCGACGGGGTGGGCGCGGGTTCCGGTGTCGAGGTGCACGCCCCTATCCTGCCGGGGCCCCGTGGCAGCGCTGCGGGAGCCCTGCCGCAGGGGGCGGCGGGACGGAGAAGAGGACGGAGCAGCGGGGGGAGGACTGCGTACGGTCAGTCGCTCCGCGCACTGCGTCGCGGCCGCGGCCGAACACCGGGGCGGGGCCGTACGGGCTCGCTCGTCACACGGGGCCCATGCCGGGAGAAACCGGAAGCCATCCCGGACGGTCCCCGGAGACGGGCCGTATATGGTCGCGTGCATGCCGAGGACCACACCGCCGCGCCCGCTCGATGTCGAGGAACTGTTCCCGGAACTGGCGGCGTACCGGGGCACCACCACGCGGCTCCACCCCCGCCCGGGACGACCGGACACGGTGGACAGTTCCGTGGGCGGTCCGCTGCTGTGGCCGGCGGACGAACCCTGGCCGGTGTGCACCGAGCCCCACCACCACACACGCGGCCGGCGTCCGGCGGACATCCACCGGCAGCGGCGCATCCTGGCTTCCGCATGGCTCCGCGAACCGAACCCCGGCCCCACGGACGAGGAACGGCGTCTGCTGGAGCAACTGGGGCAGAGACACCGGGTCCAAGAAGCTTCCGCGAACGATCCGTTGCCCCTGATCGGTGTCGCGCAGCTCTACCGGAGGGACATCCCCGACCTGCCGCCGGGGCCGGACGACTGCGATCTGCTGCAGGTCTTCTGGTGCCCCTTCGACGCGCACGGCCCGACCGGCCACGGCATGCTGATCGACCTGCGCTGGCGTCGGTCGTGGGAGGTCACCGCGGTGCGGGCGGCACCGCCACAGCCCCGGGTCGTCGGCTACGAGGGATACCTGCCCGAGGCGTGCGTCCTGCACCCGGAGCAAGTGGCCACCTACCCGTTCGCCGGCCTGCTCCCGGAGGACCTGTGCGCCAGGATCGACGCATGGGAAGAGGCTCTGGAGGAGCAGGCCGAACAGTCGGCGGACGACGACGCGGCCTCGCCCCCGGCCTACCAGTACGACCTGTCCATCCCGCCGGGCTGGCGCGTCGGCGGGTTCGCCTCCTGGCACGCCACCGATCCGTCCCCCATGGACTGCCGGACCTGCGCGACCCCCATGCACCTGCTGCTGACCATCGACAGCTCGGAATGGGACGGCGGCAGCGGTAGCTGGAAGCCGTTGGAAGACCAGGGCCTGCCGGCGCACCCGTCCGCCACTCCGACCGAGGTCACGGTGGGACGCTGGGGCGAACTCAACGTCTTCGCCTGCCCGCGACAACCCGGCCACCCGCACCGCTGGAGCATCCAGTAGGCCACCGGGCCACGCGGGGCACGGCCGGCGCCCGCCCCGCTTGAGCGGAATCGTCTCCCGGTCCCCGTCTCCCGTCTCCCGTCCGCCGTCCGACGGCCGGCGGAACATCGGCATGCCGGCCGGCCGCGGCTGGGTTTCCACGGCTCGTCAGCGGGCGGCGACGAGGCCGTCCACCAGGGCGCGGAGGCCGTCCAGGTAGGTGTCCTCGCCGGTCAGCGGTTCCCAGCGGTCCGCGACCTGCGCCAACCTGGGCAGCTCGCCGGGGTCGAGGGCGGCGAAGACGTGCTCCCGGTAGGTCGCACGGTCGTCGTCTGCGCGCCGCCGGGCCGCCGTCACCCGGACGATGATCTCGCCGGCGGTGTAGTACCAAATCGCGCGGTAACCGTGCACCGCCCGCTCGGGGGACAGCCCGCATTCGACCATGCCGTCGACGATCTGCTCGACGAACCACAG
This sequence comes from Streptomyces sp. NPDC058279, assembly GCF_042881255.1. Classification (NCBI taxonomy): domain Bacteria; kingdom Bacillati; phylum Actinomycetota; class Actinomycetes; order Kitasatosporales; family Streptomycetaceae; genus Streptomyces; species Streptomyces sp. NPDC058279. The sequence continues at coordinate 279,522 of NZ_JBHVYA010000001.1, read as the reverse complement.
CGCTGACGTGGACATCAGGTCGTCGGCGGTCAGCACCTCCACGATCCAGGGACACGCGGCGAGCGCTTCGTGGATCGCGGCGGCGGCGGCGACGATCCGCTCGCGCGGGTGGGCGGGCAGTTCGGGTCGGCGCAGCGCCCGCGCGGCGTAGTCGTCCAGCAACAGGACGAGCAGCTCTTCCTTGTTGCGCACGTGGTGGTAGAGCGCCATCGGCGTACTGCCGATCTCGCTGGCCAGCCGACGCATGGTCAGCCGTTCCACGCCCTCCTCGGTCACGATCCGACGGGCCGTCCCGATGACCTCCTCGCGGGAGATGCGGGGAGGTCGACCAGGGGATTTACGCGGTGCGGACGGCTGCGGCATGCCCCCATCATTCCGCAGGTGTCGACAACGCCGATCCCCGGCGCTAGTTTTCTTACATGTATAAAAACTTGCGCGGGCGACCCGGAGTGGTGCTGGCGGCGGCGGCCGTCGCCCAGTTCGTCTTCGCCCTGGACATGTCGGTGGTCAACGTCGCCCTGCCCGCGATCCGCACCGCGCTGGGATTCGCGCCCCTCGACCTGTCGTGGATCGTGCACGTGTACGCGCTCACGTTCGGCGGACTCCTGCTCCTGGGCGGCCGGGCTTGTGACTTGTACGGCCACCGCCGGCTCTTCCTGGCGGGCTTGGCCGTGTTCGGACTGTGCTCCCTGGTGGGCGGAGTTGCCCAGGCGCCCTGGCAACTGATCGCCGCCCGGGCCGGTCAGGGGGTGGGTGCCGCCGCTGCCGCCCCGGCCGCGCTGGGGATGCTCACGACCACTTTCCCCGAGGGCCCTCGGCGTGTCCGGGCGCTCGGGGTGTGGAGCGCGGTGAACGCCGCGGGGGGAGCGCTGGGGGTGCTGGCAGGTGGTCTGCTGACCGAGTACGTGGGGTGGCGCTGGGTGATGCCGGTCAACCTGCCCGTCGTGGCGGCGGCTCTCGCGCTGGTCCTGACGGGTGTGGCCGCCGGGGCACGGCCCGACCGGCGCGAGAAGGTGGACGTGCTCGGCGCTGTCCTGGCGACCGGCGGAGTCGGGCTGCTGGTGTTCGGTGTCGTCCGTACCGACGCCCGAGGCTGGGGGTCCCCGGCCACCGTGGCGACCCTCGCCGCCGCGGCGGTGCTCCTGGTCGCCTTCACCTTCGCCGAATCCAGGGCGCCCGCACCGCTGTTGCGCCTCGGCCTGTTGCGCAGTCGTTGGGTGGCCGGCGCCAACGTGCTGGTCTTCCTGGCCGCGGCCGGGCAGTTCGCGGCGTTCTACTTCGCGTCCCTGTACATGCAGCAGGTCCTGGGCATGGGTGCCGCGGCGACGGGCGCCGCGTTCCTGCCGTTCTCCGTGAGCCTGGTCGTGGGCACCGTCGTCGCGACCCGCGTCACCGCGACACGCACGCCCCGAGCCGCCCTGGCTCCCGGCGCCCTGCTGGCCGCCGCGGGCTTGGCCTGGTTCGCCTTCATCAGTCCGCGAGGCGGCTTCCTCACCGACGTGCTCGGTCCCTGCGTCATCACCGGCATCGGCGTCGGGCTGGTTCTGGCCCCGGTCGTCGCCGCCGCCACCACCGGTGTCGCGTCCCACGAGGCCGGCATGGCCTCCGGCCTCTTCAACAGCTCCCGGCAACTCGGCGGCTGCGTCGGCCTGGCCGCCCTGGCCACCATCGCCGCACTCCGCACCGGTTCCGCCACCGGCCCCGTCGCCCTCAACGACGGCTACGCCCTGGGCCTTGGCGTCACCGCCGGGCTCTTCGTACTGGCGGCGGTCGTGGCGATCGGGGTGTTGCCCCACCGCCGGGCCGCCTCGCCCGACCCGCGACCTGCCGCCCCCGCGAACCACCGACTGGAAGGAACGCCATCATGACGACCACCCCCATCGACCTGTTCGCCTCCGCGCTGCGGTTCCGTCCCAACGGCGACGTCCGAGCCGCCGAACGGCAGATGGCGAGCGGCGACTCCGACGCCTGGCAGATCGCCACCTTCCACGTGGAGACCGACGCCGATGTCCACGCCGACCACTGGGAGATGCACCCGGAGGCCGACGAGGCGGTGTGTTGCCTGACCGGGGGCGCCCGCCTCTATTTCCGAGCCACCACGACCGGCGGCGCCGAGGACATGGTGCGGCTACAGCCGGGCACCGCGGTGATCGTCCCTCGCGGCCGCTGGCACCGCCTGGAGCTGAACGCCCCCAGCGACCTGATGTCGATCACCCTCCGCCACGGGACGCGCCTCGAAAGGCGAACCGACGCCCGCTGACGGAGAGGTGGCCCGACAGCGTCGCTGCCGGGCCACCACCACAAGCCTCCGCCCGTCTGTCAGAGGTCAGCGATATACAGGCGGCCTGATCAACTGCCCCGATCCCGAACGCAATTGCGGCGTTGGCCCTACCGGGATCGGTGGCTCCTGACAACATCGGCACGACCGTACAAGGGGGAGGTCCCATGCGTTTCCGATTCCGCATACCGACCATTGCCACCACCGCTGCCATCGCGGTATTGCTCGCCGGGTGCGGTTCGACCCCGGCGGAAGAATTGTCCGACTGGTGGTCTTCGGGAGGCCAGGGCCGCATCAAGGGGCTCGCCGATACCTCGGCCCGCGTGAACGAGGTGTCCGGGCGCCCGATGGACGTCTGGGGTCCCGCCTGCCAGGAGCTGCTGACCGAGGTGGCGAAGGCGAAGAAGCTCGACACCCTTCCGAGCGAAAACGCCCGCGGGTTCTGGACGGAAGCCCTGACCGCCTTCGAACACGGAGGCAACGAGTGCGTTGCCGGGGCGGCCCAGAAGAACGAGCCCCGGGCCGGCGAGGGCATTCGCGAGGTACAGACGGGCATCAGCCGACTGGCATCCACCACGTCCGTGATCAGGAGTGATCTGCAAGCGAAGTGACCTGCGGCCCGGCGGCGAGCGGCGCTTGAGGGACCGGCCGGGGCCGTCGGCGTCCCTCGTGTTCTCCGTCCTGTGCTCGTGCGATCCGCAGGGTGGCGGGCCGGGCCGAGTCGCGTAGCCCATGTCCTTGCCGGAACGGGCGAATTCGTCGACGATGCTCCAAGGTCCCGGCCGGCCGGATTCCACCGGGGCCGGTCAGGGCGTCGGAGAACTGGGGAGACAGTGACAAAGAACAGCAATCCAAGGAAGCGCTCCGTGGCGTCGGCGGCATTCATACCGCTGCTCGTGCTGGCCGGGCTGCTGCTGGGCCCTGCGGCGACCGCGACGGCGTCCGTCCCGGCTGCGTGGCAGGCTCCCGCCGCGGTGGCGCTCCCGCACAGCGGCCTCCCTGCCGGCGCCGGCGTGACAACAAGTCTCCACGCGCCGCTGTCGTCCCAAGCCAAGGCCGTCACAGGGAACAAGAAGAGCAAGAAGAAGAGCAAGAAGAAGAGCGGCGGCCTGTTCAAGAAGCTCCTGATCGTCCTGGTCGTCGTCATCGTGCTGCTCGTGGTTCTGTACGGGGTCCGCCGCGCTCTGCGCCGCAGGTCTGCCTAGCGCACCGGAGCGGGGCCGGCGGGCCGGACGCCTTCCTCGGCTGGCCCCGTGCTTTCCGAGGGCTTCGCCGCGCTCGGGCCGTACGTGGGCCGGCCCGCACCGGTCACCCCCAGCGCGTGCCTTCCCAAGGGCTCCTCGCCACTTCAAGGAACGGGACGATGGCGTCGAGGAAGTGCTCGTTGCGATCGCCTACCACCATGTGTCCCGCGCCGGCCACATCGACGCGCCGCGCACGAGGGACCCTGGCGCAGAACTGGGCGGCGACGTCTTCGCTCACCACGTCGCTGACCCCGCCGCGGACGAGCAGGATCGGTACGTCGGCGTGACGTGCGGCGTCGAGGAGCCGCTCCGCCATGCCCGGCGGGTCCATCCGCCCTTCGAAGCTGTCGAGCAGACGGGGGTCCCAGTGCCAGACCCAACGGCCCCCGTGGCGCCGCAGATTGTTCCGCATCCCCTCGGGACCGGACGGATGCGGGCGGTGCGACAGGTGGGCGGACACCGCCGCGGCCGCCTCGCCCACGTCGGCGAAACCGTCCGGATGGCCGCGCATGAACGCGACGATCCGGTCGGACCCGCGGGGATCCGGCCGATGCGCCACGTCGACGAGCAGCAGGGCGCGGACGGCCGCCTCGGGTGCCTCTCCGGCCGCCAGCAGCGAACTCAGGCCCCCGAGCGAGGCACCGACGAGCACCGGGTGCTCGCCCAGTTCCGCGACGATCGCCCGGACGTCCTCGGCGAACACACCGAGGTCGTAGTCGCCATCGGCCGACCACCCGCTCGCGCCGTGCCCCCGCAGGTCCGGGGCGATCACCCGCCACCCGAGCGCGGCCAGCCGGGGGCCGGTCCGGTCCCAGGCGTGCCGGGTCTGGCCGCCGCCGTGCAGCAGGACGAGCGGGGGAGAGGACGCCTCGCCCCACACGTCCGCCGCGAGCCGGATCCCGCCGTGGCCCGCGAAGTTCCGGAACCGGTGCGGGGCGCCGCCGCCACTCACAGCGTGTTCCGGGTCCGCAGCGGCGCCGACAGTTGCTCGCGGTAGGGATCGGCGGCCGCCGCGGCGAGGGCGACGTCCAGCGCGAACAGGGCCCGCGCGAGGAACCGGTCGTCGTCGACCAGGGCGGCGACCCATTGGTGCAGCGCACCCACGCACGCGGCGCTGACCACGGCTGCCAACGCCTCGGTGTCCACATCGGCACGCAGGACACCCTGCGCTCGGGCGTCCGCCATCGCGCGGCGGAGCCGGCCGAGCGGACTGCGGTCGAGTACGAGGCCGCTCTCCTCCCAGCCGCGCACCATGCGACGCGACACCACCGGGTCCCCCACGAACAGCCGGACGGTCGAGCGGACCACCTCCCGTGGGTCACCGGTGCTCAGGTCGGCCAAGCGGCACTCCAGTTCGTCCATGAACCCGTCGGCGAGCGCCTCCCAGATCTTCTCGCGGGGTCCGATCAGGTTGTACACGGTGGCCGGCGAGACCTCCGCCCGCGCGGCGATCCGCTCGGTACTGAGAACCGTCTCCGGGCACTCCCGCAGGAGTTCGCGCGTCGCGTCGAGGATCCGCGACCGTCTCCGCGCCTTGTGGTGCTCACGCAGTCCCCCTCCGGCTGTCCGCATCCGGCCACGCCCCTTTCCCGAAACTTGGAGAGCTTTCTAAAAATAGAGGTCCCTCCAGAAGGGTTCGGGTAAACCTCCGCGGAGCAAGGCCGGCTGTCTACGTACGCTCACCGCGGAGTTCAGTCGAGCTTCCACAAAATGTTGACGCACCTCTATCGGAAGGCTGCTTCAAGGCGGACCATCCAGGTATCCGCCGGGCCGCCTGACACACCGTCGGCCGGCGGCAAGTGACCTGCCTGTCCTGCGCTCGTCGGGAGGTATCACGACATGGACCCGCTCAGCGACTGTCCCGCCACCCCAGCAGCCCAGCCTCCGAATCCGGCTCAGCCCCCGACCCCGCCCCCACCCGGGACCCCGGCCCCGAGCCGCCGCGGAGTTCTGGCCGGCCTGGGGATGGCCGCGGCCACTCCCTTCGCCCTCGGCGCCGGGTGGGCTCCCCCGAGAGGCCGGACGCCCGTCGGGGAGGGCGCGCCCCTGACCCGGCCGACCCCGACCCTGCTCCGCAACGCCGCCCTGGCGCTCACCATGGACGGCACGCTCGGCGAGGGGCCGTTGGGGACCGTCGAGCACGCGGACGTCCTCATGCGCGACGGTGTCATCGCGGCCGTCGGCACCCGGCTCACCACACCGCCGGGCACCCAGGTGATCGACGCCTCCGGCAAGCTGCTCATGCCGGGGTTCGTGGACATCCACACCCACCTGTGGCAGGCCTCGATGCGCGGCGGCTGTGCGGACCGCGACCTGTTCGGATGGCTGGCCGACTGCAACCGGGCGACGTTCCCTCGGATTTCGGCGACCGACATGTACCGGTTCGTTCGCCTGGCCGCCCTCGACACCGTGCAGTCCGGCGTGACGACCGTCGTGGACTGGGTGGACGCCATCCCGTACGACACCACCGTCCAGTACGTACGGGCCCTGACCGACACCGGCGTGCGCTTCGTCTACGCCATGTTCCAAGCCGAGCCGCAGGCGGCCCTCCTGACCCGGGTGAAGAAGGAACTCATCGACCCGGTGCCCCTCGCCTCGGCGCAGATCGCCACCCACGCCGCGCGGGCCCTCGAAGGACTCAACCGGCTGCACTGGGACATCGCCCAGGACTTGGACGTCATGCTCAACAGCCACGTGCTCGAACGAGTCGAACAGCGGGCGGACGACCCGATCGGCGTCCTGGCCGACATCGGCGCGCTGGGCCCGCGACTGTTGATGAATCACGCGATCCATCTCAGCGATGACGAGATCGCCACCGTCGCCTCCCACGACGTACGCGCCGCGCACTGCCCCTTGAGCAACATGCGCCTCGCCTCGGGCGTCATGCGGCTGCCGGACCTCGGCCGGTCCGGCATGAAGGTCGGGCTCGGCCAGGACGGCGGCACCAACGACACTTCGGACTTCTTCGCCCTGATGAAGACCGCCATCGGCCTCCAACGGGCACGTGCCCTGAACGCCGACGTCTTCCCGCAGGTCCACGACGCGCTGCGGTCCGCCACCCTCGGCGGCGCCGAGGCGATCGGCATGGCCGACAGGATCGGCTCGCTGACCCCGGGCAAGCGGGCCGACGTCATCCTCATCGACCCCGCCGCACTCAACTTCGCACCGCGCTTCGACTGGGTCGGCCAAGTCGTCTTCAACGGACGCCCCGAGAACGTACACGCCGTCTTCGTCGACGGCCGCCCACTCAAGCTCGACGGCCGCCTGGTCGGCGTGGACACCGGGTACGTCGTACGAGAGGCCGAAACAGCCGCCGCCCATCTCCGGGACACCGCGTGACCCGCGACAACCGGTAGGTGTCCGCACCGCTCGCGGGGCCGGCCACCCGGCCGGCCCCGCGAGCGGCACTCCCGTACGCGGCCCGGTCAGTCCCCTGCGGCCCGGTCAGTCCCGGCGGTCGGGCAGGATCTCCTTGACCTTGGCCACGGCGAAGCCCCAGCCCTGCGCTACCGTCGGTTTGCCCGGCACGGCCACTTCCTCGGGGTTGGTGAGGACGTCCAGCAGGACGGGGCCCGGGGTCTCGAAGGCCCGGCGTACCGCGTCGTTCAGCTCGGCCGGGTCGGTGACCCGGATCCCCGTCAGGCCGAGGGCCGTGGCGACCGCCGCGAAGTCGGGGTTGTCGAGTTCCGTACCGAACTCCGGGAGGCCCATCTGCTCCTGTTCGAGCTTGACCATGCCCAGCCGGCGGTTGTCGAAGACGACGAGCTTCACCGGCAGCCGGTACGTCTTGATCGTCATCAGGTCGCCCAGCAGCATGCTCAGGCCACCGTCCCCGCAGAAGGCGACGACCTGCCGGTCGGGTGCCCAGAGCTGGGCTCCCAACGCCTGGGGCATGGCGTTGGCCATCGAACCGAGGTTGTACGAACCGATCAGACGCCGGTTGCCGCGCATCGTGACGAAGCGGGAGAGCCAGACGGTCGCCATACCGGTGTCGGAGGTGAAGACGGCGTCGTCGTCCGCGTACGCGTCCACCGCCGCGGCCAGCGCCTCGGGGCGAATCTCGTGGTCACGGTTGTCCAGTGCGGCCCGCAGCTTCCCGGTCAAGCGCCGCTCGTGCGTGGGGTCGGCCAGTCGCCGCTGGCCTTCCTGCCACGTGACGAACCGCTTGCGGGCGCGGTCCAGATGGGCCCGGTCGGGGACGGTCTCCAGCAGTGGCAGCAGAGCCCGGAGCGTGGCGCCCACATCGCCGGCCAGGCCCACGTCGACGGGGGTCCGGCGCCCCAGGTGGTCCTCACGAGCGTCGACCTGGACCACCTTGACACCCTCCGGATACCACTCCCGGTACGGGAAGTCGGTCCCCAGCATGAGGAGCGCGTCCCCGCTGTCGAGCGCGTGGGCGGCGGCCGGGTTGCCGATGAGGCCGGTCTGGCCCACCTGGAAGGGATTGTCGTCCTCGAACCCCTCCTTCGCCTTCAAGGTGAGCACCATGGGGGCGGCGAGCGACTCGGCCAGCTCCATGACCTCGGCGCGGGCCTCGCGGGCACCCTGCCCGACGAGCAGGGTCACCCGGGACGCCTCGTTCAGCACCGCGGCGGCCCGCACGAGCGCCGGGTCGTCGGGGCGGGTGACGGCGCGGTCGAGGGCGAACCGCGTGGGCCGCTCCTCGGCCGGTTCCTGGTCGCCGAGGTCGGCCGGAATCGTCAGCACCGCCACGCCGCCCCGTGTCACCGCGGCCCGTACCGCGGACTCGAGCAGGCGGGGCATCTGGTCCGGGGAGGTGACGGTGGCCCGGAAGACGGCCACGTCACGGAAGAGGAGGTCGTTGTCCACTTCCTGGAAGTAGTCGCTGCCCATCTCGGAGAGGGGGACCTGACCACAGATCGCGAGGACCGGAGCATGGCTCTTGGCGGCGTCGTAGAGACCGTTCAGCAGGTGGACGGAGCCGGGCCCCACCGTACCCATGCACACCCCGAGGGTCCCGGAGAGCTGGGACTGGGCGGCGGCGGCGAAGGCCGCGGCCTCTTCGTGCCGGCAGCCGACCCACTCCAGGCCGTCGGTGGTGCGGATGGCGTCGGTCAGCGGGTTCAAAGCGTCTCCGACGACACCGAAGACGTGCCGGACGCCCAGCTCCTCGAGTGCGTCGACGATCACATGGGCGACGGTACGTGCCACAGAAGTGCCCTTCGGTCCGGTTACGGCTCCTCGTTGCGGGTGCCGGGATCAGCAGGTGAAGCGGTCGGGATCAGCTGGTGAAGCGGTCGGGATCGGCCGCCGCCCAGTCCCCTGCCCAGCCTTCGGGCACAGATGCGAGCAGTTCCCCGGGGGCGAGCCAGGCATGGAGTTCGGCGTACGAGCGGACGGTGTGCGGGTCCACCCGGTGCAGCAGCATGTGGGGCCGTAGCCCGCGAGGGTCCTCGACGCCCATCGACGCCATGATCTGGAGGGCGCTCTTGACGGTCGCCTCCTGGTAGCGCCGTACGCGCTGCGACTTGTCACCGACATCCACGGCGCGGGCGCGCCTCTCGTCCTGGGTCGCGACGCCGACGGGGCAGGTGTTGGTGTGGCAGCGCTGCGCCTGGATGCAGCCGATCGCGAACATCATGGCGCGGGCGGCGTTGGTGTAGTCGGCCCCCTGGAGGAGGCGCTTGACGAGGTCGCCGCCGGTGGCGACCTTGCCCGAGGCGCCGATACGGATGCGGTCGCGCAGCCCGGTGCCCACGAGCGCGTTGTGCACGGTCATCAGCCCTTCGCCGAGCGGCAGCCCGACGTTGTCGGCGAACTCCAGGGGCGCGGCGCCCGTTCCGCCCTCCGCCCCGTCGACGACGATGAAGTCGGGCGCGGTGTCCTCCTCCAGCATCGCCTTGCACACGGCGAGGAACTGGCGTCGCGAACCCACGCAGAGCTTGAAGCCGACGGGCTTGCCGCCGGCGAGTTCCCGCATGCGGGCCAGGAAACGCACCAGCTCGCGCGGGGTGGAGTACACGCGGTGGTACGGCGGCGAGATCACGGTCCGGCCTTGCGGCACCCCGCGCACCTTCGCGATCTCCGCGTTCACCTTGGCTCCCGGGAGGACGCCGCCGATGCCGGGCTTGGCACCCTGGCTGATCTTCAACGACACGCATTTGACCTGCGGGTGCGCCGCCTTCTCGGCGAACTTCCGCTCGTCGAAGCCTCCCTCGTCCGTCCGACAGCCGAAGTATCCGGTCCCGATCTCCCACACGAGGTCCCCGCCCGGGCGCAGGTGATATTCGGACAGGCCGCCCTCACCGGTGTCGTGGGCGAAACCGCCGAACCGAGCCCCGGTGTTGAGCGCCAGGATCGCGTTGCCCGACAGGGAGCCGAAGCTCATCGCGGAGACGTTGAGCAGGGCCATGTCGTACGGCTGGGTGCAGTCGGGACCGCCGATCCGGACCCTGGGCGGGTCGGTTCGTACCGGGAGCGGGGCCATGGAGGGGGTGAGGTACTCGCTGCCCGGCCGGTAGAGGTCGAGCTCGGTGCCGAACGGCTCCTCGGCGTCGGTGCCCTTGGCGCGCTCGTAGACGATGCTGCGGGTGTCGCGGTCGAAGGGACGACCGTCGAAGTTGCGCTCGATGAAGTACTGCTGGAGCTCCGGCCGCAGTGCCTCCAGAGCGAACCGCAGATGCCCGAGGAGGGGGTAATTCCGTAGGACGGAGTGTCGCCGTTGCAGGAGGTCGTGCAGGGCGATCAGGACGAGCGACAGCAGGGGCACGGCCGCGGCCCACCACCAGGGCGAGGCGAGGACGGCGGCGGCCGAGGCGAGCGCCGCCGTCGAGCCGAGCAGGACGACCAGAAGTATCTTCAGCACGGTCCGCTTGTGTCCGAATGGCCCCGCGTCAACCCCGACAGCCGAACGCGGAGGTGTCTCGTCGGTCACCACCGGCGGCACCGGCCGCCGGCCCGCCCGGCGCGGTCTGGAGTCCGCCGTCAGGCTTTCGGGCCGGGTGGGCCCGATGACCGCCGGGCGACCTGAGGGCTCACCCGCTGTTTCGCTCCTGGGCGGCGAGGACCTCATCGCCGTGCTCGAAGGCCCAAGCACCGAAGGCGTCTATCGGGCCGAGCAAGGTCCGTCCCAGGGCGGTGAGGTCGTACTCGACACGCGGTGGCGCCTCGGCATAGGCGTGTCGTTCCACCAGGCCGTTGAACTCCAGCCGCCGCAGGGTCTCGGTCAAGACCTTGGGACTGATGCCGCCGATGCGCTCGCGGAGTTCGCCCGGTCTCATGGGACCGTCCCGCAGGACCCACAGCACTACGGCGTTCCAGGTGTTGGAGAGCAGGTCGAAGGCGAGGCGGGCGCGGCAGTCGGCGAGATAGGCGTCGGTCGTCACGTACCAAATGGTGCCTGACGGGTTTCCTAGTGTCGTCCCGCAAGCAGTCGGAACAAGGGCGCAGGGAGACGGATCGATGAAGATCGGTGTGCTGGGGACGGGGAACATGGCGGATGCGCTGGCCACGCACTGGGCGCGGGCCGGACATGAGGTGTTCGTCGGAGGCCGGGACGAGCGGAAGGCCCGACGGCTCGCGACAGCCATCGGGGGCGGTGCGCGGCACGGGAGTCTGTACGCGGCGGCGGATTTCGGCGAGGTGGTGCTGGCAGCGCTGCCTTACGGAGTGGGCGCGGTCGTCGTCACGGAGGTCCGGGCGGCGCTGAGCGGGAAGGTCCTGCTCGACTGTGCCAATCCGGTCGGTCCCGGCTTCCGGCTGCTGACGGAAGCCGGCCCCTCGGCGGCGCTCCGACTTGCCGCGGCGGCACCGGATGCGCGGGTCGTCAAGGCGTTCAACCTCTGTCACGAGGGCGTGTGGCGGTTGACCCCGCCGGTCTTCGACGGTCGACCCCTCGCCGTTCCGGTCTGCGGGGACGACGAGGCAGCCCTTGCCCGGGTGTACGAACTCGTGCGCGACGCGGGATGCGAGCCGGTGGCCGGAGGCGGCCTGGAGCGCGCCGGGCTGCTGGAGGCGACCGCCGCGCTGTTCATCGGACTGTGGGTGGCGGAGCAGGTGGACGTGCGGGCGATCGCGCCGCCGTTGGCGTATGCGACCGGCCCGACTGCCGAGAGCGTGTGAGGCGTGGAGCCGGGCGAGAATGTACCGAACGGAAGGTTCACTTGACTGGTCACGTGGTGACGCGGGGACGCGGACCGCTCACGCCGCTCCCACGCTGAACAGGGCGCCGCGGGCGGCTTCGACGTCGGCCCCGGGCCAGCCCGTCACGGTGATCCGGGTCTCCTCACCGGGGAGCAGGGTGATCAGCCCACGGTCCGCGACGGCTCCGGGCGCGAGCCGGTCGGCCTGCAGCAGGAGGTCCCGGACCAGGGTGCGGGCGGTGACGACCACCTCGATCGGGCCGTCCCCGGCGCCGGCCTCGATCCGCACGTCGTACTCGGGGATCGCGTAGCCGAACTCCTTGTCCACCACGGGGAAGTGGACCGCGCGCAGGCCGTCGGCGTCGGCGACGAGGAACTCATCGGTGGCACCCTCCGCGGGGAGTAGCCGCTCCGGGACCACCCGCCTCACCACCGTGCGCGGCTCGGCCTCCAGGGCGAACCCGGCCGCTCGCAGCACCGTGCCGTCGGCGTCGAGGCGGCGCAGGGTGACCGTGGTGCCCCAGGGTGAGCCGGATTGGTTGTCCATGACCAGCACGGGCCCGTCGTCCGTGGGGAGGAGGGCGAGCACGCGGTCGGCGTACAGCCGGCGCAGCTCGTGGTAGAGCGGCTTGCGGCGCCCGTCGCCGTCGATCGCGGCCCAAGAGGAGCCCGGCCAGCAGTCGTTGAGCTGCCACACCACCGTGCCCGCGCACTCGGGCCAGTTGGCCCGCCAGTGCTCGACGCCCGCGGCCACGGCCCGCGCCTGGACCACCTGGGCAAGATAGTGCCAACGGTCGAAGTCTCCCTCGGGGAGGGCGAAGTGGCGCTCGATGCCCCGGTTCAGTTTGCCGTTGCCGTCCTCGGCCTTCTGGTGGTGCAGCATGCCGGGCGAGTCGGGGGCGAGTTCCTCGCCCGGCAACGCCCGGCGCAGCGTCGCCAGGGCGGCCGGCGCCTGCCAGCCGAACTCGGCGCAGAAACGCGGGACGTTCGCCCGGTAGTCGGCGTAATCCCGGCGGTTCCACACCTCCCAGGAGTGGTGGGTTCCGTGGCGGGGGTCGTTCGGGTGGTGGTCCCAGGACCCGGACCAGGGGCTGCCGGCCGTGTACGGGCGGGTGGGGTCCAGCTCGGCCACCACCCTGGGCAGGAGACCGAGGTAGTAGCCCTCCCCCCAGGAATCACCCGCGAGCGGTTCCTCCCAGTCCCAGTCGCGGAAGCCCCACAGGGTCTCGTTGTTGCCGTTCCACAGGACCAGGGCCGGGTGCGACATGAGCCGGACGACGTTGTCGCGCGCTTCCGCCTCGATCTCCCGGCGCAGCGGTTGCTCTTCGGGGTACGCGGCGCAGGCGAAGAGGAAGTCCTGCCAGACCATGAGGCCGAGCTCGTCGCACACGTCGTAGAAGGCGTCGTCCTCGTAGATGCCGCCGCCCCACACGCGGATCAGGTCGGCATTGGCCTCGGCGGCCTGGGTGAGCCGGGTCCGGTAGCGGTCGGGGGTCACGCGCGAGGGGAGGACGTCGTCCGGGATCCAGTTGACGCCCCGGGCGAAGATCCGTATTCCGTTGACGACGAAGGTGAAGGGCGTGCCGTGCTCGTCGGGGGAGCGGTCGACGGTGACGGTGCGGAAGCCGATGCGGCGCTCCCAGGTGTCGAGCGGCCGGCCGTCCTCGTCCAGCAGGGTCACGGTCAGGCCGTACAGCGGTCGGTCGCCGTACCCGCGCGGCCACCACAGTCCGGGTTCCGCGACGGTCAGGCGGAGGACGGCCTCGTCGCCCTCGAAGGTGGTCCGCGCCACGGTTCCGGCGACGGCGGCGCTCAGGGTGAGGGGTCGGCCCGCGCCGCTCGGGGTGCGTTCGGTGCGGACCCTCAGCTCGACCCGCCCGGTGGTGCCGTCCACGGTGACGAGGGGGCGGACTTCGGCGAGGCGACCGGTCGACCAGTGCTCCAGTCGCACCGGACGCCACATGCCGGCGGTCACGACGGTCGGACCCCAGTCCCAGCCGAAGCCGCACGCCATCTTGCGGATGTACTGGAAGGGGCCCGGGTAGACGTTCGGGCGCTCGCCGGTCAGGGCGCGGACGCGGTCGGCCTCCTCGTACGCCGACGCGAACCGGACTTCGAGCGGGCCGGTTCGCCCGGTGACGTCGAAGCGGTGGGCGCGGTGCATGTTGCGGGTGCCGCCGAGGCTTTCGCCATCGAGGACGACCTCGGCGGCGGTGTCGAGTCCCTCGAAGACCAGGTGGGCGCGCTCGTGCCCGCTGTCGTGGCGCAACTCCGTGACGTAGCTCCACTCCTGGCGCCCTATCCAGGCGACCTCGGTCTCGTTGTGGCCGATGAAGGGGTCGGGTATGACCCCGGCGGCCAGCAGATCGGTGTGGACGCAGCCGGGGACGCGGGCGGGGAGGAGGGCGTCCCCGTGTCGCAGGATCCACCCCTGGTCGAGCTGGGTGACGTCCTTCATGGTGTGCGGCTCCAATCGCCTCGGGCATGAAGTGCGGGTGCCGACTGAACAACTTAGCCGTGCCGTCGACGCGCTGTTCAGCTCCTTCAAGGGACTGGACTTCGTCCTCTTCCTCGGCGCGATCCGGTCCTGGCGAGCGCGCTGCTGACCGACGGGCATGGGTCGACCTCGCCAAGACGGGCCGACCGTACTGGCCCGCCAACGACACCGGCGCCCGTTACGGGATGTCGTACGCCCATGACAACACCGCGGACACCAGATCGTGGAGGACCCGAGCAAGAGCGAGCAGGAGTGGTGGAACGGGCACCTTCCCGTGAACTAACTGTTAAGTGACGCACCTTGCCCGGACCTGCCCGGCCGCCCCAGGGCAACCGGCCGGCGCGCGTCCGCCCTCGGGCACGTCATCCGCCGGCGGCGTGGGAGAACACGGTTCCGCGTCGCACCATCGTCACCAGCCGCCATACGCACACCACAGCGACCTGGACCGCCACCATGCCCAGGATCGTGATCGCGCGCAGCGGGGTCAGCGGGAGCGAGCCGTCCTAAGGGTCGGTGGCCAGCGCCCACACCATCAACGCCTGTACGAACCCGGTGCCGCCCAGCTCCACCACGAGCACGGCGCGCAGCGCGAGTCTCGACAGGTGAGGCAAGCGGCTGGGGCCGAGGGCGGGCGGCAGTGGGCCTGAAGCGGCGTTCCGGCCGCCGATTCGACGTCCAATCGATTCCCATTCGAGGGGTTCTCGCTTGTGCGCTGTCATCGTCGTGGTGCCAGGTTCCACCGGGGACGAAAGGACAAAGGGAATGACCAAGTCAGGGCGCAGGTTCGGCATCGCTGCTGTGGTGGCCGCGTTGGTGGCTGTGATGATCGCCGTCGTGGGACCGCAGGGAGCCAGCGCGCAGGACCAGGCGCGCCGCGGCTGGGACCACTTCGGGTTCGGGGTGCCGTGGGAGGAGTCCTACGGGTACTCGCAGGCAATCAGAGCCGGGGACACGATCTACATCTCGGGTCAGCTGTCGCATGACGCGGCCGGGAACCTGGTCGGTGTCGGCGACTTCGAGACGCAGGTGCGCACGTCGTTCGCCAACCTGGACAAGGTGCTCGCGCACTACCGGATCCCGCGCAGCCAGATCGTCAGCATGAAGATCTACACCAAGGACCTGCGCAAGAACTTCGACACGGCCGCGAAGCTGCACAAGGAGTACGTCGGCAACCACCGCACGACCGACACCATCATCGGTGTCACCGACCTGGCGTTCCCCGATCAGCTGGTGGAGATCGAGGCCACCGCTCTGGTGTCGCCGCGCTCCTGACCGAGTGGCCGCGTGGCGAGCGCCGCGCGGCCACTCGGCCCGTTCTCTTGCCCGCGTGCCGGGATAAGAAACACATAAAAATCGCATGCATGCGCGGGGTTCCGAGGGGCAGAAGGCGCTTCGGAGGTTGATAACTATGGTTCCCCTGCTTCTCGTTCTTCTGCTCGCTCTGATTCTCTTCGGTGCCGGTTTCGCGGTGAAGATCCTCTGGTGGGTCGCCATCGCCGTGCTGGTGCTGTGGCTGATCGGTTTCGTCGCCCGTCCGAGGGGTGGTAGTGGCCGCTGGTATCGCTGGTAGCCGTATGGCGGCGGTGCGGTGGTGACATAGAGGGCGGTGGCCCGTCATCCCTTTCCGGGGTGGTGCGCCACCGCCCTTAACATATTCTCTGCGCTCCCGGCGGGCTGGAATCTGTGACCGCGAGGTGAGGGTTGAAGGTGCGGCGCGGGGAGGGTTTCGACGGTATTGAGCGGGTGGGGTATTCAACACAGGCGGGGCCGTAGCCGCGTGCTACTGTCGAGCTCAGTTGCAGTCGTGGTTCCCATGACTTCAAGCGCTCCGGCCGGTCTCGGTACCATTCGGGAGTGCTGTACATTCCGGTGATTTCCGGTCGGGGCATCATCGCGGCGACACGGCGTCCGTGCGGCAGTGCGGATGCCGCTGTACCGCCCCCAAGGAGATCTGACATGGCATCTGGCATCGTCAAGTGGTTCAACCCGGCCAAGGGTTTCGGCTTCATCGAGCAGGACGGTGGCGGCCCTGACGTGTTCGCCCACTTCTCGAACGTCGCGGCCCAAGGCTTCCGCGAGCTGCTCGAAGGCCAAAAGGTCACCTTCGACATCGCGCAGAGTCAAAAGGGGCCGATGGCCGAGAACATCGTCCCTGCCTGACGCTGACGCGCTTTGTGCGGCTGGGGCTCACATCCCTCGGGGTGCGGGCCCCAGCCGCGCGCATTTCACGCCCCTGTTCTTGTGAAACGGCCGCCCTCTTCGGCGACCTTCGAGAATATGAGTCGCTTCCGCTCCGCGGCGCGCTGATTTCCTGATTCGAAGTTCGCGTGACGTCAATTCATGCAACGCCTGCGCCAGGATATGTTTCCTGCGGTCAGGTTTTCGCTTTCGCATTTCTTCCGGCCCGAACGGCACGATCCACGCCTCGATAACCGGCGCCGGCGACGCAAGCACGGCCGACAACAGCTCGTCCTTCGACGTCCCGGGCGTCCAGAAAGCCGGCCAGCGCCGTTCGATCCGCTCGTGCTCCACGGTGCGGGGCGCGGGGAACCGCGGCCGGCCCTTTCACGTGTGCGGGCTTTCGATGGGTAGGAGAGCCGACATGCGTATCTCCGAGAATGCCGCTGATCACCCGAGCGTGCTCCTGCCGGTCCTGCGCGTTTCCGCCGACAACCTGCTACGCACGGCCAAGAACCTGACCGCTGAGCAGTTGCGTGGTCCTTCGCTGCTGCCCGAGTGGACCCGTGCGCACGTCCTGGTTCACCTCGCTCGGAGCGCCGATTCGCGTCTGCGCCTGCTGACGACTGCTCGGGGCCGTGCGGATCTGCCCCAATACCCCGACGAGGCGACGCGGGCACGGGAGATCCGACAGGGCGTGCGCCGGGACGCCGCAACCATCCGAGTCGACCTTGAGACCTCACTGGGCGGTCTCCTGCATGCCATCGCCGAACACCCCGCAGAGGCATGGGACGTCCCCGTGCGATGGCTCGGGGGAGGGCTGCGCCCCGTGCGCGGGGTTCTGTGGAGCCTGCTGCGAGAGCTGGAGGTGCACCACGTCGATCTGGCCTCCTCCTACACGCCGTCCGACTGGCCGGTCGCCCTCGTCATGCGGGAACTGCGGGAGACCGTGCGCCGTCTGAATGACGATCCGGGTATGCCGCCCGTACGGATCAACGTCGACGAAGTCGCGCCGCACCTCGGCATCGGCGACGGTCCCGGCCCACTCGTGCGGGGGCCTGCGGCCGACGTCTTGGCCTGGCTGATCGGCCGATCCGACGGCACCGCCCTGTCCGTCCACCCGCCCGGCGCGCTTCCCGGTGTCCCGGCCTGGAGGCAGTAGGCGAAGCGCCGCCGAACCGACCTCGCGTCTCGCGGTTGCGGGAAGGCATGCTGCCGGACTCGGGTCCCGCGGCAACATCCCGCGAACCGCAGGCGGGTGGTCTCGGCGGGGCCGGCCCCGGGTGCCGTACGGCGCGGCCCCGGGGCTGGTGGCGGGTTGCCCGGAGAAGGGGATGCCTTGGCCGGGTGGGCTGAGGTGGTTCTGCCATCCGGGGGAGAGGGGCTGGTCGGCGCCGAAGGCGGTGCCACATCCGAGGTGGGTGGCGAGGGTGTCGGGGGTGTTCAGCGAGTAGCGGCCTTGGCTTGGGCGGCAGCGACGTAGCGGACGGTGAAGAGCATGGGGACGACGAACCCCGCGGCCTGGACGAGCGTTGCGGTTGTCGAGTGACCGTGACCCGCGTGGGCGAGGGCCCCGAGCGCGCCGGCCGTGACGGTGAAGGCGACGGTCCACACACCGGTGATGACGACATTGATCCGGACGAAGCGCTCCTGGCCCCAGACCTCGCGGGGAGTGGTGCGCTTGGCGATGCCCAGGGTGAAGGGCTTGCGCACGAGAAGTGAGGCCCCGGCGATGAGGGCGAGGATGGCAGAGGACAGGGCCGCCGAGTAGGGGTGCACGGCCGAGTGCGGGTCGGCGAAGGCGATGACCGCCAGGGCGGCGAAGAAGGCCGCCGAGCCGATCTCCATGATCAGCGCGTCGAGGTGGACCGCGGTCCGGCGCTGCTGGACGGTCACCACGACAGCGACCAACAGCCCGGCGAGCGCGCCCCATTGCCATTGGGCGGACGGAAACACCGCGAAGACGATCCACGGAAGAAAAGTACGGACGTACGACATCAAGGCCCCCGGCGGTCATATTCCTGTTGTGACATGTCCAAGCTAGAATGTCACTCTCGACATGTCAAGAGTGGAAGGTAGGCTGACGGGCATGAGCCTTCGACACGCCCTCCTCGGACTCCTGTCAGAGCGTCCGGCCAGCGGATACGACCTGCTGAAGCGCTTCGAGACCGCGCTGGCCAATGTCTGGCCCGCCACGCAGAGCCAGATGTACACAGAGCTGACCAAGCTCGCCGACGCCGGGCTGATCAGCGTCTCGGCGCAGGGACCGCGCGGGCGCAAGGAGTACACCCTCACCGACGAGGGGCTGACGGAACTGCGCCACTGGCTGACGGAGATCAGACCGCAGCGCAACACCCGCAGCGACACCCTGCTGCGGGTCTTCTTCCTCAACGTGATCACCCCCGACCAGGCACGGGACTACCTCACCGGGCTCATGGAACTGTCGCGACAGGAGCACGAGGACCTGCGCCGGCTGGCCGACTCCATCGACTGGGGCGACGACCCGCTGTCGGTGAACGGGAAGATCGCCTTGGAATACGGCCTCCGCTTCAACGCGATGCGCCGCGAGTGGGCCGCCTGGGCGGCCGACCAGATCCGCTGAACCAGCCGGAGCCGGCAGGCGTTGCCGCCCGCTCGGGCGGTCGGCGGCGCGACCGTCCGTATCCGAACATGTGCGATCTCGTACGGGTGAAGGGATGAGCGTTTTCGGCGTGGCCCCTTGCGCCGCAGTCGACACTTCCGGCGTGGGGCTGCCGCCTGGTGGCGGAACCGCGGGCCGGACGCGCGGTGGGCGCGGACGGTCGAAGGACCCGGGCAGCGGGGGGAACGAGTTATGCGAGGAGACATCTCGTGGCACACGATGAGGGTCGTAAGGCGGACCTGGCCGAGGATGTCGTGGCTTTGGCGGCCGGCCTCGCCGACCTGGCATTGAGCGCACTGGGCGGCGCCGTGGGAGCCCTCGGCGGCCTGCTGCGCCGCGCCGATCTCGGGGAACTCCTCGCTGACGGCCAAGAGGAGACCAAGGCGCGCGGCCGTCTGTTCCTCGACCGGCATGCGGCGGCGCCGGCGCACTTGGAACTCTTGGCCCGCTCCGTCACCGCACGCCAAGCGGAGGGCGGCGGTGGGTGAACCTCAAGAACACGCCCTGCTGAAGAAGCGGATCGACGAGGTCCTCAGCGCGTTCGTCACCGCGGAAGCGGAGGCACTGACCGACATCGACAGCTGTCTGGCGCCGGTGGCAGAGCAACTCCATGCCGCGACCCGCCAGGGCAAGCGGCTGAGGGCGGCGTTCTGTTACTGGGGCTGGCGCGGGACCGGGCAGCCCGACAGCGAGGCGGTGGTACGAGCCGCCGGCGCGATCGAGCTGGTCCACGCCGCCGCCGTCGTGCACGACGACCTGATCGACCGCAGCCGCACCCGGCACAACCTCCCCACCGCGCACATGGCCCTCCGACAAGCCCTCACCGGCCACGCACGACCGAAGTCCGGCGCCCGGGCCCTGGCCATGCTGGTGGGGGATCTGTTGATGTCGATGGCAGGCCAGTTGTTCACCACATCCGGCCTGCCCGGTGCCTTCCTCGCCCGGGCCCGGCCGATGTGGGCAGTCCTCGCCCGCGAACTGGTGGCCGGTGAGTGCCTGGAGGTCATGCGCACCGGCTGTGAGCCCGACCCGGACGCCTCGGTGAAGGTGATCCGCTACAAGACCGCCAAATACACCGTCGAACACCCCCTGAGGATCGGCGGCCTCCTCGCGGGCGCCCCACCACGGCTGCTCCAGGAGTACAGCGACTACGGCCTGCCGCTGGGCGAGGCGTTCCAACTCCGCGACGACCTCCTGGGCCTGCTCGGCGACCCCCGGCAGACCGGCAAGTCCGCGACCGATGACCTGGCCGGCAACCGCCCGACCGTCCTGATGGCACACGTCCTCGCCCGCGCCACCGAGGCTGAACGGGACGAGCTGCACCTGCTGCTCGGTCGGGCGGACCTCACCGGGCAACAGGTGGATCGGATCCGTGACATCGCCCATCACACCGGGGCCGTCACCCGCGTCGAAGACATGATCGCCGCCCGGCTGCGCGAAGCGCACGACGTACTGACGGGCGCCGAACTGACCGGCGAAGCCCGCCGCGCACTGTCGGCCCTGGCGACGTCGGCGGCCACCCGCACGCACTGACCTCCCCCTCCACCGGAGCACTTCGATGACCTACAACCAGGCGTCCATGGACGCGCTGCGCGCCCGCGGGGACGAACTCGCCGACGCGACCGTGGCGACACTGTTCGAGCGCGGAGAAGTCGGCAAGTTCAACACGCTCATGCGCTATGTCTCCACCGTCGGCCAGGACCTTCCGGAGGGGCTGCCCGACGTCGCCCGCGAGTACCTGCACCAAACCGGCACACCGCCCGACTGGGTGGACTGGTCCGAGATGGAGAAAGCACGGCTGTTCTTCATCGACAACAACGTCCACGTCTCCACCGCCCTGTCGTTCGCCTCGATGCCCGCGTGCTACGTCGTCCCCCACGTCGCCAAGCTGCTCTCCGCCACCCACTCGCTGAACTACCCCGCCAAACGAATGGCGGAGACCGGCCAGTTCACCGTCTACCTCATGCGCCCCGACGCCTTCGAAGCCGGCAGCCGCTTCATCCCCGCCGTCCAAAAGGTGCGTCTGCTGCACGCCTCCATCCGCCACCACCTCAAGCGTGAGGGCCGTTGGGACACCGCCACCCTCGGCACACCGATCTGTCAAGAAGACCTGATCGGCGGACAGATGATGTTCTCGATCCAGGTCCTCGACGCCTTGCACCGCCTCGGCGTCCACATGAGCAACGAAGGCGCCGACGCGTACTACTACGCCTGGCGGGTGGTCGGCGCCATGCTCGGCGTCGACCAGGACCACGTCCCCGAGGACCTCCACCAAGCCCGCGCCTTCTCCGACTTGTACATGACCCGCCACATGGGCCCCAGTGAAGAGGGCGTCCGGCTCACCCGCCGGCTCATCGACCTCTACGAGGAAGTGGTGCCCGGCACCCTTTTCGACCCGGTCGTCTCCGGCCTGATCCGCTACCTCATCGGAGACACCTGCGCCGACTGGCTGGGAGTGCCCCGCAGCAACTGGGACACCGTCGTCAAAGCCGCCCCCGCCCTCCTTGGCGTCCTGGAAACCATCGAGGACGGATCACCGCTGGCAGCCTGGGCCCTGGACCGTGTCGGACACCTGACCAGCATGCTGGAACTGTCCTCCCTCACCCGCGGTCGGGTCATGCACTACGCCATCCCCGAACAGCTGAAGAAGGACTTCGGAGTCGGCACCGCCATCCCGCCCAAAAGCCGCTGGACCCCACCCCCGGCGACCATCGGGCTCGGGCAGTAGCCACCGCAGCCAACCGCCGCTGTCCCGCCGTCTTGTGTCAGGGCAGCGGCTCGCCGCGCGCGGCGAGCCAGAGGGCGTACCATTCCTCGTGGTCCAACTCCGGTGACCGCCCGACCGCTTGGCGGCAGGCCCGGATCCGTGCGGGATCGGAGGTTCCGATCACCGGTGCGATGCGGGCCGGGTGTCGCTGGAGCCACCACAGCAACACCGTCTCGGGGGTGACCTGCTTGCGTTCGGCCAGTGCGGCGAGCAATGCGGCGGCAGCCCGCTCCTGAGGGGTCTCCTGCCGCCCGGTGAACCGGCCCTGGGCCAACGCGCCCCATGCCTGCAGCCGGATGCCGTGGTCACGGCAGTGTTCGAGGGTGCCGAAGGGGAAACCGTTGGTTGCCGCGGCGGGTGTGTTGAGCAGGATCCCGGCCTCGACCCAGTCCCGTTTGTGCAGGCTCATCTCCAACTGGTTGACGACGATCGGCAGTCCGAGCCGGGCCTGGAGCGCCGTGATCTGCGCCGCGCCCATGTTGGACACACCGAACCGGCGCACCAAGCCCTGGGCGTGCAGGGAGGTCAGGGCCTCGGCGACATCGTCCGGATCCGCGAGCGGGTCCGGACGATGGAGCAACAGGACGTCGATCACATCGGTGCGCAGCCGGGTCAGGCTCTCCTCGACCCGGCGCAGGATGCTCTTGCCGCGAAGGTCGTAGATACCCGGGCGTTCACCGTCCTCCAGCCGGATCCCGCACTTCGTTTGGAGTGTGATCCGCTCGCGCAACGCGCGGTCGCGGGCGAGGAGTTCACCGAACACGGCTTCGGACTTCCCGTGGCGGTAGATGTCGGCGTGGTCGAAGGTGGTGATCCCGATCTCCAGGGCGGCGGTGACCGCCGCCTCCGCCGCCTCGATCTCCGTGGCACCGTACGGCTCGGGCCCCCAGGTCCCGCCCAGGCCCATGCACCCGTACAGTGGCCGGCTCGCACTCGCGTTCGTCGTCACACGCCGACCTTACCGGCCGCGTCCGACCCCACGCCGACGGTCGAACGGGACGCCCCGCGAACCGCAGTGATGGGGACCGCCGGCGCCACCTGCTGCCGCGAGAACCGGCAAGGGTCGGCAATGCCGCGGTGCTAACGGCGGGCGCACGTCCAGGCGTCCATGCCCTGCATCCGGGCCAGTCTCTTGGCAACGGCGATCTGCTGTGACTTCGTCGCCAGGTCTGCCCTCGCCGCGTACCTGAGGCCGCCGGCGGCCTTCCAGCTCGACCGGGTGAACTGCAGACCTCCGTAATGCCCGTTGCCGGTGTTGGCCCGCCAGTTGCCACCGGACTCGCACCGGGCGATCGCGTCCCAGTCGGCGTGAGGTTTCACCAAGACCGCGGCATCGGCGCCGAACAGTATCGCCTGACACAGGAGCGCTGCACTCAGAAGAGTCATGAGGGTGGCTCCGGTTCGCCGGCTGTCCTGGGAACGAGACATACGTCCTCCGTGTCCTGCGCGTCGTCCGTAAGGCCGGCCCGGAAATCCGTGCAGGTCTTACGGCGGCCTCCGTGGCCTTGTACGCAGCACAGCACGCCGCCCCGTCACTCCCGGTCCTTCTCGCCGAGGCGAACGGGGGACGCCACCCGTACAGCGGCTGCCTCGCCGCCCGCCCGGCCGTCCGTACGCGGCGCGAGGGCGGTCCACTCGGGTCGAAGATCTTGGCAGAGGCCCCGAGACGCTTTCGTGGCCCGCCGCCCGACCGGGCGAAGTGCGTTCCGGCGAGGCGATGAGTTTGCGGGAACCCGCGGGTCTATCTCTTGACGAGGACAATCGACTCATCGGGAGCAAGCCATGGGCCTCATCGACATCGAGATGTTCGCGACCCTCGACCTCGTCGGGCAGGCGCCCGGCGGCCCCGACGAGGACCCGGTGGGGTTCCCGTTCGGCGGCTGGCAGGCGCCGCTGCTGGACGAGGTCGCCGGGGCGCAGGTCGATGCGGCGTACGAGGGCACGGACGCCCTCCTGCTCGGCCGGCGGACGTACGACATCTTCGCCGCCTACTGGCCTCAGCAGCAGGGTGGCAAGGACAACCAGTTCGCCACGCTCTTCAACCGCGTCCCGAAGTACGTGGCCTCTCGCGGCACGCCCGACCTCTCGTGGGCCGGGTCCACCCAGCTCGGCCCGGACCTCGCCGCCGCGGTGGGTGAGATCCGTGAGCGGCACGAGCACGTGAAGGTCGTCGGGAGTCTCAACCTCGTGCAGACCCTCCTGCGCGAGAAGCTCTTCGACCGTCTCGATCTCTGGCTGCACCCGATCGTGCTCGGCGTCGGGAAGAAGGTGTTCGACGAGGGCGCGGTGCCCACCAACGTCACGCTCCTCGCACCCCCGGCAACCAGTCCGAAGGGCACCGTGTACCTGCGCTACGGGCTCGCCGGGGGCATTCCCGCGACGGGCGACATGAGCGCACCCGATCGCGGGCTCGGCAGCGATCACTGAGGGGCGGACCACGGCGGGGAGGAGCGGCGGGGACGGGCGCCGACCTGGTCCGTCGGAGTGCTGTGCCCCCGTTGCGCGGATATTCTGGGAAGTGTGATCGAGTCTGGACGGCTGCGGCTCCGTAGGCGCCCCGGCCCGGGAAGACTTGTGCGGCTGTCGCCGGTCATCCTGACCGTCGTGATCGCCAGCCTGGCATATGCCACTCCGCCGGAATTGGCCTTCAGCCGCCTCCTGCCCGCGGCGCCGGCACTCGCTGCCGCCATGTGGCCGGTGCTCCCCACCGTCCTGCTCGGGACGGTCTGTCTCTTTCTCATGATCGGCCTCAGCCTCGTCTTCCCCGATCTCGGGACGTGGTGGACGGCCGGGGGGATCATCGCGGTCACCGTGGCCGCCGCGTACGGCAGCCATGCCCGGCTCCAGCGGGAGCGCACGCTCTTCCAGGTACGGCTCGTCGCCGACGCGGCGCAGCAGGTGGTGCTGAGCCCGCTGCCGCACCGCATCGGCGGCATCGAGATCGAGTCGCTGTATCTCGCGGCCGCGGCGGAGGCCCGCATCGGCGGGGATTTCTACGAGGTGGTCGACACCCCCTACGGGGTCAGGCTGCTCATCGGTGACGTGCGGGGCAAGGGGCTGCCGGCCGTGGGGGCGGCCGCGGCGATCGTCAATGCCTTCCGGGAGGCGGCCTACGGCGAGCCCGACATGGTCGACGTCGCCCGCAGGCTGGACGCCAGCAGCACCCGCTACAACGCCGCCTTCCCGCCGGAGGGGCCGATGGAGCGCTTCGCCACCGCCCTGCTCGTCGAGATCCCGCACGCGGGCACCCGTATCGACATCCTCAACTGCGGACACCCACCGCCGCTGCTCCTGAGCCGGGGGAAACTCCGTGTCCTCGAGTCCGCCACCCCCTCACCCCTGCTCAGCCTCGCGGCGCTGATCGGCGATGACTACACCGTCGACAGCTTCGACTTCGCCCCCAACGACCTGCTGCTCCTCTATACCGACGGGATCGCCGAGGCCCGCGCCCGCGACGGCGAGTTCTTCCCGCTGGCGACTTGGATGCGTCGACAGCCCCCGACACCGCCCCGCGAACTGCTCACGGCTCTCCACCGCGACCTCCTCCACTACAGCAGAGGACGCCTCGACGACGACATCGCCGCCCTCGCCGTACGCCTGCGTGAGCTGTGAGGCACGGAGCCCGGCGAGCGGCCGAGGCCGCCACTCGACACCTGCTCCTGCCGGGGCGGCCCGCTGTGGGGCGGCCGCTCGGCGGGCGGCCGGGCTCGCTTCACTGGGGAACGCGGTCACCGTCGGCCGCGCCCAGGCCCGCGAGCAGGCGCAGCCCGTCCTCGGCGGCGCTGCCGGAGGCCGCGGAAAGTACCAGCAGCTCCATGCCGGAATCGTCGGGTAGCGCGAAATTCTCCTGGTGCAGTTCCAACAGCCCGACCAGCGGGTGCCGGTACACCTTGCGCCCGTGCGTGCGGGCACGCACGTCCGCGCGGGCCCAGAGGCGACGGAAGCGCTCGCTGCCCATCGCCAGCTCGCCGATGAGCGAGGCGAGGCGGGGGTCCTCGATGTACGTGCCGGCGGCCAGGCGCAGGTGCCCGACGACATCGCGGGTGCAATTCTGCCAGTCCGCGTACAGACCGCGCTCGGCCTCCTCGAGGAAGAGGTGCCGGGCGATGTTGAGGCCCGGCAGCGGGCGGCCGAAGAGGAGCCCGGCGAGGCGGTTCCCGGCGACCACGTCCAAGCGGTGATCCATGATCAGCGCGGGTGCGTCGGCGACCAGAGCGAGTACGCGCAGCAACTCCGGCCGGACCCGCCCGCCCGGCGCCTTCGCGCGGCGCCGGCGCTGCCGGGCGAGCCGGTCGAGGTGGCCGCGTTCGGTCTGGTCGAGGCCGAGGACGCGGGCGAGCGCGTCGAGGACCTGCTCGGAGGGCTGGGTCGCGCGGCCCTGCTCCAGACGTACGTAGTAGTCGACGCTGACTCCGGACAGGTGCGCGACCTCTTCGCGACGCAGTCCTTCGACCCGCCGACGGCTGTCCGTGGGGATGCCGACGGCTGCCGGGTCGACCCGGGAACGTCGAGTTCGCAGGAAGCCGGCGAGATCGTCCATGCCCCCAGTATGACGTCGGTGAAGCGCGCGAGGGTGGCCCTGTCGATACCAGGAAGTCCCGTCCTACGGACGAGGCGCCCCTGAATACCGGCCGTTGAGACACCCAGGATCGAAGGCGTCCGATCCGAATCCGATCGGAATCCGATCTCAATCCGATCCGAAGGAGTTCCCATGAAGACGCTGATCGTCTACGCCCACCCGGAGCCGAAGTCGCTCAACGGCTCGTTGAAGGACCTCGCCGTGTCCACACTGGAGAACGCCGGGCACGAGGTGCAGGTGAGCGATCTGTACGCGATGCGGTGGAAGACGGTCGTGGATGCCGCGGACTACGGCCCGGACGCGTCGAGTCCGCTGAAGGTCGCCCTGGACTCGGGACGGGCCTTCGACGCCGGGACGCTCACCTCGGATGTCCTCGCGGAGCAGGAGAAGCTGCTGTGGGCGGACACGATCGTCTTCCAGTTCCCGCTGTGGTGGTACACGATGCCCGCGATCCTCAAGGGCTGGGTGGACCGGGTGTTCACGTACCGCTTCGCCTACGGCGTCGGTGAACACAGCGACACCAAGTACGGCGAGCGCTTCGGCGAAGGAACCCTCGCGGGCAGAAAAGCGTTGCTGTCGGTGACCGCCGGCGGCCCGGAGTCCCATTACGCCGCTCGCGGGATCAACGGCCCCATTGACGACCTCCTGTTCCCGATCCACCACGGCATCCTCTACTACCCGGGCATCGAGGTGCTGCCGCCGTTCGTGCTGTACGGCACCGATCGGATGACCGGCGAGGACTACTCGGAGGTCGCCAAGGCATGGGAGCAGCGCCTGCTCACCCTGGAGACGACCGAGCCGATCGCGTTCCGGCGGCAGAACTTCGGGGACTACGAGATCCCCTCCCTGCACCTGAAGGAGGGGCTGGAGCCCGCGGGCCGCACGGGTTTCGGGCTGCACGTGCGCCGCTGACCGCCGGCGTCTCGCGGGCCGGTGGGACGGGCACCGGCCCGCAGACCGAGCGATGCGGTGTCCACGTGTGGAACTCCACCGGGACCGACGGCGGAGTCCGGGCGGGCACCGAGTCACCCCACGCCCTGGATCGGGGATTCTGCCGGGCGTGCGCGAACGGGCTTGTTACTGTGCCTGCGTGACGGCTTGCGCGGAATGCGGTTTCGAATACGACCTTGCGCCGGTTCCCTCGATGTCAGCGCTCGTCAGGACAGCCGCGGACGCATACGTGGACGTGCTGCGAGCCGAACCGCGGGTACTGCTGCGGCGCTCGGCCCCGGACGTGTGGACACCTCTCGAGTACGCCTGCCATATGCGCGATGTGCTGCTCGTCCAACGGGAACGAGTCATGGCCGCCCGACGGTGTGACACGCCGGTCGCCGAGCCCATGGGCCGCGACGAGCGGGTCGAGTACGACGGATACGCCGAGCAAGAGCCCGCCGATGTCGCCCGCCAACTGCGCGACGCGGCGCTGCTGTTCGGGAACGTTCTGGACCGGCTCTCGCCCCCCGATTGGGAACGAGCACTGATCTACACCTATCCCGAGCGGAAGGAGCGGTCTCTGCGCTGGCTCGCCTCACACACCCTGCACGAGCTGCGCCACCATCTGCTCGACATCCGTCGCCAGCTGGAACAGGGCTCCGCTTCGCGACCGCCCCTGTGACGGCCGTCCCGTCCCGCCCCGCCCGCCGTGGCGAACGCCCGCCGCCGCTGCGCAACCCTACGATCGGCACCATGAGCGACCCGGAGCAGAACAAGGCCACGGCCAAGGCGTTCTACGACCTGATGTTCAACCAGTGCCGTCCCGCCGAGGCCATCGAGCTCTACGCGGGCGACACCTACATCCAGCACAACCCGCATGTCGGCGACGGCAAACAGGCGTTCGTCGACTATTTCGACCGGATGGCCGCCGAGTACCCCGGCAAACGGGTGGAGGTCAAGCGCGCCTTCGCCGAAGGCGATCACGTGGTCCTGCACTGCCACCAGACCTGGCCCGAAGAGGAATACGCCGGAATCGACATCTTCCGTTTCGACGCGAACGGCAAGATCGTCGAGCACTGGGACGTCCTCCAGGTCATCCCGCCCACATCCGAGAACGACAACGCGATGTTCTGATCGGAGCCCTCGACCACCCGCCGACCCACCCGCGATCGTCCGGTCCGGGCACGCCCGGACCGGACGGGCGGGCCGCCGCGCGGTCAGGGCCGGGAGGGCCTGCCGCACGGGAGCACTCGACACCGCGAAGTCCTTCGAGCGCTCCCGTCCGGACGGATCAGGCGATTCAGACGAGCGATGCCATGGCCACGGCGGGCCCCCGGGCCGGGGCGTACCCGGCGTCGCACGGCGCGGACGGCGCGGACGTCACGGACGTCACCACGGCCGGTTCGGTGTCCGTCAGCAGCGCGACGAGGGCGGTGCGGGCGCGGGCCACGCGCGAGCGCACCGTGCCGATGGGACAGCCGACGGCGGCAGCCGCCTCGGCGTAAGGCAGGCCGAGGAGTTGGGTGAGGACGAAGGCCTCCCGGCGTTCGGCGGGAATCGCGGCCAGCAGTTCGGCGAGGGCTATGCCGTCCTCGAAGCCGGGTAGATCGTACGGCTGGTTCTGTTCGGCGGCGGTCTGCCAGTCGTACCGGTCCGACAGTCGGGGGCGCGCGGCGGCGTGCCGGATGCTGTCCACGACGGTGCGGCGGGCGATGGACAGCAGCCAGGTGCGGGCCGAGGAGCGGCCTTCGAAACGCGGCAGCGCGGCGAGGGCCCGGAGGAAGACGTCCTGGGTGAGGTCTTCGGCGGCCTGGGGATCGGCGCTGAGGAACGCGACGTACCGCCAGACGTCACGGTGCAGGGCGCGGACGAACCGGTCCGCTTTCGCGGGGTCGCCGTCACGGGCGGCGAGGGCCAGTCGGGTCACCACCGCGTCGGAGTCCGGGGTGTGCCGGGCGGGCCTTTCGCCGGCGGGACGGTGCTGGGTGGGCAGGGCAGGAGTCATCGCCACAGGTCCTTCGGGCAAGGTGTCCGGCGCCGCACGGGGCGGGGCCGGTGAACGGGGGTACGGCCGGCCGGAGGGCACGGCCGATGCCCGAGGCGCGCGGCGGCAGGGAATGCCGGGTCAGCGCGTGCTCGGGTAACCGGCTGTCACAGGACAGCGGTTCCCGTCGGGGGACCCCGCGAGGTGATGGCATGGACGAGGAAGAGCTGCGGAAGCGCCCGGCTTCGCCGCGCGCGGCGCACCCGGATCCGCGGCGCGAACGGTACCGGGGCCAGACCGAAGAGCAAACGCAGCGGAGTCCGGAGCCGGCCGGCGACGGCGCGCAGCACGCGGAAGGTGCCCTGTTCGCCGTAGGCCAGCCACAGGCCGCAGAACACCGCGGCCAAGAGGTGGGCGGCGAGCATGCCGACCGGCGACATCGGCGTCGGAGACATGCCGGTCGGTGACATGCCGGCCATGGCCATGCCGGCCATGTCGTGATCGCCCGCCGGCATGAGCGCGCCGCCCGCCTGCGACGCGGCCATCGCCATTCCGTGCATGGCGTGCATGGCGTGCATGGCGTGCATGGCGTCCATGGCGTGGTGGACGGACACCGGCGACGCGGCGCCCTCCGCGCACATCAGGTACGCGGCCCATTGGCGCGCGAACGACGTGCCGGACGGCAGGGAAGGGTGCAGGACCGACTGGGCCAGGGAGAAACCGGAGTGGAGCGCGGCCTGGACGGCCACCGTCGCCGCGATGACGGTGAGCGGACCGCGTTCCCGCCCCGCCAGGCACCAGGCCGCCGCGGCCGTACCCGCGAACGCGGCGGACATGGCCCACCAGGGCATGCTCATGCCCGACATGAGCACGTGGCCGATGGTCGCGAGCAGCACGCAGACGACCGCGAACATCGCGGCCCGTACGGCTCGTAAACAGTGACCTGGCGTCATGGCGGGTTCATCCTCGCACCAGCCCACCGCGATGCGCAGGGGGGTGCGCCGTTCCCGACAACTTCCTCGACCGAGGCTGTGGTGCTCCTCCGCATGTCTCGTCTCGTGTGGCGCACGGCACAGAGGGGCGGGGGAACCACGGTGCCGGGGCGTCCGACTGCCTTTCCGATCGGTCGAGTTGCACTCGACGTGTCCGGGGAGGGGACTTCTGTGGCGGCTGAGCGGACCGCGGCGGCGACGGTGTCGGCACCGGGTGGGCGGGAGGGGGAGCCACGGCACCTGTCCGCGCTGCTCACGTGCTCCATGGCGTTCTCGATGCTGCAGTTGTTCCTGATCGGCGCGTTGGGGCCGCGCCTGCTGGAGGAACTGGACGTGTCGCCGGCGGTGTTGGGGTTGACGACCACCGTCGGATTCGGGACGGCCGCCGTGTTGTCCCCGAGTAGCGGCCGGATGGTGGACCGCGTCGGGCCCCGGCGTTCGCTGGTGCTGTTGCTCGCCGTCTCCGCCGTGGCGCTCGCCCTGATCGGGGCCGCTCCCGGCCCCGGGCTGTTGCTCGGTGCGGTGGCGCTGGGCGGCATACCCCAGGCCCTCGCCAATCCCGCCACGAACAAGGCGATCCTGGCCGCCGTTGCTCCCGTCCGGCGGGGTGCGGTGACCGGCCTCAAGCAGTCGGGCGTCCAGTTGGGCGCGTTCGCCGCCGGACTGCCGCTCACCGCCCTCGCGGGCGGTCTCGGCTGGCGGGGCGCGGTATGGACGGCCTCCGGAGCGGCCCTCCTCGCCGGGGTGTGGGCGCTGCGCGCACTGCCGGCGGACCCGCCGGCGACCACGGCCGCGCCCGCTGTTGCCCGCACGTCGTTCGTCCCCCGGGGGATGGTCGCCTGGCTATCGGCCTTTTCGCTGTTCCTGGGTGCGGGTATCGCCTCCGTCAACACCTATCTCGCCCTGTACGGGGTGCGTGCCCTGGGGCTGAGCCCCACCGCCGCCGGTGGTTTGGTCGCCGCTCTCGGGGTCGCGGGCGTGCTCGGCCGGGTCGGGTGGTCGAAGGCGGCCCGCCCGGGCCGGGCGGAGTGGCTGCCGGGCCTGCTGGCCTGCGGCGCCGTGGGCGCGACGGCCCTCTTGGCCGGCGGGCTCGTCGCAGGCCCGCTGGTATGGGCCGGCGCCGTCGCCGTAGGGCTCTTCGCCGTATCCGGCAACGCGGTCTCCATGGTCCTGGTCATGCAGCGGGCCGCCGGCGGCCGGGCCGGCCAGGATTCGGCACTCGTCGCGGCCGGGTTCTTCGCCGGATTCGCGGTGGGGCCGCCCCTGTTCGGGCTGTTCGCGCAGAGCGGGCGGTACGGGCCGGGCTGGCTGTGCGTGGCGGTGGAGTTCGCGATGGCGGGAGCGATCGCGTTCCTCTGGGCCGTGCGGGACCGGCGCGCGGCAACAGGGAAGCCGGCATGACCGCCGGCGACTGGGCTGATCGGGCTCTGGCAGCCGTCCTCGACCGGGTGACGGTGACCGAGGCCGAGGTGGGCGCCCGCTTCCCGCTGTACGCCGAGCCCGCCGACGGGCGGTGGACGACGACCGGCCGCGGCTCGTGGACCGGTGGCTTCTGGGCGGGGCTGCTGTGGCTGCGCGCCCGCCACACCCGGAAGGAGGCGCACCGACTGGCCGCCGCGGCATGCACCGCCCGGCTGGCCCCTTGGGTGGACGCGGACACCGCCACCCGCGGACTGATCTTCTGGTACGGGACGGCCGCGTCCTTCGACACGCCGGAAACCGCCGTGCTTCGGGCGAAGGCGAGCCGGGCCTGCCTGGCTTCTTACGACGCGCGGACGGGCATCGTGCCGTGGGGTTCCGCGCTCGGCGGACCCCGGCTGCTGGCCCGCGCGGACGCCGTACCCGGACTGGTGCCCCTCCTGGCCGGAGCCGGACCGGAGGCGGCCACCGTGGCG
The DNA here is from genome assembly GCF_042881255.1 of Streptomyces sp. NPDC058279. Lineage (NCBI taxonomy): Bacteria > Bacillati > Actinomycetota > Actinomycetes > Kitasatosporales > Streptomycetaceae > Streptomyces > Streptomyces sp. NPDC058279. The sequence continues at coordinate 247,432 of NZ_JBHVYA010000001.1, read as the reverse complement.
GCGGCCCATCTGCACCACCATCTCGATCTCTGTCTCGGCCCGGAGGGAGCACGGCACCACGGGCGCCCGCGGCCCGCCTGGCGGTTCGACGCGGCGACGGGATGGCAGCCCTGCGACGACCCGGCACCGGGCTGGAGCCGAGGCGAGGCATGGCTGCTCCTCGCCGTGGCCGACGCCCTGCTGCGTCCGGAGGTGGCCTGCCACCGGCCGGAGCGGCTCGCCTTCGCCGCCGGGCAGTTGCTGGAGCTCGCACAGACCGGGCGGCTCGTCCCGCCCAACGAGGCGGCACGCCCGCACGGCCCCGTCGACACCTCGGCCGCGGCGATCACGGCCGTCGCGATGCTGAAGCTGGCACGGGTGCGGGCGCCCCAGGCGCAGGCGTATACGTCCCACGCGGTGGCGATCCTGAGCCGCCTCGTCGAGGACCACCTCACCGGACCGGGCGGGGGCCGCCCGGCAGGCATGTTGTCGGACGGCTGCTACGACGCCGCGAAAGGCCTGGCGGTGCGCCACGAAGTGATCTGGGGCGACTTCTTCCTGGCCCTCGGATTGGCCGCACTCGGCGACCTCCTCGACATCATCCGCGTGTAGCCGCGGAGCCCCGGCCGTACTCGCGCAGCACCCGCCGGGCCACCGAGGTGATGTGCAGCTCGTCCGGGCCGTCCAGGATCCGAGCCGCACGCCCGCCGCGGAACAGCGACGGCAGCGCGGTGTCGGGGCCGAGCCCGGCGGCGCCGTAGACCTGGATGGCGGAGTCGGTGACCTGCTGGAGCATGCGCGCGGCGGCCACCTTGGCGAGCCCCACCTCGGTGCGGGCGTCCCGTCCGGCCACGATCGACGCGACGGCCTCGTGGACCAGGGGGCGGGTGGTGCGCAGGGCGAGCAGGGCGTCGAAGACGTGCTGTTGCACCAGTTGGTGCTCGGCGAGCGGTCGGCCTGATCCGCCGCGGGTGGCGGCGCGTTCACACATGAGGTCGAAGGCGCGCCGCGCCTGGCCGAGCCAGCGCAGACAGCGCAGGGTGCGGCCGAGCGCGAGCCGTTCGCCCGCGATGGCAAGGGCGTCAGCGCCCGCGCCGAGGAGGTGGTCCGCGGGTACGTGGACCCGGTCGAGTTCGATCTCGTACTGGCCTCCCGCCCCCAGTACGGGAAGTTCGCGCACCACGCGGAACCCGGGCGAGCCGGTCGGCACCAGCAGCAGGGACAGCCCTTCCCGGTCGCCGGCGGTCCCCGCCGTACGTGCCATGACGGTGACGAGATCGGCGCCGGCCGCGCCGGAGGTGAACCACTTGCGGCCGCTGACGCACCAACCGCCGTCCGGCCGGCGTTCGGCGCGGGTTCCCGTCAGGAGCGGGTCGGTGCCCGGTACGTCCGGTTCCGTCATGGCGTAGCAGGTCCGTAGCTCGCCTGCGACCAGCTGCTTCAGGTACTCCTCGCGTACCAGGGCGCTGCCGTGACGGTCGAGCATGGTGACGTCCAGCAGCGCAGCGGAGCCCAGTGCCGCCGGTCCGTGGTCGCTGGCGCCCTCGGCCTCCGCGAGCTCCGCGTACGCGCCGAAGGGCAGACCGCCGCCGCCCAACGCCGCCGGTAGCGGAAGGGCCCACAGCCCGGCTTCACACGCCTCGGCCCGCAGGCGCGTCAGCGCGGCGGTCGCGGCTTCTCCGCCCGCGTCCAGCACCGTCTCGGACGGGATCACCCGGGTGCGGACGAAATCATCGATCTTCTCCTTCAACTCCTGTGTGTGCCAAGGGCGTTGATTCGCTCCATCGTGTGCGGTGCCTGAATCCGTCACTGCATTCCTCCTCGTTCGCCGGGAACCCGTGGGAACTGCCGTCCGACCCCCTGTCCGAGGAACTGGTCGGGTGCGCACCCTCCCCGGTTCCCGCGTTCCGTTCGACCTGGGCGTCGGTGACCGCCGCGCCGGGAGAGGAGAGGCATGGCGTTTCCCGCAACCACGCAGACGGTCCGGCCGCTCGACACACTGCGCTTCGACACATCGGGGCCCCCACAGATCACGGGCGTCGTCGCCGAACACCTGCGGCTGCTCGGCGCGCGCTCCGAGACCCGTGCCCACGAGGGGGCGTCCGGCACGGCCGGCCGCGTCCGCCTCACGGGCGGCGACTTCGGGACCGCCCACGCGACCGTCGCCTGGGGAACCCCCGGGAGCGGACTGGTCGACGAGGCGACCGTGCAGGCCGCGACGGGCATGATGGCGGTCCACGGCCGGCGCGACGGCGGCCCGCGCGGTCTCGCCGCCGACTACGCGGCGACGGCCACCGCCGTCCTCACCGTGCAAGGACTGCTCGCCGGCCTGGTCGGGCAGGCCCGCGGAGCCGAGCCCTGCCACGTCACCGCCGGTGCCGACCGCGCCGGACTCCTCGCCGTCTCCCAGTACCTCGCGGCGGCCGGGGCGGACGAAGAGGAAGCCGCCGAACTCGCGCCCGGGGGACCGCCCTTCGCCTCGGCCGAGGGCGTGCTGTTCGAGCTGGAAACCCTCGACCCCGGAGCCTGGGCCGCGTTCTGGCGCGCCTTGGAGGCCCCCGCCGACGCGATACGTTCCGGATGGCGGCCGTTCCAGTTCCGCTACGCCACCGCCTGCGCCCCCTTCCCCCCGGTCCTGCACACCCTGACCCGCGCCCACTCCCTCGCCCGCATCCGCCGGGCCGCGGTGGTCTCCGGCGCCGAGGTGTGCGTCCTGCGCACCCTGGCCGAGCGTGCGGAAGAGGCCGACGGCGCCGCGCCCTGGTCGCTGCGCCCCCTGATCGGGTGCGCGCCCTCACCGGGTACCCGTACCGAGGTGGCCCCGTCCATCGCCCGGCCGCTGGCCGGGCTGACCGTGCTGGAGGCCGGCCGCCGCATCCAGGCGCCCCTCGCCGCACACCTGCTCGGACTCCTGGGGGCGGAGGTCATCCGGATCGAGCCGCCGGGCGGTGACCCCCTGCGCGGCATGCCGCCCGCCTGCTCGGGGACCTCCGCCCGCTGGCTGGCCCTCAACCGGGGCAAGCAGGCCGTCGAGGTGGACATCAAGGCCGACGCGGGCCGCCGCCGACTGCGCGAGATGGCCGCGGCGGCCGACGTCTTCCTGCACAACTGGGCCCCGGGCAAGGCCGCCGAGCTGGGCCTGGACGCCGACGACCTCGCCCCCGTCAACCCCGCTCTGGTCTACGCCTACACGAGCGGCTGGGCCGAGCGGCTGCCGGGCGCCCCCATGGGCACGGACTTCATGGTGCAGGCCCGCACCGGCGTGGGCGAGGTCGTACGACCCGAAGGAGAAGCCCCGGCCCCCTCGCTCATGACCCTGCTCGACGTGCTCGGGGGCCTGCACGGCGCCGAGGCGATCCTCGCCGGCCTGCTCCTGCGCGAGCGCACGGGGCACGGCGTACGAGTGGACTCCTCGCTCCTCGGAGCCGCGGACACCCTGACCGCACCCGCCCTACGGCGGATGGCACGCGGCACGGCCCCCAGGCGGCCCGCCGGATTCCGGCACCCGCTGCCGACGGCCGACGGCTGGATCGCCCCAGCCGACGACAGCGCCCGGGCAGTCGCCGCCTACGACCTGCGCGACCTTCCGACCACCGACGCCCTGGCCCAGCTCGGTGCACACGGCCTCACCGCCACCGCCGTCACCACCGACCTGCGCGACCTGCACCACGACCCGCGCTTCGCCGGCTCGATCAGCCGCGACGCGCACGGTGCCCCCGCCGTTCCCGACCCCTGGAGCTTCGCGTGACCCTGAACCGGCCCTTGCTGCACGACCTGCTGCCCGCCGAACTCCGCCGCTCCTGGGTGGTCGACGGTACCTGCCCCGACCTCGACCTCTACAGTCTCTTCCGGGCCCGCCAGATCGCCGACCTGCACCGCGCGGCAGTCATCGACGCCAAGGGCACACTCTGCTACACCGCCCTGGACCGCAAGGTGCGATGTCTGGCCACCGGCCTCAGAACCCTCGGCATACGCGAGGGCGACGTGGTCGGCGTACAACTGCCCAACAACCGGAACGCCGTCATCGCCGACCTGGCCCTGGCCGCCCTCGGCGCCGTCGCCCTGCCCTTCCCCGTCGGCCGCGGCACGCTCGAAGCCGAGTGCCTGTTGCGGCGGGCCGAGGCGGTCGCCGTCATCGCCGCCACCCGGCACCGCGACTTCCGGCACGCGGCCGACCTGCACACGCTCTCGGGCGCGCTGCCCGCCCTGCGCCACGTCATCGCGGCGGGCCCCGGCACCCCACCCGAGGGGACGACCGCCTGGTCGGACCTCATGCGCTCGGATCCCAGCGGGTTCGTGCCCGCCCGTCCAGACCCCGACAGCGCGGCCCGGATCCTCGTCTCCTCGGGCTCGGAGGCCGAGCCGAAGATGATCGCCTACTCGCACAACGCCCTCGCGGGGGGCCGCGGCAACTTCCTCGCGTCCCTCATGCCCGACGGGACCCCGCCGCGCTGCCTGTTCCTCGTACCGTTGGCCTCGGCCTTCGGCTCCAACGGAACCGCGGTCACCCTCGCCCGGCACGGCGGCACCCTGGTCCTGCTCGACCACTTCTCGCCCGAAAGCGCCGTCGAGGCCGTCCGCGCGCACAAGCCCACCCACGTCCTCGGCGTGCCCACCATGGTCCGCATGATCCTCGAACGACTGGACGCCACGAGCGAGCGGCTGCCGGCCCCCACCGCGCTGGTGCTGGGCGGCGCGCCACTCGACGGGACCACCGCCGCCGACGCGGCGCGGGCGTTCGGCTGCGCCGTGGTCAACCTCTACGGGTCGGCGGACGGAGTCAACTGCCACACGGGACTGGGCAACACCGTTCCTCCGACCGACGCGTCGGGTGTCGTGGCGGGCCACCCGGACCCGCGGGTCGCCGAGATCCGCATCGCCGACCCCGAGACCCACCAGCCGCTCCCCGACGGCGACATAGGGGAGATCATCTCCAGGGGGCCCATGACGCCCCTGTGCTACGTGGGCGCCCCCGATCTGGACGCGCGCTACCGCACCCCCGACGGCTGGGTCCGCACCGGCGACCTCGGCTACCTGGACGCCGACAGCGTCCTGCACGTCGTCGGACGCCTGAAGGACATCGTGATCCGCGGCGGCGCCAACATCAGCCCGGCCGAGGTCGAACGCGAACTCCGCACGCACCCGCGGGTAAGGGACGTGGTGTGTGTCGGCGTCCCCGATCGGTTGATGGGGGAGCGGCTGGCTGCCTGCGTGGTGACGCGGGGCCCGCAGGCCCTCGGGCCGACCTCCCTCGGCGATCACCTCACCGCGCGGGGACTGGAGCGGTTCAAGCACCCCGAACGGCTCCTCGTGGTGGAGGAGATCCCGCTGACGGCGGCGGGCAAGCCGGACCGGGCGGCCCTGCGGGCCCGCCTGACGGAAAGTCCGGAACCGGGCCGGCGGACCATCCCCGAGACCGCGCCCCTGGCCCGGGTCGGATGACGGACCGAGCCCGGCAGCCGAGGGCTGCCGGGCTCGTCGGTGGGGAAGACCACCCGTCTTGGTCGCGCGCTCAGGAGGTGGCCAGTGCCTTCTTCAATTCGGCCGCCGCGGCGCGGTAGACGGGGAGCAGGTCGAGATCGTCCCCCGGATAGTTCACGATCTCGACCTGCTTGGCGCCCGCGTCGGGCAGCACCGTCCCGGTCGACATGTGGGCGTTGTCCAGTACCAGGGACGGCTTCTTGGCGGAGAGCCCGGCCAGTTGCGCCGGGGTCACCGCCTCCGGGCCGTACGTGCCCACCACGGTGGCGCCCGCGAGCTTCGCGGCCCAGCCGGTGAACACCTGGGTCACGACGGAGGGGCTCCGGCCGCCGGGCCACACCGCCTGGACCTCCTTGTTCAGCTTCGCGTACTCGGTGTCCAAGCCGGTCTTCCACCGCGCGGCGGCGTCCTGCGTGCCGAAGAGCGCGCCCAGCTTGTCGACCTCGGCCTTGACCTTGTCGGGATCGTTGTCGAGGTTGACTTCCACCAGCTTCGCCTTGGAGCCGGCGGCCTCCTTGATCTTCGCGGCGTACGGTTCGAACGGTGCGTACAGCACGAAGTCGGCCTTGGCGACGGCGGCGAGATCGGAGGGCTTGGGGTCGTAGTCCGGGGCGTGGTGCACGGACTGGGGCACGATGACCTTGACCTCCCCGGCCCCGGCGGCCTTGGCGAACGCGCCCTCCCAGCTGGTGGTCACGACCACCACGGGCTTGTCCTTCCCGGCAGCGGGGGCGCCGGCCGTCGCGGGAGCATCACCGGCGGGCTTGGGATCGGTGCTGTTGCCGCAGCCGGTGACGAGGGCCAGGGCGGCGCTCAGTGCGAGGAGGGAAGTGATGCGGCAGCGGGTGCGCGCCATGAGCTGATTCTCCGTTCGGGTATGAAGTGCACGGCGAGGACGACCGTCCCCGCCGTCAGGACGAGTACAGGACCCGGCGGCCAGTCCAGCCACAGGGCCAGCAGGAACCCCGTCGCGTTGACGCTCACGCCGATGCCGACCGCCCAGAGGGTGATCGACTTCAGCGAGCTGCCCAGGCGGCGCGCGGCGAGGGCGGGCAGCAGGGTCAGGGCGTCGACGAGGAGGGCGCCGGTGAGCTTGATCGCCCCGGCGACGGCGATCGCGACGAGTACGAGGAGGGCGGCGGTCAGAACGCGCACGGGCACGCCGGAGCACTGGGCGAGCTCGCGGTCGTAGAGGAGCAGGCCGACATCGCGCCGGCGCCACCAGAACAGGCCCGGCACGACGGCGGCCAGCACCCCGAGCACGGTGAGATCGGGCGTGCCGACCGAGAGGATCGACCCCCACAGCAGGGCGAACGCCCCGGACGCGTTGACCCCCGACACGGCGAGCAGCAGCAGGGCGGCGGCGATGGCGAGGCTCATCAGCAGGCCCATGGCGCCGGACAGCCCGTCGGGCGTACGGGCGAGCGGGGCGACCCCGGCTCCGGCCAGGGCGCAGGCGACCAGTGCGCACAGCATCGGGTCCAGGCCGGTCAGCAGCCCGATCGCGATGCCGAGCAGGGCCACGTGCATCATGGCGAAGCGGACCGGCATGATGTCGAGGCCGACGATGACCACGCCGATGACGGGCAGGCCGATCGCCGCGAGCAGCAGCGCGAGCCCGGCCCGCTGGACCGGAAGCAACCGGACCAGCGCACCGAGATCGGCGGTGGCGAGGTGCACCGAGGTCACCGGACCTCCCGCAGCCGGCCCGCGGCCATCTCCAGCACCCGGTCGCAGCGGTCTGCCAGGGCACGATCGTGCGTGACGACCAGCAGGGTGACCGGGAGGGCGGTGAGGACGTCCGCGGCCTCCGCCTGCCCGTCGAAGTCGAGGGCGGCGGTGGGCTCGTCGGCCAACAACACCTGGGCCCCGGCGGCGACACAGCCGATCGCCCGGGCCAGGTACATGCGCTGCAACTGGCCGCCGGAGAGGGTGTGCAGAGGGCGTTCGACCAGCGGCCCGACCCCCAGCCGGGCCGCGGCTTCGCCGGCGTCCTTCGGCGCCGAGCTGCCGGCGAGCAACTCGGCGCCCAGCAGGGGGAACCGGCCGACGGCCGGCTTCTGCGGAATCCAGGCGCAGGCTCGGCGCCGCCAGGCCCACTCGGCGGGAGAACCGGTGTCCCGGCCGCCGACCGAGATCGAACCCGTCACCTGGCGGTGCAGGCCCAAGACGGCACGCAACAGGGTGGACTTACCGGAGCCGTTGGTCCCGGTCAGTGCCACGCGCTCACCGACACCGATCTCCAGGTTCACCCCGGAAACGGCTTCCACCCGCCCGTGCCGGCAGGAGACCCCCCGCATGCGCACGTCCAGCCCGCCCATCCCACACCCCTCGTCGTTCCGAGCCGCGTGGAACGACGGGTGTCCGCCGCCCACGTGCCAGTAGTCGGACGGCGCACGAGGGGAGTTCCCGTGGGCGGAGGTTTTTGACGTGCGAGGTGTGGTGTGGTGCGCCCGATGGGTTCAGGCGGCCTGCCCGCCGCCAACGGCTACCACCGGGCTACAGCCACCGCTCTACGCCGAAGGGTGGTCGGGGGTTTGCTCGGGAAGGACGGCACCCCCTTTGCCGCGGCCCCTGTTGCCCTTGTCCGTTCCGTGCGGGCGTCCCTTCTGTGCCTGCGCTTCGCCGGCCTTCAGTTCCCTGCTTTCCTGCGGGGTGGCCGCTCCCCGGCCGCTGCGTCGGGCCTCCGGCTGCTGCGGATTGGACATGAGGAATCCTCCAGTCGTGGGATGTGGGGTCGGCGCGATGGCCGGCAGCCCGGCAGCCCCCTTCCTGCGGGCGCTGTCGCAGGAAGGGGGCGGGCACGGTCAAGAGCCGCTGCCGAAGACCGCCTTCTGTACGTCGTCGGGGCCGTCGTACCGCTTGGAGCCGGAGCCTTGGAGCTTCTCGACAACGGTGTTGTCGGCTCCGTTGCTCTTGGCCAGCGAGGCGAGGTCGTCAGCGCTGGCAGGGTAATGGGCACCCTTGAGGGCCTTCTGCACGTCGATGGGGCTGACCTCGGCCATGGTGGTCTCCTTCTTTGCTCGGTGCGGCGTTCATACCTTTTATTGCCGTTTCCGCTCTTTGTCGCTTCCCGGAATCAGACGTGCGATTCAGGGGCAGGGGTCATTTCTCAGACCGGGCCACCGAAGAGCGGCGGCCCACAGGAGGGGCCATGTCCGACACGGGATCGACGACCCGCGCAGCCGCCGACCGGCTCCGGCGCACGGCCTCCGACGTGTTCGGCTGGGACGTCCTGCGGCCGGGGCAACTGGCGGCGATGGAAGCGGTGGTGGAGGGACGGGACACCCTCGTGGTGATGCCGACGGGTGCGGGCAAGTCCGCCGTCTACCAGGTGGCCGCCCTCTGTCTTCCCGGCCCGACCGCCGTGGTGTCGCCCCTGCTGGCCCTCCAGCGCGACCAGATCGCCGGGCTCCTGCGGCACGACGGGCCCGAGGGCGTCGCCGTGAACTCCGACCAGGGCGCACGACAGACGGCCGCCGCGTGGGAAGCGGTGAGCGGCGGCGACATCGAGTACCTGTTCCTGTCGCCGGAGCAGCTGGCGAAGGACGACGTGGTCGAGCGGCTGGCCGAAGCGGCCCCCTCGCTCTTCGTGGTCGACGAAGCGCAGTGCGTGTCCACCTGGGGTCATGATTTCCGGCCCGCCTACCTGCGCCTGGCCCAGGTGGTCGAGCGGGTGGGACGCCCCACGGTCCTCGCCCTGACCGCGACCGCCGCGCCGCCGGTGCGGGACGAGATCGTGGAACGTCTCGGCATGCGCGACCCGGCCCTGGTCGTCGCCGGCTTCGACCGGCCCAACATCCGGCTGGAGGTGCACCGCTTCCTGGAGGACGGGGACAAGCGCCGCGCGGTGGTGGAGAGGGCGGCGGCCGAGCCCAAACCGGGCATCCTGTACGCCGGCACCCGCAAGGACACCGAAGGCTACGCGGCCGAGCTCGCCGACCTGGGCCTCCGGGCGGCCGCCTACCATGCCGGTCTCCGCGTGGCGGAGCGCTCGCAGGTGCACGACGCCTTCCTCGCCGGCGACCTCGACGTGGTCGCCGCCACCTCGGCGTTCGGCATGGGCATCGACAAGGAGGACGTGCGCTTCGTCCTGCACGCGGCCGTCCCCGGTTCCCTCGACGCCTACTACCAGGAGGTCGGTCGGGCGGGGCGGGAGGGGGAACCGGCCGTCGCCGTGCTGCACTACCGGCCGCAGGACACCGGCCTGCAGAACTTCTTCGCCGCCCGGGGCCCCGCCGAGGACACGGTGGCCGAGGTGACGGCCCGCCTGCACGAGCACGACGAGCCGGTCGGGCTGGAAGACCTCCGGGAGGAGACCGGCCTCTCCCGCAACCGCGTCACCGCGGCCGCCAACCTGCTGGAGGAGACGGGGGCGGCCATCACGGACGAGGAGGGCGCGGTCGCCGCCGTCGAGGGAATGACGGCCGAGGACGCCGTGGAACGAGCCGCCGAGGCCGCCCGGGCCCGGCGCATGCTGGAACGCTCGCGGGTGGAGATGGTCCGGGCGTACGCGGAGACCACCGGCTGTCGGCGGCGTCTCCTCCTCGGGTACTTCGGCGAGACCTACGAGGGCCCGTGCGGAAACTGCGACACGTGCGACCCGGCGGCGCCCTCGGACTCGCTCGGCGCGGACTCTCCGCAAGGACTGCCCCGAGGCGGCGGCGCCCCCGCCGCGCATCCGACGGCCGCCGCGTTCCCGCCCGGGACGCGCGTACGGCACACGACATGGGGCGACGGCTTGGTCCTCAGCGAGGACGGCGACCGCATCACCGTCCTCTTCGACACCGTGGGATACCGCACGCTCTCGCTTCCGGCCGTCACCGAACAGGACCTGCTCACCGCCGTCACCACCGCATCACCCGCGGACACCGATTGACGCGCACGCCGCGCCGGACAAGCCGGCGCCCGCCCCAGGCCGGTCTAGGCGCGGTTTTCCGCCGGTCAGAGCACTAAGCGGGGTTCGCGTCGCGCCGGCTGCGGTCCAGGGGGCCCCACCCTCCGTGCTGCCGGCTGATCTCCTCCGTGGATTCTTCGATCACCGCAGGGTCGATCCACCCGATCGGTCGGACGTCGGTGACGAGCGGCTCGTTGTCGGGGCCCCGCCCGTTCACCTTGCCGTGGAGCAACCAGGGACGCACGCGGGGGTCCTTCACCCGTGGCAGGTGGGCGTAGTCGTAGAGACGGCGGGCGGCCCACACCCGCAGCGGTCGCTCACCCCACCACGGCTCGACATCGAGGGGGTTCGCGGACAACCCGGGCAGCGGGATCCCCGTCAGCTCGTCCCGGCTGCCGGGGGCGCGGAGATCGATTTCCGGCCCCATCGACCAGCGAACGTACAACCCGGGGCGCCGGGCGATGAGATCGGCCAGCTCGTCCAACGATCCGATCGCCGGCATGTGCGTGGGATGGCGTTCGCGATGCACGTTCGGCGGCTACCCGGACATGGGGCCGGCATGCGGCCGACATTCCCGGGTGGGGGGTCGCCGCGGCGGGGCCGGGGCTGCCTCACACCTGCCGTCCGGTGGACGCCTCATCCGTTCGGGTGTCCGCGGACGCGACCTCGCATAGGGGCCCTGCCCGGGGGCACCGGCGGGCCGTGTCCGACCTGTCGCAGGTTCCTCCACACCACGGGCAGGACCGCGAAACACCCCTGACCTGCCCGGGCGGATTCCCCCGGCGGCGGCCCGGGAGGGGCCTTCCGGCCACGGGGCGGGCCGGTGATGCCGAAGGAGGGCGGGAGTGCGGGAACGAACCGGGTGCGACGAGGCCGAGGCTGCCGCGCGATTGCGGGTGTCGAGGGCGGCGTTGCGGTGGGCCGTTCACATCGGTGCCGTGCCGGAACCGGAAGGGCGACCCCCGGCGTCGTCGTGGTCGTCCACGGCAGTGGAGGCGATGGACGCCGATGCGATCCGTGCCCGCCTTCCGTACGCGGTGTCGGGGGCGGAGACGGCCGACCGGTTGGCCCGGGACCTGGGCACACCGAATCCGCCGGACGGGCCGGCGAGGGTGAGTGTGGCGACCGTGCGGGAGATGGCGACAGCCGGGCTCCTGGCAGCTCTGTCCGACGACCCGAACCGGCCGATGTTCCACCCCGACCAGGTGACGGACCTGGCCGGGCGCCCGGACCTGGACCGGCTGATCGCCGACGCCACCCCGCTCGGCCCGGACCGGTGTGCGGCCCGACTCCGAGTGCGCCGAACGGACTTCGACCACCTGGTACGGCTGGGCTGGATCACCCGCGCCCAAGAGGTGCGGGCGAACTTCGGTGCGGCTCGCGGCGGCACCGTACGGATTCCCCTCCACCGGAGCGCGGACGTCGACCGGATTCCGGCCGATCACCCGGAGGTGGACTGGGTCGCCCTCCGCGCCCTCGGCAAGGGCAAGCGTTCCCCCCTGGCAAGACTGGCCCCGGGCAGGTCGGCGCAGTGACCGCTCCGCAGCGTCCGACCGGCCCCCACCGCGCCCGGGGCGCGCGTTCCCCCGGGTACGGCAGCCGGCGCCGGCGGCCCTGCCGTCGACGTCAGTCCGAGGCAGCGGTGTCGGCCCTGGGAGCGAAGCCCGACGACACCGGCGGCGTGCCCACATGTCCCTGCTGGCTTCGGCTGCTACACAGTCCCCACCCCGCAGTGCCCTCCGCCCGCCGGGGTCTTTTCGCAGGGAGGCGTGCGGTGACCAGTCAGGATTCCGTCCGGCCGCAGCCGACGCCGGCGGCGCGACCCGCGGTCGCGCGCACCGTCGAGGCGCCGGCGGTGGGGCGTGCTCTCGGCGTCCTGATGGCGTCGGTTCCGTGTGACAGTCGTACGGCCCGCCGCATCCTGACCGACGCGGCCACGACGGCGGGCAGCACCGTGGAGGAGGCGGCCGGCGGTGCGACGGCGGCGTTGCACGGCGACGGGCCGCGTCCGCCCGCCGCGATCGAGTCGGCGGTCCGGGCCGCGATCGACCGCTCCCTGAGCGTGGATCGCCCGACGTCCTCGTCGCTGCTGCCGAACCCGCACGTACTTCGCCGCCACCTCGCGCGATTCAGGGACCTGCGGCGGCGTACCTTCACCGCGCCGGACGATCCGGCCTTGCGGGCCGGCTATGACGACGCCGCGTACACGCTGTGCGTCCTGCTCGGCCGGCGTCACGTCCACCACGCGTTGACGGCCGCCGAGCAGCTGATCGCAGCCCACCGACTCGCCGGTCCGGAGCCGGCGGACCTCCCGCATTCCTGAGGCACCGCCGCACCGGTGCATGACGGGCGGCGAAGCAGGGCAGGTGCCGGTGGTCCGCGCCGCCCCGGCGGACCCGCTTGGGGGCCCGTGAGAGCGGTCGGTCGAAGGACGACGACGCATGAGGCGAACAGCGAGAACCCGGGACCGTCGATCGACCGAGTCGGCATACACCGTCCGTGCCGCCGCGACGACGCGGCCTGTCCGCCCGCTGCCGGTGCTGCGGGCGTGCTGGACGCACCAGGCGTTCGTGCATTGGCCTTACCCACCCGGCGAGGTCCAGTCGTTGCTGCCCTCGGGTCTCCTCGTCGACACCTTCCAGGGTCGGGCATGGGTGAGTCTCACACCGTTCGTGATGGAGTCGGTGAGTGTCCTGGGCGTTCCCCTTCCGCACCGCACGTTCCCCGAGACCAACCTGCGGACCTACGTCCGGTTGGCCGACCGGGACGGTCCGCGCGGAGTGTGGTTCTTCACGCTTGAAGTGACCAACCCCCTGATGCTGACCGGCCGGAGCTTCGGCGTTCCGTACCAGTGGGCCGACCTCCGCGTGCGGAGCGCCGGCCCGGAGCACCACTACACCGGGCGGCGTCGCCGCGCGGGCGGCCCGTCGTACCGGCTGACCGTCCGTACGGGCCCCGCGGTCGCGGCCACAGATCTCGACGCCTGGCTCACCGACCGTTCCCGCGCCTACTCCCACCGGGCCGGGATCTTGTGGAAGACGCCCGTACAGCACGAACCATGGCCCCTGCGACGCGCGACTCTCACGGACATCGAGGAGGACCTCACCCGCTCCGCGGGTTTGACGCCTCCCAACGCCGAACCCCTCACGCACACCTCGCCGGGAGTATGCCCGGTCCTGTTCGGTCCGCCCCGCCCCGCCGCGACCCTGCGCCCTCGGACATCGCGTGGTCGTGCTTAAGACCGCCGAGGTGGGAAAGGCGCAGAGCGCACCGTAAGGGAGAAAGCAGCCGAACAGGCCGACTCGACAGGGAAGTGTCATGAGTGACGATCAGATGGCGGATGACGTGTACCAGCCCACCGGGACGAACGAGGAACAGGAGGACGCCGCCCCGCTGGATCTCCAGAACGCCATGGACGAGCGTTCGTACGACGACATGCTCGACGAGGGCTACTCACCTCCCGAAAAGCCGCTCGGCGTGACGAAGTACGGTACGACCGCCGCGGAACAGCACGAAGGCGAGTCCCTGGACGACCGGCTTGCGCAAGAGGTCCCCGAGATCGGCCCGGAGGTCGGCCAGGATCCGGGCGACCCGTCCGGGGACCGGGCGGAACTGCCTGACCCCGAGACGGGTACCGCCCGCGCGGGCCGTCTGACGGCCCCGGACGAGGGCGCGCACCCTGATACGACGAAGGAGCTCATCGCCCGCGACCACGGGATCGACTCGGGTGCCGCGAGCGCCGAGGAAGCCGCCGTCCACGTCGTCGAGGACGACCCGGACGAGGCCCCCTAGGCACGGGCGGAGCGAAGCGACACCCCTCCGAGACGGGCGGTGACGGGCCGGTCTGCCGTTGTCGGTGACGACCCGCGGACGGGATTGAATCCGGCGCCGGCCCGTCAGCCGATCTTCGTGAGCTGGGTGTCGACGAGGTCGCCCGGGTACGTGGCCTCGACGCCGAAGGTGTAGAAGGTGGCCAGGGTGTTGCCCTTGCGTACGGCCACCAGGTGGCCGGGGGACTTCTCGCCGTCCCCGAGGTCCATGATCACGGTGTAGTGCACCGCCTCGTCGCGGGCGCTGATGGGCCCCGGGGTCACGCTGTCGAGCTTGGTCTTGTCACCCTCGGCGGTCAGCGTGTACCCGGCGGCGCACGCGGCGCCCGCGGCCTTGACGGAGGCGAAGGCTTCTTCCGCGCCCTTGCCGTCGTAAGAGCCGATGCTGATCAGGGTCTGGTCCGCGCCGAGCGCCAGCAGGCCGGCCTTGAGCTTGTCCTCGGGTGAGGCGTTCGCGGCCGACTCCTTGGGCTTGGCCTTGAGGGCGGTTCGGGCGACACCGACGGGCGCGCCGACCTTCTGGGCTGCCTGGATCCGGGCGAGCGGCTCACAGGCGGCCTTGTCGGTGGCGACCGGAGTCGCGGCGGCCTTGGTGGCGGCCTCGGGGGAAACCAAGTAGTCCTTCAGGTCCGCCTGGGTGACGACGACGGCCGCCAACTCGGCGTCGGTCTTGCCCTTGGCGGCCGAGGGCGCGGAGGGGGCGGGTACGGACGGTTTGCCCTCCGCCTTGCTGTCGGCCTTGTCGGAGCCGCAGGCGGTGCCGAGCAGGGCCAGGGACACCGCGGAAGCGGTCAAGACGGTACGACGGACCAGGGTGTTGCGCATGAAGGATTCCCCCAACGACGAAAGCAGTGGATACGGCGCGCCGCGCCGCCCGGCGCTTGCCGGGCGGCGCCAGGCAAGCGCCGGGCGAGCCAAACCTAACGCGGAAACGATCACTCATCGGCGCTTTTCCGGGCGCCGCGGCCGATCGTGACCGGCACGAGACCCCTCGGTGACCTGCCGCGATGCCGGTATGCGGACGGACACGGCGGGAGTGGCAGGGAGATCGGCCTCGGGGTGCGGAGTTCCGGCTGCCGCTGCCGATCGGGGTGTTCGGGTTCGCCGCGTTGTCAGCGGTGATCTTGAACAAGGCGATGAGCCTGGTCATGGCGATCACTGCCCTGCCCGCGCGTCTGGCAGCGGTGTCCTCCGGCGAGTTGGGGTCGCACTGGGCGATCGCGGTCAACCTGCTGGTCTCGGCGGTCAAGGTCGCCCGCCACGATTGACCCGACGCGCCGACTGGGCGCCTCTCACGACGGGATGACGGGCCGTCGGCGGGTCGTGCTCCCTTGCCAGATCCTCCGTTCGTGCCGGAGAGTCCCGGTAGGGCCGGCCCCGCCTTATCGGTCACGGCGGGGGCCGGCGCGGGGATCGACCAGTCGAGGGAGCAGCCATGCAGGGCGGTACGGTCGCGGTGGTCGGCGGAAGCATCGCCGGATGTGCGTTCGCCTCGGCGGCGGCACGCGCCGGGGCGGACGAGGTGGTGGTGCTGGAGCGCACTCGCGGGCGGCTCGCCGACCGGGGACTGGGGCTCTGCGTCCACGACGAGCGGGCCGCCGAACTCGCGGCGACCGGCGCGCTGCCCCCGGGTATCGCCGCCCACCGGCTGACCCGGCGCCGGTGGGTGGTCCGCGACGATGCCGCCGGGCCGGCCGGGCGGATGTTCTGGGAGCAGCCGTTCCCCTTCCACTCGTACCACTGGGGACTGCTGTGGAGCGGGTTACGGGAGGCGATGCCCGCGTCGGTGGATTACCGCCAGGGCGTGGCGGTGACCGGTGTGGCCGCGACCGGCGACCGGGCGGAGGTGCGGCTCGCGGGCGGGGCCGCCGAGGAGTACGACCTGGCCGTCGGGGCCGACGGATACCGGTCGGTGGTACGGGAGACGGTCTGTCGTACCTCGCGCCCCGAGTACGCCGGGTACGTCTGCCGGCGCGGGAACTTCGACGCCCGGCGGCTGGCGGAGACCGGAGAGGCGGACTGGCCCCGTGACGCCGTGACCACCGTGTGCTTCGAGGGCGGCAGCTGTGTCGTCTACCGCATCCCCGGCCCGGCCGGCCCGCGGGTGAACTGGGTCCTGTACGCGCGGCCCCCGCGGTCCGGGCGGCTGACGCTGGACGATCCCACCAGCTTCCCGCCCGGCAAGGTCACAGCCGAACTCGGCACCGAGCCGGCCGAGTTGCTGGAGCGCGGGTTTCCGCCGTACTGGGCCCGCGTCCTCTCGCTGACGGACGCGGAGCACACCTTCGTACAGCCCATCTACGACCTGGCGAGCGCGCACACCACCGCGGGCCGCTTCCTGCTGGCGGGCGACGCGGCGGTCGTGGCGCGGCCGCACACCACCAGTGGGGCGGCGAAGGCACTCCAGGACGCCGGCGCCTTCGAGACCGCCTGGCGCCGGTCGGCCTCCTGGGACGAGCTGCTGGACGCCTACCGGGCCGCGCGGGGGCCCGCGGGCCGGGACTTGGTCGCCTTGGCCCGCAGGCTCGGCCGGGCCCAGGTGGAGCGGACACCCGCCTGGGCCCGGATGGACGCCCGCGAGGCGCAGGCGTGGTGGCGGGACCAGCTCGCGGACGCGGCGGACATCGGCGGCCAGGCCATGACCACAGGCCGGTGACAAGGGTCCGGGGTCGTCAGGCGGACGCGTACCACTTGTAGCCGCTCGGGCCGAAATGGTCGGGGGCGGGGCCCAGCCACTCGTCGAGGTACCCGCCGGGTTCGCTCCGCATGCCGTCCGCCCGGCGCGGGACACCTGCCGTGATCTCCCGCGCCAGGCGCTCGGCCTGCGCCCGTGACCCTAGAACGGCCCGACGGGAACAGGCCCTATGCGAGCGGTGAGCAGGGCGATGTCGTCGTCGGCGGAGGCCGGGACCAAGCGGGTGATCAACGAGTCGCACAAGTGGTCCAGCGACTGCTGCGGCTCGGTGAGCAGTCGGGTGAGATCGTCGAGGCGTTGGTCCAGGTCGCTGCCGCGGGCCTCGACCAGGCCGTCGGTGTAGAGGACGAGCACGCTGCCGCGGGGCAGCGTGAGGTGCGTCGTGGTGAAGTCGATTCCGCCGACGCCCAGCGGCGCACCGGGCGGGGTGTCGACCAGGTAGGCGGTGCCGTCGGGTTCCACCACCGCCGGTGGCGGATGGCCCGCGCGGGTGACGTCGCAGCGGCCGGTCGCCGGGTCGCACAGGACGTAGAGGAAGGTGGCCAGCATGGGCTCGGCCAGATCGGCCAGTGTCGCTTCGAGCTGTTGCAGCATCGCGATGGGGGGCATGTCGAGGCGGCCGAGGGTTCGGACACTGGCGGACAACCGCCCCATGACGGCGGCGGCGCCGATCCCGTGACCCATGACGTCCCCGATGAGCAGCGCCGCCTTGCCGCCGGGGAGGGAGAGCACGTCGTACCAGTCCCCGCCGACCTCGTTCACGTCACTGGCCGGCAGATACCGGTGCGCCACCTCGATTCCCGCCGGAGGGGTGATGTGCTGCGGCAGCATGCTGCGCTGCAGGACGACGGCAGTCTCGTGTTCGTGCTGGTAGAGACGGGCGTTGTCGATGCCGACGGCGGCCCGGGTGGCGAGTTCGACGGCGAGGGCGGCGTCCTCCGATGTGAACGGGTCCCCGGGTCGGGTACGGCAGAGCGTGGCGATCCCGAGCACCAGGTCCCGGGCGGTGAGGGGGACCATGAGGAACGAGTGCACACCGGCCCCGAGCAGTTGGGCGGGCACGGAGGAGTAGCGGGCCGCGCCGGCGACGGACGACTCGTCGAGGTGGGCGATCACGAACGGCCGGCGTGTTGCGAGGACCTGGGTGTAGGGGGCGGCGGCCGGGAAACCGAGGGTTCTGCCGAGGGGTGCCAGGATGCGGGTCACGGCCGACCCGGTCAGCGGCGCTTTGCCCAGGCGCCGCAGTTCGACGCCCCCCGACAGGCCCGCGCCCGGTTCGTCACCCCGGGCGAGAGTCTCCAGTATGTCGACGGTGACGGCGTCGGCCAGGTACGGGACCGCGAGGTCGGCGAGAGCCTGCGCGGTGCGCTCCAAGTCGAGGCTCGCCCCGATGCGGGCGCTCGCCTCGTTGAGCAGGCCCAGTCGGCGCCGGCCCGCTTCGGCTTCGAGGTGGTCCCGTCGCTGGACGGTGATGTCGACGAGCGTGGCGATCACGCCGATCGGCCGGCCGCCGGGGTCCTGCACGTGGGTGTAGGAGCACGACCACATCCGGTCGTGTCCCGGATCGGCGGGCGTCCGGCCGATCCGGTACCGGTCCAGCGCCGGCTCGCCGGTGCGCAGGACCTCCCGCATGGCCGTCTCCATCTCCTCGGCGTTCACCTCGGGAAGCACCTCGGCCAGGTGCCGTCCCAGGTGGGAGGACTCCGGCAGCCCGTTCATCGCTTCGAGTGCCGCGTTGACCTGGAGGAACCGTAGCTGCGTGTCGAAGACGGCGATGCCGACGGGGGAGCGGGAGAACAGCCCGTCCCACACCGCCGACGATCCCCGTATACGGCGGGCCACGTGGGCGTCCGCGGCGAAGACGAGCACCGCGGAGGCTCCCTGGCGGCGATCGGGAACGGGGCAAGCCCAGATTTCGAGTTCGAGGGGATGCCCGTCACGGTGCCAGGCCGTGACCGTACCCATCACCCCGTGGCCGGCGGCAGCGGTCTCCCACAGGGCACGGCCCAAAACGCGGTCCGCGCCGGGGTGCAGCAGGTCGGCGATGTGGCGTCCCACCACCTCCGGCGGTGTGTAACCGAGCAGCTCCTGCGCGGAGTGACTCCACCGCACGACGGCGCCGTCCCAGCCGGTTGCCAGCTGCGCCACTGCCAGCGCGCCCACCCAGCCCCCGGCGTCCTGGGCAGCGCCGCTGAGCAGTTCCTCGATCGGCGTCTGCTCACCCATCCGACGACACCTCTTCCACGTGCCCATCGTCTCCCGCCTCGCTCCGTACCGCGTCCTGACCGGCAGGGGGCCCGTTCGGCCTTTTAGACGGCGCTGGGAAGCCTGTCAAGTCCCGACTTTCCGGAACGTGACCGGGGTGTGCCGGCCGGGGCTTACTTGTGTTGCGGGCCTCACCAAGAAGGAACCGAGGCAAGACGAAGAAAAGCGAAATACCTCGCAGAGGAATTTATCCCTCGCCGATGTCACCGCGTTCGTCCCGGAATTCCGAGACGGTCAATCACCCCTCACGACATGTAGGAGAACGTCATGAACCGCAAGATTCGCACCAACAATGTCGCCCGTCCCACCCGCCGAGGTTTCCGCCTCGCGACACTGATCGCCTCGGCTGCCGTGGTCACAGGGGGGATCGCACTTCCGGCCTCCGCGGCGGTGGCCGCTCCGGTACCCAGCCACGTGGTGACGGCCTTCCACACCGGTGGGGGCGCCGGCGGTGCCGGCGGTGACGGCGGGGGCGGCCTCATCGGCGGCGGTGGCGGCTCCGGCGGCTCCGGGGGCGGCAGCGTCCTGGGCACCGGCGGCACCGGCGGCAACGGTGGCAAGGGCGGGGACGGCATCCTCTCCGGCGGTGGCGGCGGTGGCGGCGGTGGTGGCGGCGACGGCGTGATCGGTGGCGGCGGCGGCAAGGGCGGGGACGGCGGCGGTGGCCTGTTCGGCGGCAACGCCGGTGGCGGCGGTGGCGGCGGCGACGGCGTCCTGGTCGGCGGCAACGGCGGCAAGGGCGGCAAGGGCGGCGACGGCGTCTTCCAGGGCGGCAACGGCGGCAAGGGCGGCAAGGGCGGCGGCGGGATCTTCGGTGGCCTCGGTGGCGGCGGTGGCGCCGGAGGACGCAGCATCTTCTGAGCCGGCCCGTGTTCCCGGGGTGGAGGCTCACGAGCCTCCACCCCCCCGACCCCACCTCAACCCTTCCTCGTCCCCTTGATCGGTCCCGACCGCCAATCCGGCGACATCCGGGACGCAGCGCGCGCAAGCCGAAACCCGCGCGTACGGAAACGGAGAATCCGATGTTCAGAAGTACCTGGCAGCGTCCGCTCATCCTGGCGGCGGCCTCCCTGACTCTCTTCACCGGCACGGCCTGCGCCGCGCAAGCGTCCCAGCCCCACGTCCCGGCCGGCATCAGCTCCCCGGTAGTCGCCGACCACCCGAAGCCCTGCGCCGGCATCGGCAAGGGCGGGGAAGGCGGGGAAGGCGGCAAGGGTGGCAAGGGCGGGCAGCCCGGTCAGCCCGGTCAGCCCGGCAAGCCCGGCCGCTCCGGATGCCTCCACTTCGACGACCTGCCCGACAAGCCGAAGTCGCAGCTGACGGCGGTCGACAAGGTGTACATCGTCATGGTGCTCATCGCCGACGACTCGGACGCGACGAAGGAGAAGATCGCCAAGAAGTACGACGTCTCGCACGACCAGCTCGACACCTGGAAGAAGGACTACCTCGACGGCGACTGGTTCGCCCTGATGGGCGGGGATTTCGCTTCCTGAACCCGTACGAGGCGAGGGTATGAATCAGGGGCGGAAAGTATCGGGGACGAAACGAGGCCGGCGGATCCAACCGTCGGCCTCCGTTTACGAAAAGTCGCGGGCGGCGAACGAGCGGAACCGCGTAACGGAAAAGCGATCTCAACGACAAGGGTGAATGTCATGCGTGTACGTTCTTGGAAGTTCCGTCTCGGTCTCGTCATCTCCTCGACCCTGGTCGGCGCCGGTGCGATGGCCCCGGCGGCCATGGCGGCGCCGACGTACGAGCCGGCCGCGGCGTCCGTGGGCCACTCGCTCGGCTCGCCGTTCGGCAACGGTGACAGTCGCCCCGGCGCGGCCCGGTTCGGAGCCGGCGGCTCGGTGCTCGGCAACGTCAAACTGGGCAACGGCAGCGTCAAGGTGGGCAATGGCAGTGTCCGCGTCGGTGATCGGATATGCGCCGGCAACTGCACGGGATCGGTCAACGGCACCAAGGGCGGCAACGGCGGGATCTGCGCCGGGCTGTGCAACGGCAGCGCCAACGGCGGCAACGGCACCGACGGCGGGCCGAGCGGCAACGGCACGAACGGCGGCAAGGGCGGGATCTGCGCCGGGGTCTGCAATGGCAGCGCCAACGGTGGCAACGGCGGCAACGGCGGGGCCGCGCCCCCCGGTGGTGACGGTGGCGACGGCGGCCGCGGCGGCGACGGCGGCATCTGCGTCGGCACCGGCTGCGAGACCAGCGGTCAAGGCGGCCGCGGCGGCAACGGCGGCGCCGGCTGACGACCGCCGGGGACCCCGGGGGCCCGGGGGCCCCTCCGTGCCCGTGGAGGCGACGGCTCGACGCCCGCTGTCACCCGGCACACATGTGGATCACTGGATAGACTTCGGGTAGGCAGCGTCGTCCGCTGGGCGACGCTCGTGTCCGGCGCCGCGATACGGGTCGTGCGTGCGCAGGCCGGTCACGGACCAACGAGGACGGGGTCGGCATGATCGACACCTTCACCCACGGGAGCCGCGGCGGCACTGGGCCTCGTCGGTCCGGCGCCGGGCCTCGTCGGTCCGGCCGGGGGACGGGGGCGCCTGATGAGTTCGAAATCTGACCTGAGCCCGTACACGGATCGAGCCTCCGGGCTGATCGGCAAGCAGATAGCGGGCTACCGCGTCGACAGTATGATCGGCCGCGGGGGCATGGCCGTCGTCTACTGCGCGAAGGACCTGCGCCTGGACCGTACGGTCGCGCTCAAGCTGATCGCCCCGGAACGCGCCCGCGACGACACCTTCCGGCGCCGCTTCACCCACGAGTCGAGGGTGGCGGCGCAGATCGACCACCCGCACATCGTGCCGATCTACGAGGCCGGTGAAACCGACGGCGTCCTCTACATCGCCATGCGCTACGTGGCCGGTCCGGACCTGCGGGCCTTGCTGGACCGGGACGGTCCGCTGCCCGTCGCGACCGCCCTGCGCATCGGCACCCAGGTGGCATCGGCACTCGACGCGGCCCACCAGCACGACCTGGTGCACCGGGACGTCAAGCCCGGCAACATCCTGGTCACCACGGGCACCGACAGCGACCACCCCGAACACGTCTACCTCACGGACTTCGGACTGACGAAGAGGTCACTGGCGCTCACCGGCTTCACCACGGCGGGAGAGTTCGTCGGCACCGTCGACTACATGGCGCCGGAACAGATCTCCGGCCGACCGGTGGAAGGCAGGTGCGATCTCTACAGCCTCGCCTGTGTCGTCTACGAATCCCTCGTCGGCGGTCCGCCCTTCCAGCGTGACGACGACGTGGTGGCGCTGCTGTGGGCCCACCAGTACGACCCGCCCCCGCCCCTGACCGAAAGGCGGCCGGGCATCGCGCCCGCCGCCGATGAGGTCATGGCGAAGGCCCTGGCGAAGATCCCCGAGGACCGTTACGGCTCTTGTCTGGAATTCATGGCGGCGCTGCGTGCCGCGACGGGAGTCGGCGCCGGCAAGGGTGCCGAGGTGTCGCCTCCGGTGGCTTCCCCGCATCCCGCCACCGTGAAGAACACGCCGCCGCCGCAGCCGCCCCGCTGGGCGCGGCCGGTCTTCCGCAGCCTTCCCGGCATGGCGTAGTGCCGCGCGGAGCACGCACGAAGGCCCCCGCCCCACCCGACGGATGCGGGTGGGGCGGGGGCGTGCGGGTAAGTGGGTCGCGGTCGGCGATCGTCGCGCGTGAGGCCGGGGGTCGGCCGGGGGTCACAGCCCCAGGGAGATGGCCAGGCGGGTCATTTCCGCCGTGCTGTTGATGCCCAGCTTGGCTCGGATGCGGCGGAGGTAGGCGTCGACCGTGTGCTTGGAGAGTCCCATGTGCCGGGCCGTCTGCAGGTAGGTGCGTCCGGCGGCGATGTGCCGCAGCGCCTCCTGCTCCCGCGGGGCCAGCGCGGGTGTAGCGGTATGGGTGTGCGGCGTGGCGAGTGTGAGGCTCATGGGATTTCCTCCGACGGATCGGGTCGGTCATCGCTGCTCGCGCCCTCGGAAGCAGGGGACATATGCGTGAATGTCGCTTTTTGTCCCTGTTGAAAAGCTTGCTCCCGCCACGTCATGACGGTGTCCGCCGACTGTCACAGGCGTGTCACACGGACACCGGGTGCGGTGGTCCTCACAACCCGACGAGGGACTGCTCGGCCCAAATGGTCTTGCCGACGGGGGCGTGCCGGGTGCCCCAGCGCTGGGCGAGCTGGGCGACCAGCAGCAGGCCCCGCCCTCCCTCGTCGAAGATCCGGGCCCGCCTCATATGGGGTGCCGTGCTGCTCGCATCGGAGACTTCGCAGATCAGAGTGCTGTTCTCGTTCTCGTGGATCAGCCGCAGCTGGATGGGCGGCTCGCCGTAGCGGATGGCATTGGTGACCAGCTCGCTGACCACGAGCTCGGCGACGAAGCCGGCCTCCTCCAACCCCCAGGCCGCCAATTGATCGGTGGTGTAACGACGGGCCTGCGCGACGACGGAAGGGTCCGAGGCCAAGTCCCAGACGACGACCTGGTCGGCATGGAGGGCCCGGGTGCGGGCGATCAGCAGGGCGACGTCGTCCTCGGGAGGGTGGGTGAGCATGGCCGTCAGGACCCGGTCGCAGACCGTCTCCAGCGTGGAAGCCGGTCGGATGAGGGCTTCGAACATGTTGTCCAGCGCTTCGTCGATGTCGTGGTCGCGGGCCCGCAGCAGACCATCGGTGTAGAGCGTGAGGACGCTGCCTTCGGGAAGCTCGATCTCGGCGGCTTCGAAGGGCAGCCCCCCTAGGCCCAGCGGTGGGCCGGCGGGCACGTCGAGGAGGTAGACGGAGCCCTCGGGGGAGACCACGACGGGCGGCGGATGGCCGGCCCGGGCGACCGTGCACCGGCGGGTGACCGGGTCGTAGACCACGTACAGACAGGTGGTGCCGATGCCCCCGGCGGCTTCCGCGTTGGCGTCCTGGTCGGCCTCGTCGGCGGAGAGGTGGATGATGAGGTCGTCGAGATACGTGAGCAGCTCGTCGGGCGGCAGGTCGACGTCGGCCAGGGTCCGTACCGCGGTGCGCAAGCGGCCCATCGTGGCGGTGGCCCGGATGCCGTGGCCGACGACATCACCGACGACCAGGGCCACCCGCGCGCCGGACAGCGGGATCACGTCGAACCAGTCGCCGCCCACCCCGGCCCCCGTACCGGCCGGCAGATAGCGCGAGGCGATCTCCAGCGCGGCCTGCGTCGGCATCGTGTGCGGGAGCAGGCTGCGCTGCAGGGTCATCGTGGTGGTGTGCTCCCGGGTGTGCCGGCGCGCCTTGTGGATGCCGACCGCCGCTCTGGTCGTCAGTTCCTCGGCCAGCCAGAGGTCTTCCGGCAGGAACGGCTCCCGGTGTTGGTGACGGCTGAAGAAGGCCAAGCCGAACGTGACGCCGTCGGCGCGCAACGGCAGGACCATCATCGAGTGGGTGCCGTCTCCGCTGATCCAGGCGGCTCCGGCGTCCTGGGCCACCCACCGGGCGATGCCCGGGTCGGCCCTGCCGTACACGGCGCCTCGGCCGGCGGCCAGACATTCCACGGGGGGTGACAGCGGCGGATAGACGGTCGTCTCGCCGACCCCGACCTGGGCTTCCGTGCTTCCCGGAAGGATCGAACGTGCGGCGGTACGGCGCGCGGCGACGGGCCCCGCGCCCGGGCGGGAAGACGGGTCGTCCCCGCGCGGGGGCGGCTCCAGCAGGTCGACGACCGCGAAGTCGGCGAGCCGGGGAACGGCGATGTCCGCCAGTTCCTGGGCCGTGCGGGCACTGTCGAGAGTGGTACCGATGATCGGGTGGTCGGCGTGATCCGGCAGGAGCATTTCCCGCCGGTCGGCCTCGACGGCGGTCCGGTCGTGCGCGGCCAGGTACACGGCGACGACCCGGCCGGCCGGATCCCGCAACGGGGCCAGCGAGGTGGCCCAGCCACGCTTCTCCGTGCCCACGCCCGGGGATCGGATGAAGGCATCCACGTACTGCGGTTCACCCGTTTCCAGGGTCAGCCGCATAGTGCGCTCGGTCTCGTCGCTCACCGGATCCGGCGCGATTTCGGGCAGACGCAGGCCGCGCATCTCTGTCTCCATGAGGGAGAGCGTGCGCTCCATGCCGGTGTTCGCCCGTACCAGTCGCAACTCCGCGTCGAAGATGGCCAGGAGGCAGGGTGACTGGGTGAACGCCCACTCGTTCAACGCGTCGTCCAGGGGTGTGCGGAAGCCGGCCGTCACGGCGGACACCACGGACCATTTGGTGGTCCCGCCGGTGGACGTCCAGCGGTGCGCGAGCACTCCCTGCTCCACCCGCAGGCCGTTACGATGCCGCAGCGCCACGGTGCCGCTCCACCGTTCCTGCCCGGGCGGTAGCCGCACGGCCGTGTCGGCGCCGTCGGCGTCGGCGAGCAGGCGGGCGGCGGGCAGGCCCACGACCTCGGAGGCGGCGTAGCCGAGCAGACGACGGGCACCCTCGCTCCACTCGGTGACGGTGCCCTGTTCGTTGATGCCGGCCGTGGCCGAGTATGTCGGCTCGGGGGAGGCGTCCGGCTTCTCCGGGTGCTCACCAGGAGAGGTGGGAAGTCGCTCCATCGTCGCTCATCTCGCCCTCGCTAGTTTCCTGCCCGCTGTCCCACGGGAACCTGCTCGGGGCTCCACTGACAAGCATCATCCGGCCGGGCGACGAGCACCAACGCAGCGCGGCGACGAGGGTCGCCCGAGGCGGTGCGACGGGTGACGTGCGCTGCCGGCCGGTGACGCGCCTGCGGGTCGGGCTCCTTGTCGAGAGCCCGACCCGCAGGACTGCGAAAAGACCTCGGATATTTTCCGAGGTCTTTTCCCAGGGCGCCGCTGTCGCGAGACAACTGCTCAGGCGTGGCCGTTCGCCCCGGCCGTGCTGTCAGTGGTGCCAGTCGTCGTGGTCGTGGTGCCAGTTGTAGTCGTCGTGGTCCTGGTGCCAGTTGTAGTCGTCGTGGTTGTAGTGGTGGTGGTTGTAGTAGAAGTGGTGGTGCCGGTTGTGGTGGTGGTCATGGTGGTCGTAATGCCAGTCGTGGTCCTGGACGACACTCGCCACCGGGGCGGCGGGCATCGCGGACAACGTCGCCGCGGATGCGGGGAGGACGGCGGCACCGGACAGCAGGGCGCCCGAGACCAAAATCATCGCGAGGCGGAATCCCCGACGGTTGGGGCGGGTGCTGTCACTGATGTGAGCATTGCTTGTCATGAGTTTCTCCTACCGGTGAGTGTGCCGAAATGTGGGTGGAACCGGCGGACCGTCTGAGGGGTGGCTATTCGATGAGAAAGAATTCTCGTAGAGGATTCCTTCTTACCGTTCTGCCGCCCGTTTCGCCTTCTCGGTGGGTCCGTGCTTCAAGTAAGCCCGCCCGGCTCGGCAGGGTCATGTTCCGAGGACTCGGGACTTGACGCGGGCAAGAAGCGGGCGTAAAAGCCGCGTGAGGTCCCGCGCACGGGCGACCGGGCCCTTCCGTTCCGGCCGCGCGCGACCGGTCGTCGTGGGGTAAGGCCGGTCGGGAGCGGATACGGGAGCGGATATACGGGGACGGCACGCGACGGCTGTAGCGAAGTGGGTCGGCGGCCCGGCCCGGTCTCCTCGCCCCTCACCCACGTCGGGAACGGACGCTTGTCAAGTCCCGAAAAGTCGCGCCATGACGCGACCCGAGGCCAAGGGCTTACTCAAGACATGGGCCACCCCAGCGAGTGACCCGTCCGAACCGGCTCATGAGGGAGACGGGGCCGTCCGGCTCCGTCTTCACCTTTTTTCGCCGTAGCGGAATTTTCATGATTCACGTCCCTGGGACGTGGAGCCATAATGGTCAGAGGAGTAGGCAATGAGGACAACCATCGTTTCCCCGATGTCCCACGACGAGGGGAGAGAGTCGTGACTTCCCTACCTCCTTCGTCCGAGCGCCCGACCGGCCCTCCGTCCGGTCCGTTGTCTGCTCGGCCGACGGACGAGCAGCCATCGCCGCCCGGCCTCCCGCCGCCGGCGGGACCACCCCCGTCAGGGCCGCCCGCCCCGCTGACGGGCGGCGGCGAGCCGGGAGAGCCGGGCCGGCGCCCCGGGGCACCGGCTCACGGGTGGCGGTCGCGCAGAACCGTGCTGGGTGCCGGCGCGGCTGTGGGCATCGCGACGGCGGTGGTCCTCGGTTTCACCGTCATGGGCGGTAACAAGGCAAGCGGCGGCGAGGTCTTCCTCCAGGCCACCTCGGCGGCCGGTCTCGATCCGTACACTCCCTCGACGGCCACTGCGTCCGAGGCGACCGAAGTCACGCCCGCCATGGCCAATACGTCGAAGTCGGGCGCGAGCGGTACGCAAACCCTTGAGGTCAATGGCGCGCAGCCGGGGCTGTACGGAGGAACGCGGAACGTCGCGAGCTGCAACGTCGAGAAGCAGATTCAGTTCCTCGGCCAGCACACGGACAAGCGGAAGGCGTTCGCCGAACCCCTGCACATCCAGGAGTCCGGCGTCCCCTCTTATCTGCGGTCACTGACGCCCGCTCGGCTGAGCTGGGACACCCGGGTCACCAATCACGGATACAAGAACGGCGCCACCACCAGTTACCAGGCCGTCCTCCAGGCAGGCACGCCCGTCCTGGTGGACAACCACGGCGTACCGCGCGTCCGCTGCGCCTGCGGGAACCCCTTGGCTCCGCCGATCGCGGTCAAAGGCAACCAGACGTTCAGCGGCAAACAGTGGTCGTCCTTCCGGCCCTCCCATCTCGTTGCGGTCAAGCCCGCCGAGAAGCCGGTGAAGACCGTCACGATGTTCGATCAAAGCCGCAAGGGTTGGTACGAGCGGCCGAGCGGCGACCTGCAGGGCAAGCACGACCGCGAGATTCCTGCCCCCAGCGGCCAAAAGCCCGAATCGCCGTACCCGGTCCTTCCGATGCCCGCTCAGGAACCGGTGGTGAAGCCGCCCGACACGAACAAGGTGCCTGACAAGGAGCAGCAGCCGGGCCAGCAGCAGGAGAACAAGCAGGACCAGAACAAGGTGCCCGACACGAAGCCGGACCAGAACAAGGTCCCTGACACCAAGCCGGACCAGAACAAGGTGCCTGACACGAAGCCGGATCAGAACAAGGTGCCTGACAAGAACCAGCAGCCGGGCCAGCAGCAGGAGAACAAGCAGGACCAGAACAAGGTGCCCGACACGAAGCCGGACCAGAACAAGGTGCCTGACACGAAGCCGGACCAGAACAAGGTGCCTGACAAGAACCAGCAGCCGGGCCAGCAGCAGGAGAACAAGCAGGACCAGAACAAGGTGCCCGACACCAAGCCGGACCAGAACAAGGTCCCCGACAAGAACCAGCAGCCCGGCCAGGACCAGGGGAACACGCCCGACCAGGGATGACGGTTCGGCCCCCTCCTGGGGCCAGGAGTTCATACAGACGCCCGACCGGGGATTCCCGGTCGGGCGTCTGATCGGCTTCGGACAAGCAGTCGTCCGCGAGCGGCAGCATGATGGAGTGAGCGGCGTGCTGCCGCCCGGGGCGAGCCCGCGTCCGCCCGCGGACGCGTGAGGAAAAGGAGGCGCACCCGCGATGACTGATCACCAGAGCGGCCCGTCGGCCCAAGACCTTGAAGAGCGCGTGCTGCTCCGGGAGCTGGAGGCCATCCACCGCACGCGCCACGAGACTCTGCTGCACGGGTCCGACGATGCGTTGGTCACCCACACGAAGCGGATGAACGAGCTGGAACAGGAATACCTGCGCCGTCACCCGCAGCGCGCCCAGACCCCGGCCCGCACCCGCTCGGGTGCTCGTGCCCGTACCGCCGAAGGGGACTGAGGCCGCGGGCCCGGTGCGCAGCCGGTTCACCGTAGCCGGTTCGCCGAACTGCCGGCGGGACCGGCCGGGGAGGTCAGGACTCGGAGCCGGTACGGACGGCGGGGTCGGCCGTCACCGACGGGGCGGCCGGGCGTGGCCGGTAGCGGGAGACCGCGACGCCGGCCAGACAGAGCACTCCGCCGAGCAGGGTCAACCACCCGGGCACCTCGCCCAGCAAGGTCCAGCTCAGCAGCACCACGATCGCGGGGACCGCGTAGGTCGTCGCACCGAGCTTGCCGGCGGGTGTGCGGGCCAACGCGTAGGTCCAGGTGATGAACGCGAGTGCGGTCGGTACCACGCCCAGGTAGACCATGTTCAGCGTCGCGGAAATCGGCGCCCTCGGCAGTTCCGTGACCAGTTGCCCGGCGAATGGCAGGCAGGCCACCGCTCCCGTCATGCAGCTGTAGGCGGTGATCTGCAGGGGCGTTCCGAAGGACAACGCGGGCTTCTGCGCGACGACGCCGCTCGCGTAGGCGACGGCTGCCAGCAGGCACAGGACGACGCCGAGCGCCGAGGTCGACGCGCTGCCGCCCGAGGACATGGACAGACCCACGACGACCGCTCCGACGAAGGAGACGGCCATGCCGGACAACAGGCGCGGCGGCAGCGCCTCGCCCAGCAGACGGGCGGCGAGCAGGGCCATGAGGATCGGCCCGGTGTTCACGAGCAGGGCGGCCGTACCCGCGTCGACCAGCCGTTCCCCCCAGTTCAAGGCGACCGTGTAGCCGCAGAACCACACCGCACCGGAGATCAGGATTCCGCGCCAGGC
The DNA here is from genome assembly GCF_042881255.1 of Streptomyces sp. NPDC058279. Taxonomy (NCBI): domain Bacteria; kingdom Bacillati; phylum Actinomycetota; class Actinomycetes; order Kitasatosporales; family Streptomycetaceae; genus Streptomyces; species Streptomyces sp. NPDC058279. The sequence continues at coordinate 217,716 of NZ_JBHVYA010000001.1, read as the reverse complement.
CTTCCGGGGCGGTAGACCTTGGCGGCGGATCAACAACAGCGCGGCGAGCACCACGGAACCGGCCAGCAGACGCCCGAGGGCCAAGGCCCCGGGGGAGTAGGCGGCGCCCGCGCTGCGGATGGAGACGAACGCGGACGCCCAGGCGAACACCGTGAAGGTCACGGCGCAGGCCGTGAGGACGCCGGGCGATATCCGACTCGAGCGGAGGGAGGTCATGTGTTCACCCTATCGCAGAACAGTTTGGTGTCCACCGAAGTATCAGTCCTACCTGCCCGTCCCATCTGCGCCCACCGCGACAGGCGCCCTCAGCTCCAGTCGGCAGGAGTGATCCCCAACAGGTCGCGGAAGGCGCGGTCCCCGACCCCGGTCATCTCCAACGCCCGCCCGCCGCCCGCCGGTCGCACCACCCACCCGCGGTCCAGGGCTCGCGCGCACAGTCGCGCCCCGACGATGCCCCCCAGGTGGCGGCGGCGCTCCGTCCAGTCCAGGCAGGAGCTCGCCGCCGGCCTTCGGCCCCCGGGCGCGAGGCTGATGCCGGCCTCTGCGCACCAGCGCCGGCCGGCCTCCGTCAGCTCGAATACGCCGTCCGTGCGGAGCAGCTCACGCCGCTCCATCGCGTCCGTCACGGCCATTCCCAGGCGCCCCGCGAAATGGTCGTAGCAGGTACGGGCGCGAGCCAGCGGGTCGGGGGCCGTGACCACGGGCACCGCGTGCGCCGCGTCCCGGTCGGGAATCGCGTATGAGGCGAGCTCGTCGAGGAGGCGGGCGGTCGCGGCGTCGGCGATCCGCACGTAGCTGTGCCGGCCCTGTCGCTCGGTCACGCAGAGACCCGCCTCCGTCAGCCGGGCCAGATGGCCGCTCACGGTGGACGGCGCGACCGCGGTGATGCGGGCCAGTTCGCCCGCGGTCCAGGCCCGCCCCTCCAGCAGGGTCATGCAGATGGCGGCCCGTGTCTCGTCGGCCAAGGCGGCGGCGAAAGCCGCGAGGCGTGCGGCCGGGGCAAGGCCTTCTGTCCCGCCGCCCGGTGCGCCGTCGCCCGGTGTTTCGGCATGCAATTCGTCCATGCCTCCAGGATGCCTCATCGTTTCGGCGAACAGCGAACCGTTGACTTCCAGGGCGATGTCGCAGCGTGGCGGTGTCGGGGTGGGGCCCTGGAGGTCGCCCCGACCCGCCCGCAGGTCCAACCGGCTCGCTCTTCCCGAGCGAGTTCCCCCGAACGGCCGAGCGTTCGGCCGCGCCCACCGGGCAAGCGCGCGCCGCACGGCCGGCAGGTGACCGAGCTCGGGGATGAGCACGCCGTGCCCCCTTGAAGGAGGGGACGTCACCGTCCCGACCACGGTGGTCGGGACGGTGACGGTCACTCGCTCGTCTCACTCGGCGTATGAGGGGACCGGGCGGGTACCTGCGGCTGCGTACGACGCAAGGACTACCGCGGAGGTACTCATGAGCAAGCTGGGAGACATGGCGAACAAGGCCAAGGAGTTGGCGAAGGGCCACCCGGACCAGGCCGACAAGGGTGTCGAGAGCGTCGAACGACTCGTCGATGAGCGCACGGCTGACAAGTACGACGCTCAGACCGACAAGGCCGCCGATGCGGTGCGCCGTTCGTACGGCAGCCGCGGAACGACGGAGCACTGACGCACTTCCCGACTGGGACGGCCCCGGCGCGCACGGCGCCGGGGCCGTCCGAAACGGCGTGGGGCCGCCGGGGCCGCGGCAGGGGTCGAGTTCAGGTTCGGCCGGGTGTCGTGCCGCCGCGGACACGGAGGGCGGTGCGCCAGGCCGGGGGTTCGGCGTCGGGCCGGGGTGTCGCCCGTCGACCGCCCGTGGCGAAGAAGGCGGACAGCGGCAGTGTCGCCGCGCCGACCGTCACCGCGTCCGGACCCAGCGAGCCCATGCCGACGGTGACCCGGCCGGCGGGGTGGCGCAGGGAGTACCGGGTCGCGTGCTCGCGTACCGCTGGAAGGATGTGGGGGCCGAGCAGCAGGCCCGCCCAGCCGCCTATGAGGATGCGCTCGGGCCGGAAGAGGTTGATGAGGTCGGACAGGCCCGCGCCCAGGTACTCCGCGGTCTCCGCCAGGACCTCCCTCGCGACCGGGTCTTCCTTCTCGGCCGCCGCCAGCAGGGCCGAAAGCGCCTCCTCCTCGTCCACGGAGTCGACCGGGCCGCCGCCCCGCTCCGCCCACCGCTCCAGCAGGGACTCCGCCCCCGTGTAAGCCTCCAGACAGCCCAGCGCCCCGCACCGGCAGCGCCGGCCGCGCACCGAGACCGTCAGGTGCCCCCACTCCAGCGCGGTCCCCTCCGTCGTCCCGCCGTCCGGCGAACCGTCGGTGATCAGGCTCGCACCGACGCCCGAGCCGAACAGCACGACCAGTGCCTCCCGCGCCCCGCGCCCCGCCCCGAACCACATCTCCGCCTGGCCGAGGGTCCGTGCGCCGTTGTCGATGAGGTACGGGACCTCCGGCGGCAGCGCTCCGGTGCCGCGCAACAGCTCCTCCAGCGGTACCGCGTCCCACCCGATGGTCTGGCCGTGCACCACGGTCCCGCCCGGCGCGGTCCGGTCGACGATGCCCGGCACCCCGACGCCGACGCCCAGCAGTCGTTCCGTGCCGATGCCGGCCTCGGCGAGAACCGCGACGATCCCGTCCTTGACGTGGTCGACGATGGGGCCGACGTCGTAACAGCCGCGGGGGAGCAACGGCATCTCCACGCGCGCCAGTTCGGTCAGCGTCAGGTCGAACAGCTCGACGCGGACGCGGGTCTCGCCGACGTCGACGCCGATCATGTGCGCACTGCCGGGCGCCACGCGCAGCAGGGTACGGGGCCGGCCGCCGTCGGAGTCGACGACGCCGGCCTCCTCCAGGAGTCCGTCCGCGACCAGTTCCCCGACGACGTTGCTCACCGACCCGGAGCTCAGCCCCGTGGCTGGCCCCAGCTCCTGGCGGCTCATCGGCCCGCCGAAGTAGAGCTGTTGGAGGACGGCGCTCCGATTTCCCCGCCGCAGGTCCCGCACCGTTCGCCCGCTACGCCCCGTGGTCATCCGGCCCCTTCCGCAGTGACATCGTTCGCAACATACCCCTGCGCGATCCCTTGACGCGACCCTTTCACGAGGCTTAACTCACGTCCTGAATTAAGGCCATGGGGGATGTGCGCCGCGTCTGCCTTTCCCCCCAGCCCCGCCGAAAGGGACCGAGCCGCCATGCGCAGAACCCGAGCCGCTGCCGCCGCCGTCACAGTCTCCCTCCTCGCCACCGCCGCCACCGCTTGCGGCGGCGGATCGGCGGACGACGGGGGCGGTTCCGACACCGCCCCCAAGGAACTCACCTACTGGGCCTCCAACCAGGGCCCCGACGTCACGGCGGACCGGGCCACGCTCGCTCCCGAACTCAAGAAGTTCGAGGAGCGGACCGGAATCAAGGTCAAGCTCGAAGTCATCCCCTGGCCGGACCTGCTCAACCGCATCCTCGCCGCCACCGCCTCCGGTCAGGGGCCCGACGTCCTCAACATCGGGAACACCTGGTCCTCGTCCCTCCAGGCAACCGGAGCACTGCTTCCGTGGACCGCCGACAACTTCCGGGCGATCGGCGGCCGGGACCGCTTCGTCGAATCCGCCATCGGCTCGGCAGGTGCGACGGGCAAGGACCCGGCCGCCGTCCCGCTCTACTCGATGTCCTACGCGCTCTACTACAACAAAGAGATGTTCCGGGAGGCGGGCATCGACAAGCCCCCGGCCACCTGGGACGAACTCGTCGCCGTCGGCCGGAAGCTGTCCAAGGACGGCAAGTGGGCGCTCGGCGCCGAGGGTTCGAACCTCTCCAACAACATCCACCAGGTCTTCGTGCTCTCCAAGCAGCACGGCGCCGAGTTCTTCGACACGGCCGGCAAGCCCACGTTCGACACCCCCGCCAACGTCGAGGCCGTCAAGCAGTACGTCGACCTGATGGCCAAGGACGAGATCATCGCGCCGGGCAACGCCGAATACGACAAGAACCAGTCCCTCCAGGACTTCGCCAACGGCAAGACCGCCATGGTCCTGTGGCAGAACGCGGCGAGCAGCTTCAAGGCACACGGCATGAAGGAAGGAGACTGGGGCGTGGCCCCCGTGCCGGTCCCCGCCGGGGGCGCCCCCGGCGCCGGCAAGAACACCAACTCCATGGTCGCCGGCATCAACATGGCCGTCTTCAAGAACAGCGACAACATCGACGGCGCCCTCGAGTTCGTGAAGTTCATGACCGGCGACGAGGAGCAGACCCTCCTCAACAAGGCCTACGGTTCCGTCCCGCCGGTCAAGGCCGCCCAGAGCGACCCCGCCTTCGCCACCCAGGACCTCACCGTGCTCCGCGACACCCTCGCCACCAGCGCCGCACCGCTCCCGCAGGTCCCCGAGGAGTCACAGTTCGAGACAGCCGTCGGCACCGCCGTCAAGGAGCTCTTCGTCGACGCCGCGGCCGGCCGCCCGGTGACCGCCGAGTGGGTCAAGGCGAAGCTCGCCAAGGCGCAGCAGCAGATGTCGAACTGATCCTCGACCGATGACCGCCGCGCCCACCACCCACGCCCCCGACGCCAAGGCGCGCGGGGACCACCCCACACCGCCGCGCGGGCGCCGACCGGGACGCCGCGCGTCCCGGCCCGGACGGCTGCGCCGCGCCGCCCTGCCCTACCTCCTGCTCCTGCCCGCGCTCCTGCTCGAACTGCTCATCCACTTGGTGCCGATGGTGATGGGCGTCGTGGCCGGCTTCCGCGCGCTCACCCAGTTCCACATCCGGGACTGGACCGGCGCCCCGTGGACGGGCCTCGACAACTACCGCCTCGTCGTCGACATCAACCGGCCCGTCGGCGCGGCCCTGCTCGGGTCCTTCCTCACCACCTGCCTCTTCACCCTGCTCTCCGTCGCCCTGTGCTGGCTGATCGGGACCGCCGCCGCCGTGTTCACCCAGGAGACCTTCCGCGGCCGGGGACTCCTGAGGGCGCTCTTCCTCGTCCCCTACGCCCTGCCCGTCTACGCGGCCGTCATCACGTGGTCGTTCATGTTCCAACGGGACAACGGCCTGGTGAACCACGTCGTCCACGACCAACTGGGCATCGGCGGCGCCGAACACACTTTCTGGCTGCTGGGCGACAACAGCTTCTGGGCCCTGCTCACCGTCTCCGTCTGGAAGGGTTGGCCGTTCGCGTTCCTGGTCGTGATGGCGGCGCTGCAAAACGTTCCCAAGGAGCTCTACGAGGCCGCCGCGCTGGACGGCGCCGGCAGTTGGCAGCAGATCCGCCGCATCACCCTGCCGTCGGTCGGCCGCGTCAACCAGGTGCTCGTCCTGGTGCTGTTCCTGTGGACCTTCAACGACTTCAACACGCCGTTCGTGCTCTTCGGCAGATCGGCGCCCGAAGCGGCCGACCTCATCTCCGTCCACATCTACCAGTCCAGCTTCGTCACATGGAACTTCGGCACCGGATCGGCCATGTCCGTCCTCCTGCTGCTGTTCCTGCTGCTGTTCCTGCTGCTGGTCACCGCCGGATACCTGCTCGTCACCACCCGAGGACGGAGGAACGACGATGCCCGCTAGACCCCGCGGTCCCCTCGACCCGCCGCTCTCCTTCCGGGGGGTCCGGGCCGCGTTCCTGACCGCGCTCGCCGCCTTCGTCCTCCTGCCCGTCTACGTGATGGTCACCAGCTCGCTCAAACCGCTGAAGGACGTCGCCGGCCGGTTCCGCTGGATTCCCACCGGCCTCACCCTCCGCCCCTACATCGACATCTGGCACACCATCCCGCTCGGCAAGTACTTCCTCAACTCGCTGATCGTGGCGGGCACCGCCACCGCCTGCTCCGTGGTCATCGCCGTCTTCGCGGCCTACGCCGTCAGCCGCTACCGCTTCCGCGGCAAGCGGTTGTTCACGGTGACCGTGCTGTCCACCCAGATGTTCCCGGGCATCCTCTTCCTCCTGCCGCTGTTCCTGATCTTCGTCGACATCGGCAACAGCACCGGCGTCGCCCTCTACGGCTCCCGCGGCGGGCTCATCCTCACCTACCTCACCTTCTCCCTCCCCTTCTCCATCTGGATGCTCATCGGGTACTTCGACTCGGTGCCCCGCGACCTGGACGAAGCGGCCACGGTCGACGGCTGCGGCCCCCTCGGCGCACTGCTGCGCATCGTGATCCCGGCGGCCGTGCCCGGCATCGTCGCCGTCACCGTCTACGCCTTCATGACCGCCTGGGGCGAGGTCCTCTTCGCCTCCGTCATGACGAACGACACCACCCGCACCCTCGCCGTCGGACTGCAGGGCTACTCCACGCAGAACGACGTCTACTGGAACCAGATCATGGCCGCCTCGCTCGTCGTCAGCGTCCCCGTCGTCGCCGGATTCCTGCTGTTGCAGAAGTACCTGGTGGCCGGACTCACGGCAGGAGCCGTCAAATGACCCTCTCCGAAAGTCTCCCCCTGACCGCCGCGCACGCCATCGACCTCGCCGCACTCCCCGCCGACTTCGCCTGGGGCACCGCCACCTCCGCCTACCAGATCGAGGGCGCCGTGGCCGAGGACGGCCGCGCCCCCTCCATCTGGGACACCTTCAGCCGCGTCCCCGGCGCCATCGAGGGCGGTGACAACGGCGACACCGCCTGCGACCACTACCACCGTTGGCGCGAGGACATCGCCCTCATGCGGGAACTGGGCACCAACGCCTACCGGCTCTCCGTCGCCTGGCCGCGGATCCTCCCCGGCGGTGACGGCCCCGTCAACACCAAGGGTCTCGACCACTACGACCGGCTGATCGACGCCCTGCTCGCCGCCGGCGTCGAACCCAACGTCACCCTCTACCACTGGGACCTGCCCCAAGCCCTCCAGGACCGCGGCGGCTGGCCCGAACGCGCCACCGCCGAGCACTTCGCCGTGTTCGCCGGCCTCGTCGCCGACCGCCTCGGCGACCGCGTCACCGAGTGGGCCACCCTCAACGAGCCGCTGTGCGCCGCCTGGATCGGCCATCTGGAGGGCAGGATGGCACCCGGCGGGAGGCACCTCACCGCCGCCGTCCGCGCCTCCTACCACCTGCTGCTCGGCCACGGCCTCGCCGGCCAGGCCGTTCGCACCGCGGCCCCCCGCGCGCGGATCGGCATCGTCAACAACCTCTCCACCATCGAACCCGCCACCGCCGACGAAGCCGACCGGGCCGCCGCCCGCCGCATGGACGGCCACGTCAACCGCTGGTGGCTCGACCCGGTGCACGGCCGCGGCTTCCCCGCCGACATGCGCGAGGTATACGGCGTCGACCTCCCCGAACGACCCGGTGACCTCACCGTCATCGCCACACCCCTCGACTGGATCGGCCTCAACTACTACTTCCCCCAAGTCGTCACCGCCGACCCGACCGGCCCCGCGCCGTTCGCCCGCCAGGTCGACCGGCCCGGCGTCCCGCGCACCGGCATGGACTGGGAGGTCGACGCCGACGGCCTGGAAACGCTCATCATGCGCCTGCACCAGGAGTACGGGGCCCGGCGCATCCACATCACCGAGAACGGCTCCGCCTACCCCGACACCGTCGCCCCCGACGGCAGCGTCCACGACCCCGAGCGCACCGCCTACCTGACCTCCCACCTGGCCGCCTGCGCCCGCGCGGCCGGCCGCGGCGCACCGGTGGCCGGCTACTACGCCTGGTCGCTGCTGGACAACTTCGAATGGGCCTACGGCTACGACAAGCGCTTCGGCCTGGTCCATGTCGACTACGAGACCCAGATCCGCACGGTCAAGTCCAGCGGCCGCGCCTACGCCGGCATCATCGCCGCCCACCGCTCCCGCTGAGCCCGCCACTCGCCCGCCCACACCGCCGCCCCGCCGCGCGCCGCCCGGCGGGGTGGGTCGGGCGACGCGCGGTATCCGGAACGGCCCGGCAGCCGGTCGAGTGCCACCTCCGAGCCCGGCCCCGTCGGTGCCCGGTCACGCCGACGGACGGATCAGGGGAAGGAGACGACGGTCGAGGGGGTGGTCGAGGTGCCCGACGTCGGGGCTCCCGTGGTGTTGACGACGTGCTCGTACTGGCCTTTTCCACCGAGCGAGACGACGAGCAGGTCGTGGAACGTGACACCCGGCTTCACCGGTACCTCGAAGCCGTGGTCCTGCCGGATGGTCGGGTCCACGTTGTAGTAGCAGTAACTGCCCAGGCCCCAGCCCTCGTGCGTGTTGACCGAGTCGGCCACCTTGTAGGCGGCGAAGCCCTTGGTGGAGCCGTTCTGGACGGCCGCCTGATCGGGGGCGTCGTACGCCTTCTCGTTCTGGAAGAAGATCGTGCGGCCCCGCTCGCCGTTCCACTGCACGTCGTACTTGTTGAAGTGCTCGACGAACAGACCGGTGGTTAGGACGTCGTCGCCGTTCACCCGGAACCCGTAGTCGGAGCGGTTGGTCTCCCAGCCCACCCCGTCACCGTGGTCGGCGCGCCAGATCCAGGTGTGGTCGACGATCGTGTCGTGGTTGTTGATCACCATGCCGACCGTGGCCTTGCCGGCGCTGGCGCCACCGACCCGTACGAAGACGTCCTGCACGGTGGTCGGGTTCGCCGCGTGGTCCGTGGTGGTTCCGGTGGGACCGACCTCCAGGAGGCTGGGCGAGTTGACCGGACCCGCGTCGATCAGGAGGCCGGCGAGCTTGACGCCGTCGACGTCGGCGACCCTCATCGCGGTCACTCCGTTGTCCGGGACGATCGTGGCCAGGCCGAGGCCCAGTACGACCGTGTCCGGGCGGTCGACCCGGATGGTGCGGTCCACGTGGTAGACGCCGGGGGTGAAGAGCAGGTGCAGGCCCTGGGCCAGCGCCGCGTTGATCGTCGCCGCGCTCGCGCCCGGCTTGACCACGTAGAACCGGCTCAGCGGGATCGAGGACCCCTGCGGTGCGCCGTTGCCCCAGGAGGTGCCGCGGGCGCCGGTGCGCTTGGCCGGTACGAAGACCTTGTACTGGGCGCCGTCGAGGTAGAGGAAGGGCTTCTCCCGTGAGACGGGCGTGCTGTCGAGCGTGGTGTACGGTGCGTTCGGGAAGCTCTGCGCCGGTGCGCCCTGGACCCCCGAGAACACCTGGTTCCAGACTGCGTTGGACCAGCCGCCGATCGAACTGTCACGGGTGTACCACTGTTGTTGGGAGTAGTTGCCGACCTGCCCGTCGATCTCGGAGTCGGCGATGTAGCCGCCCGACGCCCAGCCGTAACCGTCGGGCGCCAGGTTCAGGCCGCCCTTGACGTGCATCCGGCGGAACGGCGCGGCCTGCGAGACCGCCCAGCGGTCCGTGCCGCTGACCGGGTTGAGGGCGAGGTTCTCGGCCGAACGCCAGAAGTTCTGGGTGGCGTTGCCGCCGAACCAGCCGGCGTCGACGGTCACGTCACCGTTGATGGTGGTGTCGTCGGGGTTCAGGCCGAGGCCGGAGATCGCGGTGTAGAAGCCGATCTGGGCGTTGAGGCCGTGGTAGGTGCCGGGCTTGAAGAGGAACTGGTAGCGGCCGGAGCCGAACTGGGCCGACTCCTGCCGGGCGAAGACCTGGTCCAGCTTGGCCTGGATGTCCGGCATCGAGGGGTCGAAGACGATCACGTTCGGTCCGAGGTCGCCGCCGCCGGGGATCACCGGGCCGCTGCCCGTGGTGCCGTAGACCTGGAACTCCCAGAGCGAGTAGCCGTAGGCGGTGGCCCGTTGGGTTCCGTGGACGCGGACGTAGCGCGCGGTGCCCGTGACGTCGAGGGTCTGGACCCCGCCGGTGCCCGCGGTCGTCGAGTAGGCGGTGGACCAGGTGGTGCCGTCGGTGGACAGCTCGACCCGGTAGGACTTCGCGTACGCCGCTTCCCAGCGCAGGACCACCTGGTTCAGCTGGGCGGGGGCGCCGAGGTCGACCTGTATCCACTGGGGGTCGGCGAACCCGCTCGACCAACGGGTGCCGTTGTCGCCGTCCACGGCCGCACCGGCCGGAGTCCCGGCGCCCTCCGCGCTGGAGGCGGTGGCGGGCTTGCCCTGGGAGAGCAGGACGGGGGCGGCTTGGGCCGGGGTACCGGGCAGCAACACGAGGAGGGCCGCGATCAGGACGGCGGTGAGCGCCGCGACGGTGAGCCGGGGCGGGTGATCGGAGAGGAGGGGCATGTGGGGGTGCTCCTGACGTGATGGACCGTGGGGATCGAAGCGTGAGTGAACTGCCCCGCAGGTGGGCCGTCAAGGGTTTCGGCGTTCAGGAACCGAAGGCCGAGCGGGGGCTCAACTGGGCGTCCGGCCCGTGAACTCGGAGTTTCTTCAACTCTTGTGAAAAGCATTGACGAAAAAAATTCGCAGGGCTCTACTGGGTCCCTGACCGCTCGGGCCGATGTGCCCGCCCGCTGGACCGGGGTCGTGGCCGAATTCGGGAAGTGGCGGATATCCGGGCCTGGTTGATGCCGTGTGTTCGTTACTCGTCGGGTGCCCGTCCTCGCCGGACCCGTCGCCGGTCGGGACCGGGTGTTCGCCCGCCGCCCTCGCGGCGGGCGTTCACCCGGCGGTTGCCAGAAATTACCTACCGGCCAGTAGAAAACGGGCGGGATCTGACCGACTCTTCTCGCGTACACGCCATCCGCGACCAGGAGTGAGTGACCTGTGACCCCCATACGCAGAGCCCGCACCGCCACGGCCATCACCGCGACCGCGGCCGTACTGGCCTTCGCCCCCGCCACCGACGCCAACGCGGTGACGGGGGCACCCGCGCAGGCCCCTGCCGCCGTCGCCACCTGGGCGCCCGGCGGAAACGCCGCGATCCTCGGCATCGACTACGCCACCTGGCAACGCGACGTCGGCGCCGTCATGGGCGCCGCCCGGCCCTACGTCGAGCAGCGCCTCGCTTCCTCCCCGGCCGGCGAGAAGCCCGCCATCGTCCTCGACATCGACAACTCCTCGCTGGAGACGGACTTCCACTGGTTCTGGACCACCCCCACCCCCGCGATCGCCCCCGTTCTCGACCTGACCCGGTACGCGAACGCGCGCGGCGTGGCCGTCTTCTTCGTCACCGCCCGCCCCGGCATCCTCTACTCCCTCACCGAACGCAACCTGACCTCGGTCGGCTACCCGGTGTCCGGACTCTACGTACGCGACCTGCCCAACCTGTTCAGTGAGGTCAGCGCGTACAAGACGGCCGAGCGCACCGAGATCGAGAACCGCGGCTACACGATCATCGCCAACATCGGGAACAACGAGAGCGACCTCGTCGGAGGACACGCGGAACGCACCTTCAAACTCCCCGACTACGGCGGCAAGCTCTCCTGACCCGCGCGGCAGGGCGCAAGAGCGCCCGGGTACCGGACGTAACACCACAGCCTCCGCCCTCAGCCGCGTCCCTGGTGGGCGTTCGGGCGGCGGTGCGGGGGCTGGTCGGGAGCCGGACCCGGCTTGAGCGGCGGGACGGGGCGGGACATCGGGGTGTCGGGCCGCAGGACGACCGGATCGCGATGGTGGTGGATCGTCAGGGCCGGGCCCTCCAGCAACGTGTAGGTGGCACTCTGCCGGTCGATCTCCGCCCGAATCCGACGACCGCGGAACTGCAGCGTGAAGGCGAGGCGGCTGAACTTCTCCGGCAGCCGCGGCGCGAACCGCAGGTCACCGCCCACTCGGCGGGTACCGCCGAACCCCGTGACGAGCGCCATCCACGTGCCGGCCAGAGAGGCGATGTGCAGCCCGTCGCGCGTGTTGTGCTCCAAGTCCTCCAAGTCCATCAACGCCGCCTCGGCCGCGTAGTCGTAGGCGAGGCGCATATGCCCCGTCTGCGCGGCGATCACGGCCTGGACGCAAGCCGACAGCGAGGAGTCCCGTACGGTCAGGGGTTCGTAATAGGCGAAGTTGCGGGCGACGTGCTCCTCGTCGAACCAGTCACCGCAGGTGTACATGGCGAGCACGAGGTCGGCCTGCTTGACCACCTGCTTGCGGTACAGGTCGAAGTAGGGGAAGTGCAGCAGCAGCGGATACTGGTCGGGTCGGGTGCCGGCGAAGTCCCACCGCTGGTTGCGGGTGAAGCCCGAGTGCTGTTCGTGGACACCGATCTCGTCGTTGTACGGGACGTTCATGGCGTGCGCGGCGTCGCGCCACGCGGCGCTCTCCTCCTCACCGGCGCCCAGCCGCTGCGCCTCCTTCGGATGCCGTTCCACGAGTTCGGCGGCGGCCAGCAGGTTCGCCCGGGCCATCAGGTTGGTGTAGGTGTTGTCGTCGGCGACGGCGCTGTACTCGTCGGGCCCGGTGACCCCGTCGATGTGGAAGGCGCCGTGGTGGTCGTGGTGGCCCAGCGAATGCCACAGGCGGGCGGTCTCCACCAGCAGCTCCACCCCGGTCTCCCGCTCGAAGTCCTCGTCTCCGCTCGCCGCCACGTACCGCGTCACGGCGTGTGCGATGTCGGCGTTCACGTGGAACGCGGCCGTGCCCGCGGGCCAGTACGCCGAGCCTTCCTGCCCCGCGATGGTCCGCCACGGGAAGGCCGCGCCGCTCAGCCCGAGTTGGGCGGCGCGCTCGCGCGCCGCGGGCAAGGTCGACTGCCGCCAGCGCAGGGCCTCGGCGACCGCTCGCGGCGCGGTGTAGGTGAGCACGGGCAGCACGAACATCTCCGTGTCCCAGAAAGCGTGCCCGTCGTAACCAGAGCCGGTCAGTCCCTTGGCCGGGATGCCCCGTTGTTCGGCGCGGGCGCCCGCCTGCAGGACGTGGAAGAGGGCGAACCGTACGGCCTGCTGGATCTCCTCGTCGCCTTCGACCTCGACGTCCGCGCGCGCCCAGAAGTCGTCCAGGTACTGCCGCTGTTCGGCCACCAGCGCCGACCAGCCGCCGCGTGCGGCGGCCGCGAGCGCCGCGTCGACCTGGTCGCTCATCGCGGGCAGTGAGCGGACGCCGGACCAGCCGTGGGCGGCCACCTTCTCCACCCGCAGCCGCTGCCCGGGCTCCAGCACCGAGGTGACGGTCAGGCGGGCCAGATCGGGATGGCTCTCACTCGCGCTCGTCGTCGACTCGGGACCGTCCACGACGTGATCGGCGGCCACCGCCACGCGCAGTGCGCTGTGTCGGGTGCGGTGGACGAGGCGCAGCCGGCTGCCGGAGGCGAAGTTCTCCTCCGGTTCCAGCGGCGCCTGCAACGCCATCGCCGCACGCGGGTCGCCGCCGGACTCCGGCAGTTGCTCGTTGGAGACCAGCTCGGACTGGATCACCACGCGCGCCCGGCGGTCGACGGCCTCGACCTCGTAGGCCACGGCGGCGATCGCCCGCTGCGTGAGGGAGACCAACCGGGTGGCGCGCACCCGGATGCGGGAGCCGGCCGGGGAGACCCATTCGCAGGTCCGGGTGAGCGTTCCGGCCCGCAGGTCGAGAACCCGTTCGTGCGAGACGAGGCGGCCGTAGCGCAGGTCGAACGGCTCGTCGTCGACGAGCAGCCGCACGATCTTGCCGTTGGTGACGTTGATGACCGTCTGACCGGACTCTGGGTAGCCGTAGCCGGCCTCGGCGTACGGCAGCGGATGCACCTCGTACACGCCGTTGAGGTAGGAGCCGGGCAGGCCGTGCGGCTCGCCCTCGTCCAGGTTGCCGCGCCAGCCGACATGTCCGTTGGACAGCGCGAACACGGATTCGCTCTGCGCCAGGACCTCGAAATCGAGCTCGGTCTCGCGCACGGCCCAGGGTTCGACGGTGTAAGAGCGATGGGTGATCACGCGGCGCCTCCCCGCTCCCGGAGCAGCTCCGCGAGGTCCTTGACGACCACGTCGGCGCCGTGCGCGTAGAGCGCGTCGCGCTGGCCGACGCGGTCGACGCCGACGACGAAGCCGAAGCCGCCGGAGCGGCCCGCGTCCATGCCGGCCAGCGCGTCCTCGTAGACGGCGGCGTGCCGGGCGTCGACACCGAGGTCGTGGGCGGCCGACAGGAAGGTGTCGGGGTGCGGCTTGCCCGGCAGTTCGCGTTCGGCGGCGACCACCCCGTCGACACGTGTGTCGAAGAGGTGCTCCGCGCCGATCGAGTGCAGCACGTCCAGGGTGTTCGCGCTGGAGGAGACGATCGCCGTCTTCAAACCCTTGCCCCGCGCCGCCTCGATGTAGCGCAACGTGCCGGCGTACGCTTCCACGCCCTGGTCGTGGATCTTCTTCAGCACCAGCCGGTTCTTGCGGTTGCCGACGCCGTGCACCGTCTGGGCGTCCGGCGGGTCGTCCGGCGCGCCCTCGGGCAGTCGGATGCCGCGGGAGTCGAGGAAGGTACGCACCCCGTCGGCCCGAGGCCGACCGTCGACGTACTCGTCGTAGTCGGCGACCGGGTCGAAGGGCCGGAAACCCGCTCCCTCGCGCTCACGCAGGAACGCGTCGAACGTCTCCTTCCAGGCGGCCGCGTGCACGACGGCCGTCTTGGTGACGACCCCGTCGAGGTCGAAGAGGCACGCCTGGATCTCTTCGGGCAAACCGAGCTCTGTTGTCATACCGCCAACCCTTCCCCGTGTCGCGGCGCTGAGACGGTGGTGATCGCCGGGGCGGGGTTCCGGTGCGCCGGCCCGACCGTCCCGCACCGGCTGCCCGAGGCTCACGTACGGCCATGGGCCGGGACAGGCAGGACAACACGCCCTCCCCGCCGACCCCGGTTCCTGACGGCGGGTGAACGGGCGACACCACCCGGACGGCGCTGCGTGCCACCCGACACGCGGGGACACCGCACCCGACTCCCGCCCCGCGAGACCCGGCCGACCCGAGCCTCCGTGACGGCTCGCAGGGGGTCGGGTGCGGCGGCCGGGTGCCGAAGAGCCGGCCTCGCCGCGAGCCGACGGCCACCCGAATCCGCCCGCCGGTGGTGAGGCCGGCGCCGGGCGAGGCGCTGCGAAGCCGGCCTAACGCCAAGAGGCGGCGACGAGGGATCGGCGGGCCGCGGTCAGGTGGGTGGCCGCGGCCAGCCAGGCCCACGCGTAGTGCTCCGGCGAGGGGTCGATCAGGCGACCGAAGCCGTCCCGGTCGCGGCGGTCCGCCTCGGTGGCGACGATGGCGGTCAGTTCCGCCGCCGTGGTGAATCCGGCGCGGCGGAGCGGGCCGTCCGCGGCGAGCGGCCCGGCACCGCGGGCCGCTTCGGCGACGGCCCGCCGCCCGCCCGCGACCCCGGTTTCCAGCAGCCGGCGCACCCGCCACAGCGGGGAATCCGCCAGCGGGTCGGGGTCGCCGGCCTCAGCGGACGCCGGGCCGGGGGCGGCCGGGCCGGTGGCGGCCGGGGCGGGAGGGAAGTTGTCGCCCTGGAGCCGGTCGTAGCCGAGGTCGGCGCGGCCGAGCCATTCGTCGGGCAGCCGCAGGGTGTACTCCGCGTCCGGCACGGGGCCGACCGCCAGCGGGCGCAGGGTCGCCGCCCGGTCCAGGTCGGGACGGCCCAGGACACGGACCTTCAGACCGGGCCGGGCGGCCAGCCGGCGCAGGTTCTCCGTGTACGGCAGCTCCGGGTGGGGGTGCGCGGCGCGCAACCGGAGCAGCGGCGCCTCCGGCCGCGTCTCGCGCACCAGGAGGTCTTCGCCGTACGGACCGACGACCTCCACGTCGCAGCCGAGCAGCGCGGCGCCGGCCACCGGGTCCCGGTCGGGGTCCGCCTCCGGGTCGGCGAGTTGCGCGGCCACCGCCTCCGCGGCCGGCCGGGCGAACAGGGCTGCGGCCGGTTCCTCGGTCCACGCGACCCCGCGCAGCGGCGACGCCCGCACCCCGCGACCGGCGCCGAGCCGGCCTTCGGGGGACACGGTGGCCCCGGCGATCCTCAGGCCCCCGCGGGCGAGGCCCGCGTGGTCGAGGACGGCGCCGCCGAGGGCGACCGGGGCGGAGCCCGCGCCGCGGGCGCGGGCGAGGCCGCCGGGACGTACGTCGGAGACCGAGTACGCGGCGCCGTCCGGGGCCACGAGGTGGGTGACCACTCCGCCGTACCCGGTCGCGGAGAGCACGGGCTCGCGACACAGGCCGTACACGCGCAGGGCGCCGCCGGGGCGGTAGGCGCGGCGGGCGACGCCGGTGAGTTGCGGACCGGCCGCGCCGGAGGCCGACATCCCCGCGACGTAGAGGAGCTCGCGGAAGGCGTCGGTGAGGTCGGCGAGCCGGTGGCTGCCGCTGCGTTCGCGCGCCGCGCGCAGCCCCCGTACCACCCGCAGCGCGGCGGCCTCGGCGCGCGGCAGGCCGGCCAAGCGGGCGGTGTGGCCGGCCCGCAGCAACTCCGTCTGCACCACCGCGCCCCCGGCGGTGACCCCCGCCGCGAGCGCCTCGGCAGCCGCCCGCCACAGCCCGTGCGCGGCCCGGACCTGGGCCCCGCTGAGCGCGGGCTCCGGTTCCGGGTCTCCGTGCCCCTGCATCGCGCCGTCGGGGCCGGCCTGCGCTTCGTGACGGGACCCCACCCCGGGGCCACCCACCGGATCGCCGCCCGACCCTGGCAACGGTTCCGGGCCCGGATCGGGGCCCGGGTCCGGCGTCGGCCCTGGGTGCTCCGGGTCGGCCAGGGGGGAGGCGCCGAGGGCTGCCGCGCGGTGGAGGCAGCGAGGGGCCAGCAGGCAACCGCACACCACCTGGTCGGCGGCGGCGATCACGCCGTGCGGGCCGGGTCGCAGGGTGACGAGGGCGTCCTCACCGAAGCGCACGCTGACGCTGCCGTCGGGCTCCGCGACGGCACCGTCGGCGCAGCCCGCGATGGCCGCGTCCAGCTTCTTGCGCAGCCGTGCCGTGAGACCCTCCACGGCTTCGGCGAGCACCTCGGGGGCTACGGGCGGCAGACGGTCGGGGCTCAACGGGCTTCTCCACGGAGGCGTTCGCCCACCCAGCGGGCGAGGGCAAGGGGGCTGAGGGCGGCCACCGGCATCCCGGCGGCGACGAGTCGGCGCGAGATCGGGACCGAGTAGCGCGGGCTGCCGGAATCGTCGAGGGCGGCGCAGCCCAGCAGGTGGACTCCGGAGGCGGCGAGGGCGCGTACCTCCCCGAGGAGCCCGCCGACCGGCCCGCCCTCCTCGAAGTCGCTGACCACGACGACGAGCGTGCGGCTGGGGACGGTGATCAGCGAGCGCGCGTGGGACAGGCCCGCCGCGATGTGCGTACCGCCGCCGACCCGCACCTCCAGCAGCAGCGAGAGCGGGTCCTCGACCCGGTCGGTCAGGTCCACCACCTGGGTGGAGAAGGCGAGGAAGTGGGTGGACAGCGTCGGCACGCCACCCAGTACGGCCGCCGTGAGGGCCGACCAGATGACGGATGCCTCCATCGACCCGGACACGTCGACGACGAGGATCAGCCGCCAGTCGGCCTCACGGCTCACGCGGGTGCTGAAGACGGGCCGTTCGGGGACCACGACCGTCCTGCCGTCGGCGAGGCGACGGGTGTGGGCGAGGTTGGCCCGTAGCGTCCTGGCCAGGTCCAGCGTGCCGCCGGGACGGCGGGTGGGGCGCGCGGTGGTGAGGCCGGAGAGCGCCGGACGCAGTCGAGTGGCCAACTCCTTCGCCAGTTCGTCCACGAGTCGGCGCACCAGGGGCCGCAGCCGGGCGAGCCGCGCCTCGGGCAGGCCCCCGGCGAGGGACAGCACCGAGCTGAGCAGCTCCACGGAGGGCCGTACGGACTGGGGGTCGAGCTGGGTCAGTACGTCGGAGCGGCCGGCGTCGGCCGCCTCGGCGAGCACCTCCTCACGTACGTCGGCGCCGAAGAGGGCCTCCAGTTCGTGCGCCCACTCGCGTGCCGTGGGGAACGCCGCCTCCCGGCCGCCTCCGGGTCCCGCGCCGGTGCCGGCGCCGGTGTCGAGGTCGGCGGAGCCTTCGCCCCGGCCGGTCCCGTACAGCTCGTCCAGGGCGTGGGCGTAGCGCCTTCCGCCCGGTGGCAGTCGGTCACTGTGGCGGCCGAGCAGCAGCCGCCAACGGTCGGCGGGGGCGAGGGTGCGGTGTTGGGGTGCGGGACCGGGTGCGGGACCGGGCGGGGCGGTGGCCGCCGGTTCAGCGCCCCGTGGGGTCGACGGCGTACGGCGCCGCGGCAGCGGAAGGGCCTTGAGGGCGGCGGCGCCCGCGGCGTCCGCGGCGGCCCAGAGGGCGAGCAAGCTCGGGGAGGCGTCGAGGGAGACGTCGACGCGGTCGCCGAGCCGTTCGGTGATGGTGTGGAGCAGTCGGTCGCGGGCGGCGGGGGCGAGGGCGTCGAAGCCGCCGCGCAGAGCCGGCAGCCGGTTCAGGAATTCCTCGTCGGTGAGGCTGTCGACCCGGTCGAGGACCGGGGTGAGGGCGGCATCGGAGGACGCCAGCAGCGGTCCCGCCGCGGCCAGTACGCCGCCGAGCCGGCGGGTGAGGGCGCGGCGGGAGTCCGCGGTGTGGGCACTGTCGATCCATCCGGCGGCGCGGGCACCGAGCCCGGCGGCCGGGTCGAGGTCGAGCAGGACCCGTACGGCCGAGGCGGCGCCCTGCATCAAGGGCGAGGCAGTGGTGGCCAGTTCCGCGAGGGTCGCGTCCATGAGCAGGCCGAGCCGGCGGGTCGCGGCGCGGTCGGCCAAGGCCACCAGGGCGCGGGCGTCGGCGGGGTCCGCACTGCCGGCGAGGCCGGGCAGGGACCGTACGGCGGCTTCGATCAACTCACCGGCGAGCGAGGCCGCCGCGGTACGGCTCGCATCCTCCGTGCCGGGCAGGTGGCCGCGTACCAGTTCCTCCAACAGCTCCAGTGCCGCCAGCAGTTCGGGCAGGCCGGCCGCCTGGGGGAGGACGGCCGCGGCCTCCTCAAGGCGGGCGCCGACCAGCTCGGGCAGGTCGCACCGCGCGGCGGCGGCCAGGCCGGTGAGGATCTGGTCCGGGGTCGGACCGCCGTCGGCGGCGGCCCGGCGCGCGGTGTCCCGGAGGGTCCCGGCGGCGGCCTGGGCGGCGGTGACGCCCCGGACCCCGGCGAGGTCGAGCCGGGCGGGGACCGAAGGCGTCCAGGCGAGCCGCCACTTGGTGCCGAGGGCGGTGCCGTCGCCGGTGGCGGCAACGGCGACGGGCTCACCGTACGAGGAACCGCAGACGAGCAGGCGCCGGAGCAGGACCTCGCGGCGGCCGTCGAGCGCGGAGCGCAGCGGGTCGAGGCGGACTTCGCGGGGCGCGGGGTCCTGGGGGCCGGGCAGCCGCAGCTCCGCGAGCTCGGCCTCGACGGAGGGGCCGAGGCCGGAGCGGGGCGCGCGGGGGGTGACCCGGCCGCGGCCGGTGCCGATGAGCACGGCCTCCAGTGCGCGGGCCAACGCCCGGCCCCGACCCAGCGGTTCGCCCTGGCCGAGCACGGTGGACACGGCTTCGAGGAGCTCCCCGCGGCCCGGTGCGGGCAGCCCGCGCAAAACGGCCAGGTCGCACGCGAGCCGCAGCGTCTCGGCGGCTTCCCCGGTCCCGGCGGTGTGACCGGCGCGCCGCAGCTCCCGGCAGATCCCGACCACGGCCGCGGACGCGGCGTCGCGGAGCCGCCGGGGGTCGCCGGCGGCTTCGAGGACGGCTTGCTGCCAGAGGGGGTCCCGGATGCCGGCCGGGTAACCGGAACGGGAGTCGAGCAGGTCGAAGGAGTAGGGCACGAACGAGGTCATCGCCCCCGGGGGGTTCCCTTCCGCCGTACGGGACCGGGGTCCCGCGGCCTCCTTCGCAGCGGGGGCGGCCGTGTCGGCACCAGGTGCGACGGCCGGGGCCGGAACGGCGCTCGGGCCCCGGAGCCCGAGCGCGTCGACGGCCGTCCCTGCGCCGCTGCCGCCGTCGCCGGCCCCGCCGTCGCCATCGGCTGCCCCGGCAACGGCGGTCGTCGCGGCGGTCATTCCCGCGCCGGGTGCCGCCTCCCCGGGACCGGTCGGGGCCGGCGCGGGTGCGCAGTCGGCCAAGGCCGGGGCGTGGAAGGCGCCGATCACCGCCGCGACCCGGCGTCCGCCCGACGCGGCGGCGGCGATGACCTCACGCATGCGGACCTCGCGCGCCAGGTCGGCGGCGGATACGGCGGCGTCCTCGCGCAGGGCCCAGCCGACGCCGAGAGCCGCGCGGCGGACCGCTTCCGGGGTGCACCCGGGAGCGAGGACCTCGACCGCCCGGTCCCACAGGTCGTCGCCGTCGCGCCCCGTACCGGACGCGGTAAGTGCGTCGGCGAAGGGCCGCCGTCCCCGGGCCGGACGCGCTGCGGACTCCGCCGGCT
Source organism: Streptomyces sp. NPDC058279 (assembly GCF_042881255.1). Lineage (NCBI taxonomy): Bacteria > Bacillati > Actinomycetota > Actinomycetes > Kitasatosporales > Streptomycetaceae > Streptomyces > Streptomyces sp. NPDC058279. Next base: position 197,628 of record NZ_JBHVYA010000001.1, on the reverse strand, counting down.
CCGCCGAACCCTGCGGATGGCCGGGCGGGCAGGGCGGGGCCGTCCAGGCCGGTGCGGACAGGGGGAGGTCGCAGCAGTGGACCTCGACGCCGCGCGTCCTCGCCCAGCGGATCGCCGCCAGCTCGGGGGAGAAGTCCGCGAACGGATAGAACGCCAGGCGGCCGTCGCCACCGGTTCCGGCCAGGGCGACGGGCGCCACCGTCTCCGGGTCGCCCAGGTGCTCCAGCCAGGGCCGGAAATCGGCCGGCAGCTCGACGCACACCACCTCCGCCTCCGAGGCGTCCAGCAGCGCGGGGACCACCGCGGCCAGGGCGGGGCTGTGGTGGCGCACGCCCAGCAGGTACGGTGCGCGCGACGCGGCGAGTGCGTCGACGGCGTCGCGTGGGTCGGCGGCCCCGGCGGCGGCCGGGACCGGGCGCACAGCGGTCATCGCAGGCTCCCGCGCAGGTCCCACAGCCGGCGCCACATCGCCGAGCCGTCCTCGGCGCGGCGGCGGACGGGCCCGTCCCAGTAGCCCAGCAGGCGGCCGTGGTCGGCGGGGTCGTCCTTGCGGACCACGCCCAGCAGGTGCCCCGGCAGCAGGTCCAGGACGTCACCGCCCGGCAGGTACGCCGCGGCGACCCCCAACGAGGCCGCCACCTGGACGGCTTCGGCGGTGGACATGACCGTACCGGGGCGTTCCACGTCCCAGCCCTCCGCCGAGCGCCCCGACCGCAGGTCCCGGAAGACCGTGACGAGGGCGTCGAGCACGGCGTCGTCGACTCCGAACGCGGCGCCGGCGCGTTGTACGGCGGCCACGGCCTGGCGGCGGATCAGCGTCGCCTCCGCGTCCGCGTCGGCGATCGGCGCGACCGTCTCGAAGTTGAAACGCCGCTTGAGGGCGGCGGACATCTCGGAGACACCGCGGTCGCGCAGGTTGGCGGTGGCGATGACCGTGAAGCCGGGGGCCGCGCCGATCACCGCGTCCTCGGTGGCGGTCAGTTCGGGCACGGTGATCCGGCGGTCGGACAGGATAGACACGAGGGCGTCCTGCACCTCCGGCAGGCAGCGGGTGATCTCCTCGACGCGCACGATCCGCCCGGTCCGCATCGCCGACAGCACCGGGGAGTCGACGAGCGCCTGCCGGCTGGGACCCTGCGCGAGCAGCAGGGCGTAGTTCCAGCCGTACCGGAAGGCGTCTTCCGTGGTACCGGCGGTGCCCTGCACGGTGAGGGAACTGGTACCGCTGACCGCGGCGGCCAGCAGTTCGGACAGCATCGACTTGGCGGTGCCCGGCTCGCCGGTGAGCAGGAGGCCGCGTTCCCCGGCGAGGGTGACGACGCAGCGTTCGACGAGGGCGCGTTCCCCGACGAACTTGGGGGCGATGACCAGCTTCGCGGGGAGCCCGGCGCGGCGCTTCGGCAGGGTGAGCTCCGTGCCGTCGCTGCCGCAGACGAAGGTGACCACGGCGCGCGGGGTGAGTGCCCAGCCGGGCGGGCGGGGGCCGGCGTCCTGGGCGGCGAGGAAGGCGAGTTCGGCGGCGTGCCGCTCCTCGGCGGGCAGCACCTGCCGGGTCGGCGCGGCCGCGGCCCGTGCCGTGGCGGTCGCCGGCTCGGCGTCCTGGTCGATGAGGGTCATGACGGGGTCCTCTCGGGCTTTCGGAAAGAAAAGGGAAAGGGGGCCGCTGGGCATCCGCGACGAACGGATGCCCCGCGGCGCGGCCGGAGCGGCGGGCCGACACGGCGCCCGGCGCCGGCACGCGCCGACGCCGGCGAGTGGCCTGGGTCAGCGCCGGCGGGCGCAGGGCCGGATCAGCGGCGACCCGCTCGGGACCGGGTGCGCTTGACCTTGAGTTCCTCGAAGCGCGGCACGTCACCCTCGCGGACCCGCTGCCAGGCCCGCCGGTAGAGCTCCGCGGCCGGTTCGCCGGGCACCAGGACGCCCACCACCGGGGAGCCGCCCGGGGCGAGAGCGTCGAACATCGGCAGCTTCCATGACTCCACCGGCACGATCGGGGAGGCGGTCTCGGTCCAGCCGCCGGGCAGGAACAGCGAGCGTCCCGCCCGGGCCCGGCTCGCCGACACCACCAGCTCGGTCGCGGCCAGCTCCGTCCGGGCGGCCTTCAGCCGGGCGGGCTTCCAGCCGGTCCAGCGCGCCACGTTGCGGTCCGTGGGGTCGGGCATGGCGAGCAGCATCAGATAGACGGTGGCGGCGTCCCGGCCGAGCCCGTGGGCCCGGGACACCTCGGCGACCAGGTCCGGCACGGAGCGGCCCGGATCCTGCGGCCACCAGGTGCCGTCCTCGGCCGCCTCGCCCGCCGCCGGGGCGCCGGGGTCGGCGAGCAGTGCGGCGAAGCGCGGGTCGTGGGCGACCCGCAGGGCGGTTTCCACCGCGGAGGGCCGCTGGTCGGGTCCGCGCAGGGCCGCCAGGTACGGATCGGAGCCGGTGGAGTCCAGCAGGGCCGGACACAGCGCGGGCTTCGGCCGGTCGTCGTGGGTGGCCATGACCACCGCGCCGTAGCGTTCGTAGCCCTCACCCGTCGCGGTCGGCGTGCCCGCGGCGGCGCGGAAGTCGGGCAGGCTGGTGTAGTGCCCGAGGCTGAGCATCAGGCCCGGTGCGGAGAGCCGCTGGCGTACGGCGGTCAACGCGGGCGGCAGCGCCGAACGTACGGGGTCGCCCGCCGGCAACCGATGGGCCAGCCACGCCGCGAGGGTGAGGGCGCCGGTCAGGACGGACGAGGTGAAGGGGTCGGCGACCGGTTCGCACGGCTCGACGTGATCACCCGTCACCCCCCAGGTCACGTCGACGCCGAGGGACGTCGACTCCGCCGGGTCGAGGATCGCGGCCAAGGCCCGGTGGGTGGGCCACTCCGTGCGCGCGGCGCGCGCGACCTCGGTGAGCAGCCACTCGGGCACGGGCTTGCGACGGCCCACACGCCGGTTCCACACGGCCGCGGCGGCGGACACGTCCGGTCCTTCCGTCCACAGAAGCGCGGGGTCGGCGGGCAGGAGCGCCGCCACGAGCTCGCGCCGTACGCCCGGGTCGAGGGCCTTGAGTTCGGTACGGGCGTTGTTCGCGTCGGCCACCTTGAGACCCAGAGCGGTGCGCAGTTTGGTCGACAGGAAGTCGTGCCGGTAGTGGTCGATGTTCGGCAGGCCCGCGAGCAGCAGCCGCGCCACCGCGCCGGAGGCGCCGGTGAGGCGGCTGAACTCCTCGGCTGCCGCCGGGAAGAACGGCGCCGGACCGCGGTCCGTCGCCTCGTTCAGGAAGGCCGTCAGCCGGCCTGCGTCGCGCTCCTGGTCGCCGAGCGGGAACTCGCCCCGCACGGTGTAGGGGCCCGGCACCGCGAAGCGGCCGACGGGGTCGTAGAGCAGCGCCCCGAACTCGTGGCCGTCAGGGACGGACGCGGAGTGCTCGGTGAAGCCGAGGACGGCCCCGCCGCCCAGCGGGAGCAGGGTGCGGTGCGAGGTGTTCCGCTCGCCGCCGCCGGGGGTGGCCAGATGGCGCTGGTCGAGGTGGAGGACCACGCGCCGCCAGCGATCGGCGGTGCCCCCGGCCGAAGCCGGCCCGAGCGCGTCCACCTGGCCGAGCACCGAGCACAGGGCGGCCCGCTGCTCATCGGTGGTTCCCACGGCGACGGCCCGGTAGGCGACGGCGGCAGGCTGGTCCAGCAACGGCGTGAAGGGCAGTCCGGACGGGGGCAGGGCGGGCATGTCGAAGTGGAGTCGACCGGGGACCGCTTCGGCGTCGCTGTCGGCGACCGCGTCGGCCAGCCCGCGCAGGAAGCGGTGGGCCGTGTCGTGTTCGGCGCCCCAGCGGTAGTACCCGGAGTCCAAGAGCCCGAGCAGCGCGTCGCACAGCAGGCCGTCGGTCGGGCCCGACGGCTGCTCGTCGGCCGCGGCGCCGGCGGCCGGGTCCAGACGGGCGGCCACGTCGTGCAGCGCCTCCTGCTGGGTGAGGGCGAAGCGGAGGACCTCGGTGATGCCTCCGATCAACTGCGGGGCGGTGACCTGCGGCAGCACGGCGCGTACCACGTCGGGCAGATCGGTGACCGTCCCGGCCGCCGCGGCCGCTTTCAGCAGGGTGGCTATCGTGCCACCGTCGGCGGCGCGCAGGGCGGCCGAGCCTTCGGGATCGCGGGGGCGCAGCGCGTACCAGAAGGGCAGCGGCGGGAGGTCCACGCTCGCGGTGGCGAAGGCCGCGGTGCGGTGGTGGCGGTCGTCGCGCGACTGGGTGGTGACCACGCCGTCGGGGTCGATGATCTGCAGTGTGCGCCAGCTCTGCGTCAGAGCGCGGGGGCGCTCGTCGCCGGGGAAGGCGACCACCGCGACGGGCGCGGCGGTGCCCTCGGGCACGCTGACGGTGCGCCCGGCCAGGTCGGTGACGTGCCACCCCTCGCCCGGCCTGCCCGCGATGTGCTGGCCGAGGAGACCGTCCACGGGCGCGCCGAGGACCGATCCCTCCACGGTGGGCGCCGGCCGGAGCCAGCAGGACCGGGTGGGCGCGGCGGCGCTCCCCGGCCCCGTGCCCAGTGCGTCGATCAGGACGCCGGGCCGGGAGAGCCGTCCCAGGGAGCCGTCCGAGGGGTCGTACTCGCGCCAGCCGCCGTCGTTGCCCTCCTCGCGGTGCTGCCACACCCAGTACGACGTCCCGTCGTGCAGCAGGGGCCGTTCGCCCGGAAGCCGGGTGTCACCGGCGTGCAGGACGCCGCCGCCGGTGGTGCGACCGCCTCCGGGCAGGGGCAGGCTGATCTCCTCGGAGCGCGGGTTCCACCGGTTCCCCGTGAAGTCCAGGGAGATCACGGTGTCGGGCGCGGTGTGCCAGTAGCCCTCGACGCCCTCGCTGCCCCAGGGGCGGGACCAGAAGACGAGCAGGGCGCCGTCGACGTAGTGGAATCCGTACCGGCACGACGGGTCGCCCGGCGTCCGCAGGTCGTGGGTGAGGACGGTGGAATCGGCGTCGATGACGCGGACCTGGGTGGAGTTGGCGACGATCAGGTGGGGCCAGGCCTCGACGACCGTCAATCCCTGGTTGCCCTGCGCGGGCCTCAGCTCGGTGACCGCGGTTTCCCAGGCGGGCCAGGCGAGTTCCTCGAAGAGGCCGGAGCGCAGGGTACGGGCGAGGGTTTCGCCGAGGTCGGCGGCGACCGCGGCGGTCACCTCCTCGCGGGCGAGTTCGAGGGCTTCGGCGGGCAGCCAGGTCAGTCGCTCGATGGCGTCGGGCAGCCCGGGCAGGCCGGCCGCGGTGGACGCGTCGGCCACCTCGCGCATCCATTCGGTGAGCATCGGGCGGCCACCGGGCGACGCGGCGAGCGCGCGCACGACCCGCACCCCGGAGCTGTCACCGCGCAGGCCGTACGCGGCACGCCGGAAGGCGGGCCGGAAGCGCGGGTCGGCGGCGATGGCGAGGAGGTCGCGGCGCTGGTCGGCTGCCGCCCAGTCGGTGATGTCGAGCTGGTCGTGGCGCTTGTGGGAGGTGGGGTCGGGATCGGCGACCGGGACGGCCAAAGAGAGGAGCAGGTCCAGTAGGTTCGCGTCCTCGACGCCGACGTTCAGCCCCGCCTCGCGGCCCGGTTCCGCGAGTTCGGCCCGCAGCCGGTCCGCCGCTCGGGTGACGAGGTCGAGCAGGGCGGGCGGGGTGGGGCGAGGGCCCCAGCCTCTGTGTCGGGCGGCGTGGAAGCGTTCCAACCAGCCGACCGCCCCGTCAGAGCACCGCTGTTCGGCGGGCAGCGTGTCCGAGACCAGCCCGGCGGTGGCACCGGATTCCGTCAGGATGTCCAGCCAGAGCGCCGTGAATGCGCCGTCGCCGTCGGGCAGCGTCAGACCGAGCAGGGCGCCCCGTACGGCAGGGACCCGGCGGCCCAGTGCGATCAGGGCCGTGCGGTGTGCCTTCCACCAGCCGACCCCGGCCCGCAGGGTGGCGGGCAGCGGGAGGAGTTCGGCGAGGTATTCCTGCTCGCCTTCGGTGCCGGGCAGCCCGGCGTTGCGGGCGAGTCGGCGCAGTTCGGCGGCGGCCTGCGCGGAGGGCGGCAGGCCGCCGGCCGTTCGGCGCACGCACAGGCGCCGGAAGCGCTCGTAGGCTTCGGCGGGGCCGACCCGGGTGGACAGGTCCTTGCCGTAGCCGGTGAGCACCTTGACGGGCAGCGCCCCGGCCAGGGCGAATTCGAGGAAGACGGCGTCGAGGCGGTCGTCGTCGACGCTGAGGCCGTGCCGGCTCTCGCTGGCGCGGGCGCGGCCGAAGAGCTGGGCGGCGTACGTGGTGTTCTCGACGGCGAGGAAGACGCGGGCCGCCTGCTCGTAGAAGACGGGCAGGAAGTGCGGGACGGCGGCGGCGAGCCGCTCGGCCAGTTCCTGGCAGGCGTCCAGGGCCGCCTTCGGCTTCGTCTTGGCCTGCTGGGCCGCCCGGTCTAGCTCGGGGACGACGGCGAGCGCGTGGTGGCCGTCCTCGGGGTGGTGGACGAGCAGCCATTCGGGGAAGCCCAGGGCCTGGCGCCGGCCGAGGCCGACGACGGGCGGCTCGCCCTCGTCGAGGACGAGGCCGAGGAACCCGGCGGCGAGGTCCTCGGCCGGCCCCAGTTCGGCGGGGGCCAGCCGGACGACGACGCGGTCCTCACCGAGGGCGGGGTGGCGGTAGCTGCGGGCGGTGAGGTCCACGGCGGCGGGTCCGGCGCCGGGGGTGCCCACGGGCAGTACGGCGCCCGCCTTGAGGAGCAGTTCGGCTTCGCCCGCCCCCTCGATCGCGACCGCGCCGGGGGTCGCGCCCGAGCTCGCGGCCGTCGTACCGGTGGTGTCGGTGGTCCCGGTGGTGCTCATCGTGCGTCCCCGCCCTCTTCGATCGTGCGCCCGGCGTACAACGCCGCGGCCATGCGCATGCCCTCGGACCAGGCCACTGGTCCCACCTCCGCCAGGCGCAGCGCCCGGCCGTCCTCGTCGTGCCAGCTCAGGGGGCCGGTGGTCGATTCGTCGTCGTAGTAGGGTTCGCCGATCCACACCGCGGCCTCCGCGCCGCGACCGGTGTCGCGGACCTTGCAGGTGGCGTAGGCCCCCGACACCCGATAGCCCAGGCCGGTGGCCCGGGCGGCCAGACCGAAGCGATTCGGGAACTTCCCGCCCGCGTAGTCGCGGACCTCGGTGGCGGCCACCGCGAGCCCCTCAGGCTTGTGCCAGGTGGACCGGTGGATCTGCTCGACCCGCTGCTCGATGCCGAGTTCGGCCGCGAAGTCCCGTACGTCCTCCAGGTCGGGCAGCAGCACCGGGTGCGGCAAGGTCACCGTGCGCGGGGAGAGCCGTACGGTCTCCCCGTCGAGGTTCACCACCTTCAACTCGCCGCGATCGGTGGCGTCGCGAAGAAATCCCACCTCGTCGGGATCGTCACCGACCACGGCGATGTCGCGCAGCGCCCGCTGCCACGCCTCGTCGGGCCACACCCGGGCCAGCAGCGCGGTCGGCACTGGCAACGACGACACCATCCACGTGTCCACCTGGGCCACGCACGCCTGTTCATGACGGTCCAGCCAGGCGGCGAGCTTGCGCAGCCGGTCCACCTCCGGGTGGTCGCGCAACGCCTTGGGCAGGGCCTTCAGCTGCCGTCCCGCCGACCGGCCGGTGGCCGACCGCGCCGCCACCTTCCCCTCCACCAGGGCAATCTCGTACCCTTCGCCCGCCGCCAGCCATGCCATCAGTACGTGCCCCTCCGCCTGCCCGATCCGGTTCCGCGCAGCGTCGACCGGGGGAAAGCCCCCTGAGCTGCGGTATGCCGGGAGACTAGCGAGGGCCACTGACAACGCCCGCCCAGGGGTGGCCGCCGACCGACCGGCGGGGTCCACGGCGCGTCGGGCAGCGCGGCACGGAGATACGGTGGCGGCTTGCCCTGACGTCGACGTCAACTCCTACCCTGCCGCCATGACACACCCAGCAGCTACGGAAGAGGCGTCGATGACGGTCGTTCACGGCTCGTTCGCGGTTACCGCCGACTTCACGGTGGCGCCGGCGCAGGTGTTCCGTGCCTTCGCGGAACCCCCGCTGCGCCGCCGCTGGTTCCGGCTCCCGGGGCCGTCCGCGACCGCCCACCACGAACTGGACTTCCGCGTTGCCGGGGGAGAGGTGGCCCGGAACGTGTTCACCACGTCAGGGGTGGAGGAGTCCCTGGAGTACCGGTCCGGATTCATCGACATCGTGGCGGGCGAACGCATCGTCCTCGGTTACGAGACGTACGTGAACGACCGCCGCCGCTGGATCTCACAGGTGACCGTCGAACTCGTCGAACGGACCGGGGACGATGTGCCGGGGTGCCGGTTGACCTGGACCGAGCAGTTCGTGTTCCTGGTGGTCACCGGCGACGGCAGCCAGGACATCGCCCACCTGCGGGGGAGCACCCGACTGCTGCTCAACGGCCTGTCGACGGTGGTCGAGCCACACCGCTACCCCCACCTCGCCTGACACCGTCCCGGTAGCCGAACACACTCGCCGCGCTCCACCGCCCCAGAGCGAAACCCGTTGACTCTCCAGTCACCGGAGACCGGAGAGTAGGGGCCATGAACGGCACGACGCCCCTGTACTCGATCGGCAGCCTGTCCACGCGTTCCGGCGTACCGGTGCGCACGATCCGGTTCTATTCCGACATCGGACTGCTTCCCCCGGCGGACCGCACCCCGGCCGGCTACCGCAGCTACGACGACGCGGCCCTGACACGGCTGCGGACCATCCGCGTCCTGCGCGAGCTGGACATCGATCTCGCCACCGTCGGCCGGGTCCTCGACGGCGACCTGTCCGTCGCCGAAGTCGCCGCCGTACACGCCGAAGCCACCGAACTCCGGATCCGCGTCCTGCGCCAACGGCAGAGCGTCCTGCGCTACCTGGCCCGACGCGAGCCCAGCCCCGAGGAGACCACTCTCGTGCACGACTTGACCCGCCTCACCTCCGACGAACGACGACGGCTCGTGACGGACTTCATCGCCGGCCTCACCGCCACCACACCCTCCGCCCGCACCGCGGTCGCCGCTCTGCGCACGGCTCTCCCCGACCTCCCCGAGCTCCCCGACGCCCCATCCGACGCACAGCTCGCCGCCTGGGTGGAGCTCGCCGAACTCATCGGCGACGCCGACTTCCGGGCGCGCGTGGCGTACGCGGCGCTGCCGCCCGCCGACCAGGACGCCCTGCCGGGCGTAGCCCCCGAAACGGCCGAGGACCTCGTCCCCTTCGTCCGCCAGGCGGTCGCTCCCGCCGTGGAGGCGGAGATCGATCCGTGCGGTGAGGAGGCGGCAGCGGTGGTCGCAGCCGTGGTGACGCGCTTCGCCGCCGTTCTGGGGCGTCCCGCCGGTCCCGAACTCCGGGAATGGATGGCCGGGCAGTTCGAGCACGGACACGATCCGCTCGTCGAGCGCTACTGGCGGCTGGTCTGGACCGTCAACGACTGGCAGGTGCTCCCCGCCCTCCTCCCGTTCCGGCCCTGGCTGATCGAAGCCCTTCGCGATCAACGAGCCCATGCGCGGCCCACCGGCGAGGGCGTCGGCCGCCAGGACGCCCAGGGTCCGGTCGACGGCGAACGCCGGCGCGGCCCGGTAGCCGTCCAGTAGCCGGCGCGGGGTGGGGCCGACCGGGACCGTGGTGTGGGCGAACCGGCCGGGCGACACGGCCCCGCCGCCCGGCGTACGCGCGGGAACCCGCCCAGGTCGTTGCCGGCCACGCCCCCACCCAGGGGACAGCGCGGGCGGGAACTCGACCTTGCGAGAGCGCCCAGGCCGCCCGGGCGGGGGCGATACTGGTGGCGACAGTCGTACAGCCGTCGGGCCGGCTCCCTGATCCGGGCCGGGCCGGTGGCCAGGGACTTTCGTCGATGTCTCCGAGGGGAGCTGTGCATGTCTACGGCAAGAGACCTGTTCCTCATCGTCATGGACGCGAAGCCGGAGCACGGCGTGGGACAGGGTGACCTGTCGCTCGCGCTGGCCGGGGCAGAGCTGATCGATCTCATCGGTGGGGGAGCGGTCACCGTGGACGGCGACCGCATCGTGCCGGGCTGGCCGCCGACGCCGGACGATCGGCTCCTCGGCGAGGCCGCGGCACGGCTGACTCGGGAACCGCCTTACGAGCTGATCGAGGACTGGTTGTGGCGCCGGGGCCGAGACCTCTCCGCCGCGTACCAGGCCGCGCTGGAAGAGGAGGGCGAGCTGACGCGGAAGCGAAGCGGCCGGTTGTCCTTCGGCTCGGAGCGCGTCGAACCGGTCGACACGCCCAGCCACCGCCGGGCAGCCGACCGGTGGCAGGACAAGGAACCCGCCCTGACCGGCCTCGCCTCGGCCGTCGGCATCGACGGAGGGGGGCCCGAGGGCGAGCCCGGTGGCAATGACGAGGCGGTGACGACCGTGTTGGCCGCCGTCCACGACGCGGTGATGGAGCTGGAGGCAGTACGCCAGAGGCGGACCATCGAGAACGCGGCCTTCGCCAACATCTGGCGCGCACCGTGAGTCGGACAAGCGGTGGCGTCGGCCGCCCTCCGTCGGCCGACGCGGCCCGCCCGGCGACTCGCCGTAGTGCTCAACCGCAGTCGCCCAGGATCGGCCCCGATCCGTCGGAGCTGTAGGAGGCCCACAGCATGAACAGCTCCAGCGGGATCGCCAGCACACAAGGCCACGCGCCGATGTAGGACACCAGCCCCCGCTTCGTTGCCGAGGGCGGGACGCCGTGGCGTCGCCGGATGTGTTTGGCGAGGAGTACGCAGACGACCACGGCTGATAGGCCGAGGATCGGACCCGCCCATGCGGCGACATGCTCCGCCTTCGGGAAGGGCATGTGCCGACACGCTTCCTGTTGCCTGTCGACCCAATCACCGTGGATGACCTGGACGTAATAGGAACTGGCCACACCCATGGCGGTCGCGAGCGGTACCCACACCGTCGCGATCACCGTGCCGGGAGTGACCGGGCGCTTGCGCGCGGCGCCGTGAGACGCGGCGGAGGAACGGGGCGTTTCCATCAGTACCAATTCGGGTGCGGGCGGACGATGTGGACGCGCTGCTCGCCGTGGTTCTTGGTGGCGACGTGTTCCCGACTGTCCAGGCTCACGTTCTGGAACGAGCTGGTGTGCTGGCTCAACTTGATGTCGCCGTCGGGCGTTATCGAGGTGACCACGGCGGCGTGATAGATCTCGCCCTGGGGCTCGTCCGGGTCGGGAGCCACCTGCTCGTAGAAGATGACGTCACCGGGACGTGCGTCCGATCTGGTGATCTCCTCGCCTCCATTCCGCAGCAGGAAGCCGTGCAGACCCTTGGCCTGAGCCCATGAACGCGAGTGGTACGCCCGTTGGTCGACCCAGTCCCATCCCAGGCCGCTCTCCCGGCCCCAGGTGTTGTCACCGCGGGGCCCTGCCCAGAAGTCGAACTTCTTCTGCATGCCGCCGGCCTCCAGGGCAGAGGACACGAAATTGGCGCAGTTGTTGTCGAACTTGACATCGTCCTTCTTGTCCCAGTGGTCCAGCGCGTACCGCACCATCTCCACCCGGTCGATCTTCCCGTCGGGCCCCCTGAGCTCGCGTCCCACCTCCGGCGGAAGGCCCTTGAGGTCGGCGACGGTCACGGGATCGGCCCGCATAAGGGCCGTTTGCTGCTCGCGCGTCAAGCCGTCCCACCAGGCGCGGACGAGGTGCGGGTCCTTGCCTACCGGGATGTCCGCCCTGAGCATCTCGAATTCGACCTGGGAGGCCTCGACCAGGATGTCGTTGTGCGCATGGGAGGGGTTGGCGACGTTGATGGTCTTGGCCAGCTTGTCCAGTTCAGCGGATGCCTTCGCGTCCGCCTGTGATGCCTCGCGCAGCGCTTCCGCTATCAGCCCGTCGACCTCGGAGATGCTGCCCAATTCCTTGGTGTAGGCATCACGCACGTTCTGCGGGACGTTGGGCCCCGTGGGTGCGGCCCCCGAGTACGCGCCCACGGCGCGGCCGTCCTGGATGCTCAGCCCGCGTTCCCCCGCCAGCTCGACCGCGTGGAACAGGGTGCGCTGGGCGTATCCCATGGAGTGGGCGAGTGCGTCGAGGACCATGGCGACGCCCTTCATGATGTCGCCGCCCGCCTCCAGGCGGTCGGCGAGGTCCGCCAGGCGTTTGCCGGCAGTCTTGCCGGTGGCGTCGGCCCAGTGGTCGTCGAGCGGCTTCTTGCCCTGTGCGCGGATGTCCTCGGAGGCGGTGAGGGAGCGGCGGGCAAGGTCCACCCAGTCGTCGGCGGCCTTCTGCCACTGGTCCACGCGGCAGTCGTACAGGTCGTGATAGGCGACCACGGGTCAGGCACCCCCGAATTCGCCGAGGCCGTGCCGGAGCCGGTCGAAGGCGTCCTTCGCCTGGGCGTCCGTGGTGTCATAGGCGTGGGCCGTGGTGTGGAGGTTGTCGGCCATGGTGTTCATCTGCTTCCCCAGATCGACCATGTGGTCCTCCCAGGCGGTCGCGCAGCGCTTCAACGCGGCGGCCGAGGCCCAGCCGTGGTGGCCGCCGGCTGCCGTGTCACTCGAATCGAGGGACCGGCGAAGGTTCTCGAGTGCTGCTCCGGCGGCCGTGCGCGCTCCTCCGGCGCCTTGCCGTACGTAATACGTGTTGATGTCTGTGTCCACACAATCCCCCATAAATAGCCGGGGACAGCCTAGCGTTGATCTCAAGTGAAGATATGACAGCGGGTATGGTCGCCGGCTCGGTGACGGCTGGTTGTCGTCGCTCTGATCCGGTGCAAAACGACGGCCCGGCGGCCCCTACTCGGCCCCTGGGACGCCACCGCAACGCGCCGGCCGGATCCGTCCCTGCGGTGAGGTCCGGAGCGCCTGCCTCCGCCGTCTCGGCCGTTGCGCCATCATGAGGTCCCGTCAGCACCTGCGGAAAGGACCGGACATGTCGAGGCTGCGGATGGGAGAAGGCGTACTGCGCCGCAAGCCGATCGAGCACATCGACGAGACCGAGGGCGCCCCCAGCGAGCAGCTCACGCGGACCCTCGGCCTGTGGCAGCTCACCGCGATCGGCGTCGGCGGCATCATCGGCGCCGGCATCTTCACGCTCGCCGGCACCGTTGCCCACGGCATCGCCGGACCGGCGGTACTGGTCTCCTTCCTCATCGCCGGCGTGGCCAGCGCCGCGGCCGCCTTCTCGTACGCGGAATTCGCGGGCCTGATCCCCAAGGCCGGCTCCGCCTACACCTACGGCTACGCGGTCCTCGGCGAGCTGGCGGGCTGGTTCATCGGCTGGGACCTGCTGCTGGAATACACGGCCATCGTCGCCGTCGTCGCCATCGGCATCTCCGGCTATTTCAACTTCCTCCTCACGGACACCGGCGCCGGCCTGCCCACCTGGATGCTGGGCGCGCCCGGGACGGGAGAGGGCCACCGCTTCGACCTGATCGCCGCCGTCCTCTGTCTGCTCACCGCCTTTCTGCTCAACCTCGGCATGAAGAACGCCGCACGCTTCGAGACGGTCGTCGTCGCGCTCAAGGTGCTGGTCGTCCTGCTGGTCATCATCGTCGGCTTCTTCCACATCGACACCGGCAACTACACCCCTTTCTTCCCGTTCGGGGTGGGAGGAGCCTTCACGGGGGCCGCCACCGTCTTCTTCGCCGTGTTCGGATACGACGCGATGAGCACGGCGGCGGAGGAGTCCAAGGACGCGCAACGCCACATGCCCAGGGCGATCATCTACTCGCTGGCCATCGCCATGGTGCTGTACGTCCTCGCCTGCCTGGTCCTGACGGGCATGCAGAGCTACACGGAGATCGACCCCGAGAGCGGATTCTCCAGCGCCTTCAAGTCGGTGGGGCTCGGGGCGTTCGCGGACGTGATCGCGGTCGGGGCGATCATCGGCATCCTCACGGTGATGTTCACCTTCATGCTCGGTGTCACGCGCGTGTGGTTCGCCATGAGCCGTGACGGACTGCTGCCCCACTGGTTCGCCAAGACGCATCCGACCCGGCACGTCCCGACCCGCGTCACCTGGATCGTCGGCGTGGGGTCGGCCGCCATCGCGGGGTTCGTGCCGATCGGCGCGGCCGCCGAGCTGACCAACATCGGCATCCTGCTCGCCTTCGTGGTCGTGTGCAGCGCCGTCATCGTGCTCCGCTACCGGCGCCCCGACCTGCCACGGCAGTTCCGCGCACCCTTCATGCCCTTCACCCCGGCCCTCGGTGTGATCGCCTCGATCTGGCTCATCACCTACCTCCAGGTGGAGACGTGGATCCGGTTCGTGGTCTGGTTCCTGATCGGACTGGTCGTCTACTTCGGCTATTCCTACCGGCACGCGGCACTTGCCAAAGCCGGCCGGGACGGTTCCCCGAACAGGCCGGACGGCACCCTCTGAACGAGGGGCCCGCACCGGACACGCGCACGGCGCCACCCGGGAGAACCGGGAGGCGCCGTGCACGACCGTCGAGCGGACCGGTGATCAGTAGTGTCGGCTCTGCCGCGCCAGGGCCGGTACGAAGCGCGCCGCGTCGATGGTGCCGAGACCCGTCGCCATGTCGTAGCCGTTGACCGCCGTGTAGCCGGTCACACCCGCATAGCTGTTGTTCGTGCCGTCGTTGACGTCCACCAGACCGCTCGACGGCTTGTAGCCCTGGTCCTTGTAAAGGGAGTAGAGGGCCTCGTTGAGGTTGCCGATCCGGCGACCGGCCGCCTGGTCGGCGAGGGCGACGATGCCGGAGAACAACGGCGCGGCCTCGCTGGTGCCGCCGGACACGTCCCAGCCGACGGCGGTCGGGTCGTAGCTGGAGTACACCCACGCCCCGCCGTTGACGGCGGCGGCCATCGAGATGTCCGGAGTGCCGCGCCGATCGCCGACGACGCCGCGGACGCCGTTTTGGAACGAGGGCCGCTCGAAGACGTGCGACTGGCCGCCGCCCCCGGCCCCGTTGTCGTTGTAGACGCTCTCCGGGCTGAGGCGGTTGCCCTTGTCGTCGAGGTGCAGCTGGGTGCCGCCGATCGAGGTGACCAGCGGGTCGGACGAGGGCCAGGAGTTGACGCGCTCCTTGTAGTAGCCGCTGCCGTCCGCCGTGTTGTCCGTGGCGCCACCGTCACCGGAGGAGGCGAGGACGGTCACATCGTGGGCCGCCGCCGCCTTGAAGGCGTACCGCAAGTTCTTCAGGCTGGAGAAGTCGCCCTTGTCGAAGCCCGGGAAGGTGTTCTCGGTCGCGCCGAAGCTCTGGGTGATGACATCGCCGATGCCCCGGTCGATCAGGGACTTCTCGGCCGACATCATCTCGGGGAAGCCGGTGACGCCCTCGGTCTCCGCGACCGCCGTCTCCACCAGCACGATCTTGGCGTCCGGCGCCATCGCGTGGGCCATCTCGACATCGAGCGTGGACTCGCCGGCCCAGCCGGTCATATCGGCGTTCTTCGGGTCCCAGGCCGGGACGTTGCCCCACTTGACCACCTGGACCTTGCTGCTGGGAATGCCGAACTGCTTGCTGTACACGTCGAGGTCGTGCTGGATCGTCGGCGAGCCGAACGAGTCCACGATCACGATGGTCCGCCCCTTGCCGGTGATGCCGGCCTGGTAGAGCGGGTCCAAGTGGTACGCCTGGCGGTACTGCAGCGGTCCGTAGCAGGCGATCTTCCACTTCGCCTGGCACTGCTCCGTGGACAGCGGGCTGCCGACGGCGCGGACCAACTGGTGTCCGGCCACGGCCGGAACGGGCTTGACCTGCGGGCCGGCGACCGGGGCGGCCGTGGCGGCCCCGCTCAGAGGTGTGGCGACCAGGGCGGCGGAGGCGAGGGCGGTGGCCCCTGCCGTGGCGACCGCGGCGCGGAGCGGCGGGCGAGGTATGCGCATGAGTGCTCCTTGTGTGGGGTGGAGCCGCACGTAACGGCTCCCGTGATCCCATCTGGAGGTCATGCACAGGACAAGGATCTTTGTCGCTTGATGTCGAACGCTTTGCCTGACTCTCAATCCTTTGACGCTTCCTGACCGAATCATGGGCGGTGTTCGGCGGTGGATCTGTGACGGGGGTGACGGGGCGTCGGTCCGGGTCGCCGGAGCCACCCGCCGCAACCTCCCCGCCCGCGTGGCGTTGTACTCCTGTCGGCCCCTATCCCCCGCACCCCAGGAGCACCGCGTGACGCCTACGTCTCTGCCCGCGACAGACAGCCTGCTGCGTCAGACCCTCGGGGAATGGCGCATCGGACTGGTGGCCTGGCGGCTGCTCGTCCTGCAGACGGCGCACCCGGCCGTGGCGGCCGGCACCGCCCGCTACTCCACCTACCGGGCTCACCCGTGGCGGCGGATCGAGCACACCATGGACAGCGGAAGTCGACTGTTCTTCGCCGGGCCCCAGGAACGGCAGCGCGAGATCGCCCGGCTGGAGCGCGCGCACCGCCGGATTCGCGGCACCGACGACGCCGGTCGCCCGTACAGCGCCGAGGACCCGGAGGTCCGCGCCTGGGTGATGCTGACGCTGTACGAGGCCATGACGGCCATGCGCGAGCTGTCCGGCGATCCCCTCGCGCCGCGCGAACTGGACATCCTGTACACGGAGTTCACCGAGGTCTGCCAGGCCCTCGGCATCCCCGGCGAGGTCCTCCCGGCGACCGCCGCCGACGTACCCGCGTACGTCGACCGCACCGTCCGCGAGGTCCTCGAACTCGGGGACCAGGTCCGCTACCTGCTCTTCGACATGCTGCGCGAGGCTCCGGCACCCCGCCGACTCGGACGGCTGCGGCCTGCCTGGCCGTTGCTGCGCGCCGTCGTCGCGAGCGTGCTGACCAGCCTGACCGTCGCGGACCTGCCGCCGGCCTGGCACGAGCGGTTCGGCACCCCCCGGACGCGCAGGGCCGCCGCACTGTCCTGGACGCTGCACCGCGGTATGCGCCAGGTCATGACCCGCCTGCCTGACCGCCTGCGCTACCGCGGCCACTCCGACGACGACGGCGGGCGGCAGCCCGCATCCCGGCGGCCCGCGGCGACTCCGCGCCTGCCCCGGCCGCGCACCGTGGACTCCCGCCCGGCCCGGCTGGAGGCGTTCTTCCGGCAGGTGCTCGACCAGACCGGTGACGGGAGGGTGGACTCCGCCGACCTGCAGGCGATGGTCCACAACGTGTGCTGGCAGCTCGAACTTCCCGTCGAGCGCGAGGACCGGCTCTACGCCGCGTTCGAGACCTGGTGGAAGCAACTGCGAGCGGGCATGGACGCGGACGGCGACGGCGCGGTGGAGTGCGCCGAGTTCGTCTCCGCGATGCTCAAGGGCGTCGACCGGGACCCGGACTACCTCGACCAGGGCCTCAAGCCGGCGGTACGAGCCCTGTTCCGGACGGCGGACACCGACGGCAGCGGACATCTGTGCGCCGACGAGTACCGCGTCCTGTTCGGCGGCCCGCGCGTCCACCCCGCCGAACTGAACGACGCCTTCCGGCAACTGGACCGGGATGGTGACGGCCGGATCAGCGAGGAGGAATTCGTGGCCGCGTTCACCGACTTCTTCACCGCTCGTGCGGACACCGCCGCGGGCGTGGCGCTGCTGGGCCGCCCCTGAGGCTCGGCTCCCGCGCGAGGAGCGGGCGTTCCCGGCGTGCCGCGGCCGTCGTAGGCTCCCGCCATGCGTGCACACCTGCATCAGATCGTCGTGGACTGCCGTGACCCGAAGGCCCTGGTCCGTTTCTGGGCTCGACTGCTCGGTGGCGCCCCGGTCGACCGTGCCCGTGGCTGGTCGCACGTCGAGCTGCCCGGGTCGGCGCGGCTCACCTTCCAACCGGTGCCCGAGGGCAAGGCGGTGAAGAACCGGCTCCACTTCGACCTCGCCGTCGCCGACATCGACGGCGCGGTCGCCGAAGCGGCGGCCCTGGGCGGGGCCCGGATCGGCGACACGGTCACCGACGACCAGGGCTCCTTCCAGACCATGCAAGACCCGGAAGGCAACGAGTTCTGCTTCGTCAGCGCCGCCGAGGACCCCGGCCCCGCTGCCTGACCGGTGCGGAGGACTCGCCAGGTGACTCGGGATGGCGTCCCGGCAGTCCACGGTGCCGGCTGCGCGCGGTCCGCGCGCCCGGCCCGGAGGCACGGTCGATACGTTCGCCACCGGCCGCGCGGACCGGCCTGGGCCTCGACTGGTTCACAGTCCCAGGGCGAGCCGGTAGTACGCCTGGTTCCAGCGCAGATCGCGCCGGAACTGCCTCGGGGTGGTGGTCTCGTCGATGAGGACGAGTTCCAGGCGGAGCATTTCCGCCAGGTCGTCGAGGTGGTCGGAGGTGAGGGCGGTACTGAGGACGGTGTGGTGCGGTCCTCCGGCCGTCAGCCAGGATTCGGCTGAGGTCCGCAGGTCGGGGTGGGGCCGCCAGACCGCGCGGGCGACGGGCAGGGCGGGCAGCGGGTGAGGGGGTGCCACCACGTCGACGTCGTTGGCGATCAGCCGGAAGCGGTCGCCGAGGTCGGCGAGGCCGACCACCACGGCCGGACCGGGGGCGGCGTCGAACACCAGGCGCACCGGGTCCTCCCGCCCGCCGATGTCGAGGGGGTGGATCTCGCAGCCGGGCCTGGCGGCCGCGATGGTGGGGCAGACTTCCAGCATGTGTGCGCCGAGGATGAGCTGGTTGCCGGCCGTCAGGTCGTAGGTGTAGTCCTCCATGAAGGAGGTGCCGCCCGGAAGGCCGGTGGCGGCCACCTTGAGGGCGCGCAGCAGGACGGCGGTCTTCCAGTCGCCCTCTCCTCCGAAGCCGTACCCCTGGGCCATGAGCCGCTGGACCGCGAGACCGGGTAGCTGGCGCAGTCCGCCCAGGTCCTCGAAGTTGGTGGTGAAGGCCCCGAAGCCGCCCGTTTCGAGGAAGGTGCGCAGGCCGGCTTCGATGCGGGCGGCGTAACGCAGCGAGCCGTGCCGTTCGCCTCCCGGCCGCAGTTCCGGCGTCAGGTGGTACAGGTCCTCGTACTCCTTGACGAGGGACGTCACGTCGGTCTCGTCCGCGCTGTCGACGACCTCCACCAGGTCATTGACGCCGTAGGTGTTGACGGAGACGCCGAAGCGGAGTTGGGCCTCGACCTTGTCGCCCTCGGTGACGGCCACGTCGCGCATGTTGTCGCCGAAGCGGGCGACCTTGAGGGCGGCCAGTTCGGATCGCGCGGTGGCCGCCCGCGCCCAGATCGCGACGCGTTCGGTCGTCACCGGATCGGTGACATGGCCGGCCACGGTCTTGCGGGGTACGCCGAGCCGGGCCTGGATGTGCCCGAACTCGCGGTCCCCGTGGGCGGCTTGGTTGAGATTCATGAAGTCCATGTCGATGGTGTCCCAGGGCAACGCCACGTTCGCCTGGGTGTGGAGGTGCAGCAACGGCTTGCGCAGCGCGTCCAGTCCGGCGATCCACATCTTGGCCGGCGAGAAGGTGTGCATCCAGGCGATGAGCCCGACGCACCGGTCGTCGGCGTTCGCGTCGAGGCATACCCGGCGGATGGCGTCGGCGTCCGTCAATACCGGCTTCCACGCCACGCGCGCGGGAATTCCGGAGGCGTCGGCCAGCGCGGTGGCGATCTGCCGCGACTGTTCGGCGACCTGCCTCAGCGTCTCTTCCCCGTACAGACCTTGGCTGCCGGTGAGGAACCAGATCTCCTGGGCGGTGGATGCTCGGCTGGGCACATGGACTCCTGGGGGTGACGTCCCGCGACGGGGTGAGGGCGGGAGGCGGGGCGGGGGAGCGGGAAGGATCGGCGGAGCGGATCAGCCCGTGGCACGGGTCCTGTCGCGGATGTTCCTCAGCCGGTGCAGCAGGCCGCCCGTGCCGAAGTGGTCGTGCAGGAGCCGGTACTCGGCGAAGAGGGCGTCGTAGGCGTCGGCTCGGGAGGCGTCGGGCGTGTAGCCGGTGGCCCGTCGGCGGCCCATGGCGGCGGTGGCCGTTCGCACGTCGGTGTACGCGCCGGCGGCCACGGCGGCGTGGATGGCCGATCCGAGGGCGGGCCCCTGGTCGGACGCGGCGAGGGAGACGGGGCGGCGCAGCACGTCGGAGTAGATCTGCATCAGCAGTTCGTTCTTGGCCAGCCCGCCGGCGACGATGAACTCGTGCACCGGTACGCCGCCCGCCTCCAGCGCCTCCACGATGACGCGGGTGCCGAACGCGGTGGCTTCGAGCAGGGCGCGGTAGACGTCCTCGGGGCGGGTCGCGAGGGTGAGACCCACGACGACTCCGGAGAGGTGGTGGTCGACGAGGACCGAACGGTTGCCGTTCAGCCAGTCGAGGGCGACGAGTCCGTGGCCACCGACCGGCTGTCGGGCGGCTTTCCGGGTCAGCAGGGTGTGCAGGTCCTCGCCGCGGTCGGCGGCCTCGGCGAGGTAGTCCGACGGGACGCCTTGGTCCAGCACCCAGGCGAAGATGTCGCCGACCGCGCTCTGGCCGGCTTCGTAGCCGTAGGTTCCCTCGACGATCCCGCCGGCCACGACACCGCAGATGCCGGGGACGTCGGCGAGGACGGGAGCGTTCACGACGTGGCAGGTGGAGGTGCCCATGATGGCGAGCAGTTGCCCGTCCTCGACGGCCTGGGCCGCCGCGGCGGTGACATGGGCGTCGACGTTGCCCGCGGCCACCGCGATGCCGGGGCGCAGCCCCGTCCATGCTGCGGCTTGGCTGCTGAGCGAGCCCACTCGCGAGCCGAGCGCGGAGAGCGGGAATTCGAGGCGGGTGCGCGCGAAGTCGGCGAACCGGGGATTCAGGGCGGCCAGGTACTCCTCGCTCGGGTAGCCGCCGTCCTGGTGGATGCCCTTGTATCCGGCCGTGCAGGCGTTGCGGGACTCGGTTCCGGTGAGCTGCCACACGATCCAGTCGGCGGCCTCGATCCACCGCGCGCAGGTGTCGTAGACGAGCGGATCCTCCTCCAGGACCTGGAGGGCCTTGGCGAACTGCCACTCGGCGGAGATCCGGCCGCCGTATCGGGCGATCCATTTCTCCCCGCGGGCGTGGGCGAGGTCGTTGATGCGGTCGGCATACGACTGGGCCGCGTGGTGCTTCCACAACTTGGGCCACGCGTGCGGCCGTTCGGCGAGCTCCGTCTCGGCGAGGGGAGTCCCGTCGGCCAGCGTGGGCAGGACGGTGCACGCGGTGAAGTCGGTGGCGATGCCGATCACCGCTGCGGGGTCGATCCCGGCCGCCGCCAGGGCCTGCGGGACGGCGTGACGCAGTACGTCGCGCCAGTCCTGGGGGTGTTGCAGGGCCCAGTCCGGAGGCAGTCGGGCATCGCCGTGCGGCAGGTGCCGGTCGATGACGCCGTGCCGGTAGGCGTGGACCGCCGCGGCCAGCTCCCGACCGTCGCGAACCCGCACCACCACGGCGCGGCCCGACAGCGTGCCGAAGTCGACGCCGACCGTGTACTGCTCCGATTCCTCGGCATACGGGGTGGGCGCGGGGGGATGGGGTGACGTCAACACAGTGCCTTTCGAAGGAGCCGCGGGGAGGCAGGCGGCCGGGGGACGGCTTGGCGGCCCCCCGTAGTGTGAGCGCTAACAATGTCGATAGGCAAGAGGGCCGGGGTGATCGAGAGAGGGTCGCGCGCAGCGGCATGGTAACGGGCAGATAACGCCCGCGCGGGGGTTGAGAACCTGTCTTGTTAGCGCTCACAATGCGACGGCTCCCTTTCCGAGGGGGCCACTCCCGCCGCCCCCCGCCTCGCCCCGCCCTGGCCGCGCGGCGCCTTTTCCGTGCGCCCTGAAAGGACACTCGACATGGCTCGCAGAGCAGCTCTCGTCCTCACCGCCGCCCTTCTCGCGTCCTCGACGTTGACCGCCTGCTCGACCGAGAACCCCGCCTCCGGCTCCTCCTCGGCAGCCAAGGGAGGCACCCACCGCCCGATCACGCTCGGCTTCGCCCAGGTCGGCGCCGAGAGCGGCTGGCGCACCGCCAACACCAAGTCCATCCAGGAGGCGGCGAAAAAGGCCGGGATCACCCTCAAGTTCTCCGACGCGCAACAGAAGCAGGAGAACCAGATCAAGGCGATCCGCACCTTCATCCAGCAGAAGGTCGACGTCATCGCGTTCTCGCCGGTCGTGGAGTCCGGTTGGGACACGGTGCTGAAGGAGGCCAAGGACGCGGGCATCCCGGTCATCCTCACCGACCGTGCCGTGGACACCAAGGACGCCTCCCTCTACAAGACCTTCCTGGGCTCGGACTTCGTCAAGGAGGGCAAGTCCGCAGGCGAGTGGCTGACCGGCGCCTACGCGAACGAGCGGGGTCCGGTCAACATCGTCGAGCTCCAAGGCACCACGGGCTCCGCACCCGCCAACGACCGCAAGGCGGGCTTCGCCGACGTCATCCGCTCCGACGCCAAGTTCAAGATCGTTGCCTCGCAGTCCGGCGACTTCACCCGCGCCAAGGGCAAGGAAGTCATGCAGGCGTTCCTGAAGTCCCACAACGACATCGACGTCCTCTACGCCCACAACGACGACATGGCACTCGGCGCCATCCAGGCCATCGAGGAGGCGGGCAAGAAGCCCGGCACGGACATCAAGGTGATCTCGGTGGACGGAATCAAGGACGCCTTCGTCGCGATGACCGAGGGCAAGATCAACGTCGTGGTGGAGTGCAACCCGCTGCTCGGTGACCAGCTGATGGATCTGACCAGGAAGGTCGCGGCGGGGGAGAGCGTGCCGCCTCGCGTCGAGACGGCGGAAGGTGTCTTCCCCCAGGACCAGGCCGCGGCCGCGCTGCCCTCGCGCAACTACTGACCCGGCAGGTTCCGGCGCCGCGGGAGGTCCGACCTCGGTGTCTGCTTCACCGTCCGGAGCCCGCTCCACCACCCCACCGACGAGAGGAGAGGCGGATGGCATCCCCGTCCACCCCGCGGTCCCCGTCCACCCCGCTGCCCACGGGCGCCGGCGGCCCGCAGCCGGTCCTGGAAGCCCTGGACATCAGCAAGCGGTTCCCGGGCGTGCTCGCCCTCGACGGCGTCGCGCTGCGCCTCTTCCCCGGTGAGGTGCACGCCCTGATGGGCGAGAACGGCGCCGGGAAATCCACCTTGATCAAGGTGCTCACCGGTGTGCACCCCGCCGACGGCGGCACCATCCTCGTCGACGGCCGGCCGCACACGTTCGCAGACCCCCTCCAGGCGCAGCGGGCCGGAGTCAGCACGGTCTACCAGGAGGTCAACCTCTGCCCGAACCTCTCGCTAGCCGAGAACATCCTCATCGGGCGCGAACCGCGCCGGTTCGGTCTCATCAACTGGTCGGCGACGCGCGAGCGGGCGGCAGAGCTGCTGACGCGACTGGACCTCGACCTGGACGTGACCAGTCTGCTCGGTTCGCACTCCCTGGCGGTGCGGCAACTCGTCGCCATCGTCCGGGCGGTCGACGTCTCGGCGAAGGTGCTCGTACTGGACGAACCCACCTCCAGCCTGGATCGCGAGGAGGTCGCCCGGCTCTTCACCCTGGTACGGCGCCTGCGGGATCGCGGTGTGGCCATCCTGTTCGTCACGCACTTCCTCGACCAGGTATTCGATCTCTGCGACCGCGTCACCATCCTGCGGGGCGGCCGGCTGGAAGGCGAGTACCCCATCGGCGCACTCACTCCGGTGACGCTCGTGCGGCGCATGATCGGCGGAGAACTGACCACCTTCGACCAGTTGTACGGCCATGCCCACGAGGAAGCGGCCGAACGGGCGACCGGCGAGCCGTTCCTCCGCGCCCGACAACTGACCCGCACGGGCTCGATCGAACCGTACGACCTGGACATCCACGCCGGCGAGGTCATCGGACTGGCCGGCCTCCTGGGCTCGGGCCGCACCGAGGTGGCGCGCCTCCTGTTCGGCGCGGACAGCGCGGACGCGGGGGAAGTCAGCATCGAGGGCGAGAAGGTGCTCCTGCGCACCCCCCGCCACGCCATCGCCCGAGGCATCGCGTTCTGCTCCGAGAACCGCACGTCCGAGGGGCTGGTGGGCGAGCTCACGGTCCGCGAGAACATCATCCTCGCCCTCCAGGCCGCCCGCGGCTGGTCCAGGCCGCTGGCCCGAGGGAAACAGGACGAACTGGCCCGGCACTGGATCGAGGCACTGGACATCCGCCCCGCCGACCCCGAAGCGCAGGTACGCCACCTCAGCGGAGGCAACCAGCAGAAAGTCCTCCTCGCGCGTTGGCTGCTGACCACACCCCGGCTCCTGATCCTCGACGAACCCACCCGGGGCATCGACATCGGGGCCAAGGCGGAGATCCAAAAACTCGTGGCCCGCCTGGCGAGCGAAGGCACCGCCGTGCTGTTCATCTCGGCGGAACTCGAAGAGGTCCTGCGCCTGAGCCACCGCATCGCCGTGCTCCGCGACCACCGCATGGTGGCCACCCTCACCAACGACGACACCGTCACGCCCGAACGCATCCTCACGACCATCGCCACCGGAGCGGACTCATGACCCCCCAGCCCGCCAAGTCCGAGGCGGTCGGCGGAATCGGCGGACGACTGGCCGGCCACCGCCTGCTGTGGCCGACGCTCGTCCTCCTCGCCCTGCTCCTCGGCAACCTCGCCTTCCACCACGACTTCTTCTCCGTCCGGGTACGCGACGGACACCTCTACGGCAGCCTCATGGACATCCTCAGGTTCGGCGCGCCCCTCACCCTGGTGGCGCTCGGCATGACCCTCGTCATCGCCACCCGCGGCATCGACCTCTCGGTGGGTTCCACCGTCGCCATCGCGGGCGCCGTCGCCTGCGGGCACATCTCGACCGCCGCACGTCCTGGCAGCGTCACCACCATGCTCACGGCCGTAGCCCTCGCGCTCGGCGTCGCCCTCGTGCTGGGCCTCGCCAACGGCCTCCTGGTGTCCGGGCTGGGGGTGCAGCCCATCGTTGCCACCTTGATCCTCATGGTCGCGGGCCGCGGAGTCGCCCAATTGGTCACCGGCGGCCAGATCACCACGGTGACCAGCGCCCCCTACAAGATGATCGGAGGCGGCTACTGGCTGACCTTCCCGTTCGCCGTCCTCCTGGCAACGGTCCTCGTCGCGCTCACCGCCCTCATCACCCGTCGCAGCGCACTCGGCATGCTGATCGAGTCCGTCGGCGGCAATCCGGCCGCCGGCCGCCTGGTCGGCATCCGCGCCGGCGGTCTGCTCGCCATGGTCTACGTCTTCAGCGCGCTGTGCGCCGCCATCGCCGGTCTGATGATCAGTTCAAACGTCGCCAGCGCCGACGGCAACAACGCCGGTCTGTGGATCGAACTCGACGCGATCCTCGCCGTCGTCGTGGGCGGCACGGCCCTGACCGGAGGACGTTTCTCGCTCGGCGGCACCGTCCTGGGCGCCCTGATCATCCAGACCCTGTCCACCACCGTCTACACCCTCGGCGTCCCACCCGAGACCACCCTCGTCTTCAAGGCTTGTGTCGTCATCGTCGTCTGCCTCGTCCAGTCCCCGGTCTTCCGGGCCAAGGTCCTGCGCCGCCGCGGGACAACCACCCCCCGATCCCACACCACGTCGGGCGCCGCCCCCCACCAGCAGGAGGTACGCGCATGAGTACCGGCATCGCGAGCGCCACCGCGCTGCTCACCCGCCCCTTCGCGGCCGTGTCCTCGCGCACCCGCACCCGGATCCCACTGATCGTCACGTCCGTCCTGCTGATCGTCATGTTCGGCATCGGATCGGTGCGCTACGACGGCTTCCTCTCCGCACAAGTCGCGCTGAACCTGCTGATCGACAACGGATTCCTCCTGGTCGTCGCGGTCGGGGCGACCTTCGTCATCCTCACCGGCGGCATCGATCTGTCCGTCGGCTCCATGGCGGCCCTGTCGACCGTGCTCACCGCCTGGCTGGTCGAGTCGCACGGCTGGCCGCCGGCCACGGTCATCCCCCTGGTCCTGCTGGTCGGCGCCGCGAGCGGGACGCTCATGGGCTGGATCATCCACACCTTCGAGATCCAGCCGTTCATCGTCACTCTGGCCGGCATGTTCCTCGCCCGCGGCCTCTGCTACACGATCAGCACCGCGTCCATCACGATCAGCGACCCCACCACCACGCGGATCGCGCAGACGCGGCTGTACGGTCCGGGAGGACTGTTCGTCTCGATCCCGGTCCTCATCGCCCTGGCCGTGCTGCTGATCGCCTTCGTCGTACTGCACCACACGCGCTTCGGCCGCAACGTGTACGCGCTGGGCGGCAACGAGTCCTCCGCACGCCTGATGGGTCTTCCGGTGGGCTCCACCAAGATCGCCGTATACGCCGTCAGCGGCCTGTGCTCCGCACTCGGCGGCGTTCTGCTGACCTTCTACATGCTCTCCGGCTACGCCCTCCACGCCATGGGCATGGAACTCGACGCGATCGCCGCCGCCGTGATCGGCGGCACGTTGCTGACCGGCGGTTCCGGCTTCGTCCTGGGCACCGCCCTCGGCGTGCTCGTCCTCGGCATGATCCAGACGGTCGTGAACTTCCAGGGAACACTCAGCTCGTGGTGGACCCGGATCGTCATCGGCGCGCTGCTGCTCGTGTTCATCGTGCTGCAACGTCTCATGAGTGGCCGCCGCCCTGCCGCCGACTGACCTGACGGCCCCGCGACGCGGCAGCCCCGTGCCACCGCCTCCGACGGTCCTTCCGCGCCCGGGCGAGCCGTACCGGTCCACCACGATCCACAGGTTCACCACGGTCACCGCCCGAGCGGGGCGGCGCCGACCCGATCCGCGGTCGCCGGGCGGTCGGGGTCACTCCCCGGGGGAAGGACTCCTGCGGGCCGTACTGGCGCGCACGATGAGCTCGGGCGCCACCACCAGGTGCGTCGACTCGTCGGTCCGGCCCTCGATGTGGTCCAGGAGCAGCCCGATGCTGTCACGGCCGAGCGACGCGAAGTCCTGACGGATCGTCGTCAGCGGGGGTGGGAAGAACTCCGCCTCGGGGATGTCGTCGAAGCCGGCGACCGCCACGTCCTCCGGCGTGCGCAGACCCGCTTCCCGAAAGGCCCGCAGGACACCGAGGGCCATCTGGTCGTTGGCGACGAACACCGAGGTGAGGCCGGCTCCCCGCCCCCGTGACGCCCGGACCCGCCCCGCGAGTTGCTGGCCGGCCTGGTATCCCGACAGTGGACTCCAATCGCCGCGCAGCAGGGGCGGCACCTCGGCGCCGGCCTCCCGCAGCGTGTCTTCCCACCCCTGCGTGCGGGCTTCGCTCTCGAGCCAGTCGGGAGGGCCCGCGACATGCCACACGGTGGCGTGGCCGGAAGCGAGCAGGTGCTCCGTGATCAGCCGAGCGCCGAGGTTCTGGTCCAGCGACACCCCCGGCAGGTCCAGGGTGTGGCCGCCTTCCACGGTGACCACCGGGCACGGTGCTTCCAGTGCCGCCAGGGCCCTGACCGCGGCGCGTTGGGGGGTGACGGCGACGATCCCCTCCACGCCCCAGCCGGCGAGGTGCCGCATGGCTTCGGCGAGGGCTGTCTGCGTGGCGGTCCGCAGCGTGACGGCGGACGTGAGATAGCCGCGGTCCCGAGCCGCCTCCTGAACTCCCGCCAAGGTGCTGGCGGGTCCGTGCAGAGTGGTGTTCACCGCGATGACGCCCAGCGTGTGGGTCCGGCGGGTCGCCAGAGCCCGGGCCGCCGAGTTACGGCGGTACCCCAACTGCTCGATGACCTGTGTCACCGCGGCCCGCGTCTTGGCGCTGACGTTCGGGTGGTCGCTGAGCACCCGGGAGACGGTCTGGTGGGAGACGCCGGCTACGCGCGCGACATCCGTCATCGTGGGCGCCCGCGAGACGTCCGGGAGCTGGGGCAACTGTCTTCCTTTCCTCGCCGAGCGGCCTTCCCTCAAGGTACCGAACCGGCCCCGGCCCGCACACGTGCCGGACCGATCGGAAGATGGTCGAGAGGGCGGGCGGTGTTGGCGCTCACATTATGCGTTCCACTGACGCATATTGTGGGCAACAATCTCACCTTGCATCTTGAGATTCTTACTTGTTAGCGTTCACAATTTGAGCGGGCAGCTGCGGTCGCGCAGCCGCGATGCCTGGCGCGGCACCGGGGGCCTGGCCGACGCCGGTCCCGAGAAACCGCCGCGCATGTCGGAGAGACGGTGAGAGCGAAGTGAGCAAGACCCTCCTCAAGGACCTCCGGCGCGAGGTCCTCGCGGCCAACCTGCGCATACCGGAGGCCGGCCTGGCCACCCTCACCTGGGGAAACGTCAGCGGAGTAGACCGAGACGCCGGCGTTTTCGTCATCAAGCCGTCCGGGGTCTCCTACGCCGACCTCACCGAGGAGGACCTGGTGGCGGTGGCGCTGGAGGACGGGCGGGTGGTCGACGGGCACCTCAGGCCGTCCACCGACACCGAAACCCATCGATGCCTCTACCTGGCGTTCCCCACCATCGGCGGCGTCACCCACACGCATTCGGCGCACGCCGTCGCGTTCGCCCAGGCGCGCCGCGCGATCCCCGTGCTCGGCACGACGCACGCCGACACCTTCAACGGGCCCGTCCCCGTGACGGCGGACCTCACCGCCGAGCAGTGCGCGCGGGACTACGAGTACAACACCGGGCAGGTGATCGTCGCCCGGCTCGACGGTGACCCCCGTCGGGCAGAGGAGGTCCCCGGAGCGCTCGTCTCCCGACACGGCCCCTTCACCTGGGGTGCCACCGCGAACGCCGCGCTGGAGAACGCCATCGTCTGCGAGGCCGTGGCGGAGATGGCGCTGCACACGCTGGCACTGGGGTCCCGCCTCGGGGACACCTCCGAGCCACCGAGGCATCTGCTGGAGCGCCACTTCACCCGTAAGCACGGGCCGGGCGCCTATTACGGCAACGGCAACGTTCCCACGCCCGGGGCAGCTGAGGCCGTGCATCGCCTCGGCGACGCATGATCCGGCCACACCGTCCGACAGTCACGGCTCGTCCTGCGGCCGGTCCCGACCGATGCGGATTCTTCCGGGAAATCGCTCGACTGAACCCGGTGCCCCGCGCCACACTCCCCCCATGGCAGCCGGCATGTGGGCACGTCCGTGCGGAGATCGCGGACACACGTGTGGGGTCCACGCACCCTCTCTGCGGCGCTGCCTCGGCGCCCCCGACCGCGAGCGGGCCTGCGACTGCGCCCTGTACTGGCGCGAGGACGAGCCCGTAGACGACCGCCCCGGCCCGCAGCCCTGCGAGGAGGCGGGGCGTCCCGGACCGCACTGTGCCGGTGCGTGACCCAGCCGTCCCCCTGGCAGACCGGCGAGCGGCTGGTGTGAAGGACCCCCTCGGCTAGTCACGGTGCTCGTCCTGGAGCATGTGGCGACGTTCCTGTTCGCGCTTGGAGTAGGCGGCTGCCCGGATCGCCTCGTCGGTCTCCAAGCCTGATCCCAGCGCTCCGCCCACCGTGGCAGTCGACGCCACGAACCATGACAACGTCAGGTACTCCGTCGCGTGCAACGGGGCCCGTGTCATGGAAGCGAACACTTGGTCGTTGAGGATGAACAGCGCCCAAACCAAGTTGATGACCGTCAAACCCACGTAGCACACGAGCACCCCGATACCCACGGTCATGACCGTCGAGGCGTTGTAGAGCCTCGCCCTCTGCCTTCCCTCCGGCGAGCCGTCCGCCGAGCGATGCCACAGTTCCGCGTCCACGATCAGCCAACCGATCATGATGCCGACGGATCCGACCATGGCGATCACGAGGCGTGGCGTGCTCAGGGCCTCAGCCAGGCTCCAGACGGTGGAGTTCACGGTGGCGACGGCTCCCGTGGCGAGGGCGGCCGCCAGGGCTTTCGACAAGCCCGGTACCAATCGCCACGGGCGGTTCGCCCGGACCATGCCGAAGAGCACCCGCAGGTAGCCGCGCGGCCCGCTGAGGACGTACCGGAGGTCGGTGGGCTCCTCCGCGGCGACCGGGCCGGGATGAATGGGCGTGAGACGACCGGCGAAAGGCGCCAGTAGCCGCGGGCTTCGCGGAGCTCCTTCCGTCCCGGTGGCTTGCGGACCCCCCGCCAAGCCGAGCACGGCTTCTTCCACGAGCCGCCGGGCCCTCGTCTGCAGCCGCAAGCCCCCCAGTGAAGGAAGGGACAGCAGCGCCAAGCCGTGTTCGTGACTCAGATTCACCACGAGCTTGTGTCCGTGCGAGTGCAGCGGAAGGTCGGTGAGGGCCACGACGATGTCCCAGTTCTCCGCGCTCCCGCGGTCGATGATCCGGCGCATCAAGGTGGGCGGGTCCTCGCTCCCCGCGGTGAACGGCTCGCTGATCACCTCGACGTCGAACCGTCGCCCCTGGCCCGACTTGTCGGCGAGGCGCGCGGGAAGTGTCCGGGCCATGCGCTGCGCGATCTCCGTCGGCGCGTCCGGATCCGCCAGCAGAGCCACGACCGTAACGCCCTGGGACGACACCCGCATCACCGGACCTTTCTCGTCGGGTCCCCCTAGCGCCAGGAGACGGACCGGGCCGTCACCGGCCGTGGCCCTTCGGGGCCCGCGGGGCGGACCAGGTTGCCTGCCTTTTCCCGGTGCTCGTGCACGAGGCGGATCGCCATGGCACCCTCACCGGCCGCCGAGGCCACCCGTTTGACCGAGCCGCTCCTGACGTCGCCGGCGGCGAAGACCCCGGGAAGGGTGGTCTCCAGCAGCAATGGACCACGGCCGAGCGCGTCCCACCGATTCGCGTCGGCCGTCGCCCGGGCGTCGGCGCCGGTGAGGACGAAGCCCTTTTCGTCCAAGGCCAGCACGCCCCTGAGCCAATCCGTTCGAGGCCGGGCCCCGATGAACACGAACAGCGCCGCCGCCCGGAGTTCGCGGCGCTCACCGTTCGCGTTGTCCTCCACGACCAGCGACCCCAGCTCGTCCTCCCCGCGGACGCCCCGGACCTCGGTATGGAGGAGCACTTCGATCTTCGGGTGCCGTTCCACCTGGTCCACCAGGTAGCGCGACATGTCCGCGTTGAGGTCACCGCCGCGGACCAGAAGGTGGACCCTGGAGGCGTGGTTCGCGAGGAACAGCGTCGCCTGCCCGGCGGAGTTCCCGCCGCCGACCACGGCGACCGGATTCGCCTGACAGAGACTGGCCTCGTGGATGGTCGCCGCGTAGTAGACGCTGATGCCCTCCAGGCGGTCGATGCCGGGCACCTCCAGCCTGCGGTACCACACGCCCGAGGCGAGCACCACGGCGCCCGCCCGCGCGCGGGACCCGTCCGTGAAGGTGACGACGTACTCGTCGTCCTGCGGAGTGAGCCCGTCGACCTGGGCCGGCACCATGAGGCGGGCCCCGAACTTGTGGGCCTGAACCACCGCCCGGTCGACGAGTTCGCCCCCGGAGATGCCCGACGGGAATCCAAGGTAGTTCTCGATGCGGGACGAGGTGGCGGCCTGGCCTCCGGTGGCCACGGCGTCGACAGTGACCGTGGTGAGGCCGTCGGAGGCACCGTACACGGCGGCGGCGAGTCCGGCGGGGCCCGCACCGACCACCATCACATCGCACCGCCCGGCGCCCGGTGAGGGGGCGGGCAGCCCGATGAGCCGGGCGAGTTCGGTGTTGCTCGGATTGCGCAAAACCCGCTCCCCCTTCCAAAGGACCACCGGAGTCTCTTCGGGAGAGATGGAGAACCGACGTAGCAGCGCCTCGGCCTCCTTGTCCTTCTCCAGATCCAACCAGCGGTGCGGCAGCCGGTTGCGGGCGGCGAACTCACGCAGCCGCAGCGTGTCCGGTGAATAGCACGACCCCAGGATCCGGAAGCCGGCGCCGAGGCCGATGAGCAGGTACCTGCGGCCCAGGTAAGCGCGGAGGATCAGGTCGCCGAGGACGGGGTCGCGGCCGACCAGGGCGCGTTGCCGCTCCACCGGTACGGCCAGGATCTCGCCCGCCTCACGGACCACGGCGGTGTCGAACGCCGCCTCGCCCTCCAACAGCCCGAGTTCACCCAGGAACCTGCCGGGCCCGTGCACCGCCACCGTGCGCTCCTCCGGCCCGCCGTGGTCCTGGAGGATCTCGACGGTCCCGCCGAGGATCGCGAGGAACTCCCGGAACGGCTCGCCCTCGCGGTACAGCACCTCGCCCTCGGTGGTCCCGCGGCGCTCACCGTGGGCGGTCAGATCCCGGAGCTGCTCCGCTGTCAGGCGCGGGAACGCGCCGTGTCGGTCCGGTGTCTCGCGGACCGCACCGGGCCCGTGCTCGGCCGCGCTCATCAGACCGGGGCCTCGTGGACGTAACACCAGCGCCAGTCCTCTCCCGGCTGGAAGGACCGCACGACGGGGTGCCCCGCGCCGCCCGCGTGCCGCCTGGCGTGCTTGAGGGGCGAGGAGTCACAGCAGCCGACGTGCCCGCAGGTGAGGCAGAGCCGCAGGTGCACCCACGGGGAATGCTCCCTGAGGCACTCCTCGCAACCCTCCGGGGTACGCGGCGTCACCGGGCGCACCATCGCCAGGTGCGGGTCGGGAATCGTGGCCATACGGGTTCTCCTTCCGCGAGTGGGACCGCTCAGGCGCGGCCCGCCATCGCCTGCTCGACCCACGAGCGCAGGACGTGCGCGGGTGCCGCGCCGGCCTGTCGGGCGACCGTCTTGCCCCGGTCCAGGACGAGCAGCGTCGGCACCGCCTGCACTTCGAACCGCCGGCTGACCCGCGGGTTCTTGTCGATGTCGACCTTGACGAGCTTGATCCGTCCGGCGAGCTCCCGGGCGACCTGTTCGAGGGCGGGGCTGACCATGCGGCAGGGGCCGCACCAGGTGGCCCACAGGTCGACGACGGCGGGCTGGGTGGCATGGTCGGCGACTTCCACGAAGTCGTCGTCACCCGCGTCGACGATCCAGGGCAGGGGCTGCTTGCAGTGGCCGCACCTGGGGCGTCTTTCGGCGGCCACCGGAATCCGGTTGCCCCGCCCGCAGTTCGGGCAGGTCACCGTCGTCGTCCGGGTGGTGTTCACGCCGCCCTCGCTTCCTCGGCCCCCTCCTGCCGGTCGTAGGTCACCACCAGCTCGCCGTGCTGGGCGTCGACGCGGACCGTCGCGCCGTCCTGAACGTCGCCGCGCAGCAGGGCGCGCCCGACCAGAGTCTCGACCTCGTGGGAGATGTAACGCCGCAGCGGCCGGGCCCCGTACACCGGGTCGTACCCCTGGTGGGCGATCAGCTCCCGTGCCTCCTGCGTGAGTTCGACGGCGATGCGGCGTTCGGCGAGCCGCCGCCGCAGCTCGTCGAACTGCAACTCCACGATCCGCTCGATCTGCCGCTCACCGAGCGGCTTGAACAGCACGATGTCGTCGACGCGGTTGAGGAACTCCGGGCGGAAGTGTCCGCGCAGTTCGCCCATCACCAGGGCGCGGGCGTCCGGCTTGATCTCGCCCTCGGCGGTGGCGCCGTCGAGGAGGTGCTCGGAGCCGATGTTGGACGTCATGATGATCACGGTGTTGCGGAAGTCGACGGTACGGCCCTGAGCATCGGTGATCCGGCCGTCGTCGAGGACTTGCAGCAGGGTGTTGAAGACATCGGTGTGCGCCTTCTCGATCTCGTCGAACAGTACGACCGAGTACGGCTTGCGGCGTACGGCCTCGGTGAGCTGGCCGCCTTCCTCGTAGCCCACGTATCCGGGTGGCGCGCCCATGAGCCGGCTGACGGTGTGCCGCTCCTGGTACTCGCTCATGTCCAGGCGGACCATGTTCTCCTCGGAGTCGAAGAGGGCCCGGGCGAGGGTCTTGGCCAGTTCGGTCTTCCCGACACCGGTGGGGCCGAGGAAGATGAACGAGCCGATGGGGCGGCGCGGATCGCGGATGCCGGAGCGGGCGCGGATGATGGCGTCGGCGACGAGCTTGACGGCCTCGTCCTGGCCGATGACGCGCTCGCGCAGGATCTCGTCGAGGCGCAGCAGTTTCTCGCGTTCGCCCTCCTGGAGGCGGGCGACGGGAACGCCGGTCCAGGCGGCGACGATCTCGGCGATCTCCTCCTCGGTGACGACCTCGCGCAGCAGCCGGTTCTTCCCTTGTTTGGCGGCCAGTTGCTCCTCCTCGGCGGCCAGTCGGCGCTCCAGGTCCTGGAGCCGGCCGTAGCGAAGTTCGGCGGCGCGGTTGAGGTCGTAGGCGCGTTCGGCCTCCTCCGCTTCGAGGCGGACCTGTTCCAGCTCCTGGCGTAGTTCCTGCACGCGCCGGATGCCTTGTCGTTCGGCCTCCCACTGGGCGCGTCTGGCGTCGGCCTCGCCCCGCAGGTCGGCCAGTTCCTTGCGCAGTTCCTCCAAGCGGGCTTTGCTGGCTGGGTCGGTCTCCTTGGAAAGGGCCGCCTCCTCGATCTCCAGACGGGTGACGCGCCGGGTGAGCTCGTCGAGTTCGGCGGGCATCGAGTCGATCTCGGTACGCAGCCGGGCGCACGCCTCGTCGACGAGGTCGATGGCCTTGTCGGGCAGGAACCGGTCGGTGATGTAGCGGTGGCTGAGGGTGGCCGCGGAGACCAGCGCGGTGTCCTGGATCTTCACGCCGTGGAAGACCTCCAGGCGTTCGCGCAGTCCACGCAGGATGGAGATGGTGTCCTCCACGCTCGGCTCGTCGACGAGGACCTGCTGGAACCGGCGTTCGAGGGCGGCGTCCTTTTCGATGTGCTTGCGGTACTCGTCCAGGGTGGTGGCGCCGATCATGTGGAGTTCGCCGCGGGCGAGCATCGGCTTGAGCATGTTGCCCGCGTCCATGGCCCCTTCGGCGGCGCCCGCGCCGACGACGGTGTGGAGTTCGTCGACGAAGAGCAGGATGCGCCCCTGGGCTGCCGTGACCTCGCTGAGCACGGCCTTGAGGCGTTCCTCGAACTCACCGCGGTACTTGGCGCCGGCGACCAGGGAGCCCATGTCGAGGGCGAACACGATCTTGTCGCGGAGTCCTTCGGGCACGTCCCCGCGGACGATGCGCTGGGCGAGGCCCTCGACGATGGCGGTCTTGCCGACGCCGGGGTCGCCGATGAGGACCGGGTTGTTCTTGGACTTGCGGCTGAGGATCTGGGTGACTCGACGGATCTCGGCATCCCGGCCGATGACCGGGTCGAGCCTGCCGTTCCTGGCCTCGACGACGAGATCGCGGCCGTACTTCTCCAGAGCCTCGTAGGCCACTTCGGGGTTGGCGGAGGTGACGCGCTGGTTGCCGCGGACCCCGGTGAGCGCGCCCAGGAACGAGTCCCGGGTGATGCCGGCCTGCTTGAGCAGGCGCCCCGCGGCGGTCGACGACCCCTCCTCGGCCAGGGCGAGCAGGAGGTGCTCCACCGACACGTACTCGTCCTTGAGGCGTTTGGCCTCCCGTTCGGCGGCATCGAGCAGGCGGGCGAGGCGCTGGGTGACGAAGACCTGACCGGGTGCCGCGCCGGGGCCGGTGACCTTCGGGCGGCGGGAGAGCTCCTCGCGCACGGCGGCGCGCAGTTCATTCGGCTCGGTGCCGGCCTGTTGCAGCAACCGCGGGATCAGACCGTCCTCCTGATCGAGAAGCGCGAGCAGCAGGTGTTCCCCGTCGACCTCGGTCTGGCCCAGGCGGACGGCAGCGGTCTGGGCCTCCTGGAGGGCTTCCTGGGACTTCTGGGTGAGACGGTTCATGTCCATGGGGGTGTTTCACCTCTCGTGCCGCGGCCGCGCAAGGCGGCTTCAAGCAGGCTGATGCGGTCGAGTAGGTCGAGCACCAGTCCGATGGATGCGTAGTTGAGGCAGAGCCCGGAGCGCAGCCGCTGGATGCGGGCGAGGACCGCCGGGGCCGTGGGGTCGAACACCAGGTGCCCCGCCGCGTCGCGTTCGGCGTCGACCAGACCGAGGGTGACGAACCGGCGGATCAGATCGGGGTGGAGGCCCGAGCGACGGGCCACGGCGTGCAGGGAGAGCCTGGGGACGGGCACGAGCGCGTACCGGACAGTCGTCGAGGCGGTGACTTCGGCCCCCGTTCGTACCGGACGGCCGCCCACCCCGGCGCCGCCCATGCCGGCCGCTCCTGCGGATCGGTCGTTCATCGCGTCCTCCTGGGGTCGAACGACGAGGCGGCGGCGAGTTCCTCGAACAGTTCGCGCTCCCGATCGCCGAGGGTGGGCGGCACCATGACGCGCAGTTCTGCGTACAGGTCCCCGTTCGTGCCGCGCGGGTTCGGCATGCCCTCGCCGCGCAGTCGCAGTCGCCGTCCGCTGGACGAGCCCGCGGGCACCGTGACCTTGGCCGTGCCACCGCCGGGGGTGGGCACCGGCACGGTCGCACCCAGGGCCGCCTCCCAAGGGGCGACCGGGAGCCGGACGTGCACGTCGCGGCCGTCCAGCCGGAACCGGGGGTGGGGTTGGACGCGCACCCGCAGGTAGAGGTCGCCCGCGGCGGCGTCACCACTGCCCCGGCCGCCCTCGCCCGCCAGCCGGATGCGCTGCCCGTCGGTGACGCCCGGCGGCACGTCGACCTCGTACCGCCGAGGCTGCCCGGTGGGGCCGGCGAGCGTGACGGTGCGACGGCCGCCCCTGTACGCCTCCTCGACGGTCAGCGGAAGCTCGGCCTCCTGGTCGGCTCCCGGTACACCGGCGCGGGCGGCGCCGCCTGCGAAGATCGAGCCGAACAGGTCCTCGATGTCGATGTCCTCCGCCGCGAAGTCGTCGCCGAAGCCGGTGGTGTACCGGACGCGGGGGCCGCCCGCGCCCGTGGTCCTGCGCGTGCGGAAACCGCCGCCGCCCGCTCCGGCGGCGACCCGTTCGTCGAAGTCCTCGGGGACCTTGCGGAAATCCTCGCCGAAGCGGTCGTAACGGGCCCGCGTCTTCGGGTCCGACAGGACGCTGTACGCCTCGTTGAGGTCCTTGAAGCGTTCCTCCGCATCCGGGTCCTTGTTGACATCGGGGTGGTACTTGCGAGCGAGCTCGCGGTATGCCTGCTGGATCTCGTCCTGGCTCGCGGTCCGCGACACGCCCAGCACCTCGTAGAAGTCGCGTGCCATGACCGCTCACTCCCGCTTCGCGACGGTCACGGCGGCGGGCCTGAGCTGTCGGTCGGCGTCCCCGTAGCCCGGACGCAGCACCTCGACGACCGTGCCCGGTGCGGCGTCGGGCTCCTGGACGACGCCGACCACCTCGTGCCGGGCCGGGTCGAAGGCGACGCCGGTCTCCGCGTGGCGCGGGTAGCCGAGCAGTTCCATGACGTTCACCGCCTGGTCGCGGACCGCCCGGACGCCCTCCACGATCGCGCCGGGGTCGGCTCCGGCATGCCTCATGGCGAGTTCGAGGTTGTCGAGGACGGGCAGGAAGGCGGCGGCCGTACGGGAACGCTCGACCGTCCGCTCCCGCTCCAGTTCCCTGGCGTGGCGCTTGCGCAGGTTGTCGAGGTCGGCGAGTGCGCGCCGCCAGCGGTCCTGCAGCTCCTGTATCGCGGCCGTGTACTCGTCCTCGGACGGTGCCGGGCCGCCGGCCGCGTCCGGGCCCGGTTCCTCGTCCGTGGCGGGCCGCGGCCCGGTCGGCGGGGCCGAAGGCGGAAGATCCCCGTGGGGAGGGCGTACGGAGCCCTCCGGAGCCGGGTCGGCCCGGTCCGGCACGGCCGGGTCGGGTTCCGTGGGGTGGGTCGGCATGGCGCTTCCTCAGTCCTTGTCGAACTCGGCGTCGATCACATCGTCGTCACCGCCGCCGCCACCGCCACTCGTGGGACCACCGGTCGCGGCGTCCTGGCCGGGACCGCCCGTCGCGGCCGAGCCCTGATGGGCCACCAGCCCGGCGAGCACCTGCTGGAGTTCCGAGGTCAGGGGCCGTACGCGCTCGACGCCCGCTTCTTCCTTGACCGCCGCCCGGGCGTCGGACACGAGCATCTCGGCGCGTGCCTTCTCGTGCGCCGGCGCCGCGTCGCCGAGTTCGGCGAGGCGCTTCTCGACCTGGTACGCGACGGCGTCGAGCTCGTTGCGGGCGTCGACGGCCTCGCGGAGTGCCTGGTCCTGGCCCTGATTGCGCTCTGCCTCCTGGACCATGCGTTCCACCTCACCGCGGTCCAGGTTGGAGCTCTCGCTGATGGTGATGCCCTGTTCCTTGCCGGTGTCCCGGTCGCGGGCCGTGACGTTGAGGATGCCGTTGGCGTCGACGTCGAAGGTGACCTCGATCTGCGGTTCGCCCCGCGCCCCCGGCCGGATGTCGGTGAGCTGGAACCGGCCGAGCACCCGGTTGTCGGCGGCCCGCTCGCGCTCGCCCTGGAGGACCACCACATCGACGGCCGGCTGGTTGTCCTCGGCGGTGGAGAAGGTCTCGGTGCGGCGCACCGGGATGGTGGTGTTCCGCTCGATGATCTTCGTCATCACTCCGCCGCGCGTCTCGACGCCCAACGACAGGGGCGTGACGTCGAGCAGCAGGACGTCCTTGACCTCGCCCTTGAGCACCCCGGCTTGGATCGCGGCGCCCAAGGCCACGACCTCATCGGGGTTGACGCTCATATTGGGGTCCTTGCCGCCGGTCAGTCGGCGCACGAGACCCTGAACAGCGGGGATGCGGGTGGAGCCGCCGACGAGGATGACCTCGTCGATGTCGCTCTCGCCGACCTTGGCGTCGCCCATGGCCTGTTGGACCGGTCCCAGGCACCGCTCCACGAGATCGCTGGTGATCTGCTCGAACGTGGACCGCATGATCGAGTCGGTGAGGTGCTTGGGGCCCGAAGCGTCGGCGGTGATGAACGGTAGGCTGACCTGCGTCTGGGTAACCGAACTGAGCTCGGTCTTGGCCTTCTCCGCCGCCTCGAACAAGCGTTGCAGCGCCTGCGCGTCCTGACGCAGGTCGATGCCGTTCTCCTTCTGGAAGTCGTCCGCGAGGTAATCCACCAGACGCCGGTCGAAGTCGTCGCCGCCCAGGTGGCTGTCGCCGGCGGTGGAGCGCACCTCCACCACGCCGTCGCCCACGTCGAGGATGCTCACGTCGAAGGTGCCGCCGCCCAGGTCGAAGACGAGTACGGTCTCGTGTTGCTTCTTGTCCATGCCGTAGGCGAGGGCCGCGGCCGTCGGCTCGTTGATGATCCGCAGCACCTCCAGCCCCGCGATCCTTCCGGCGTCCTTGGTGGCGGTGCGTTGAGCGTCGTTGAAGTAGGCGGGCACCGTGATGACTGCCTCCGTGACCCGTTCCCCAAGCTGCTTGGAGGCGTCGTCGGCGAGTTTGCGCAGCACCTGTGCGCTGATCTCCTCAGGCGCGTACAGCTTGTCGCGCACCTTGAAGCGGGCCGCCCCTCCATCGCCCTCGACGACGTCGTACGCCACCGCTTTGGCCTCGTCGGAGATCTCGTTGAAGTGCCGGCCGATGAACCGTTTGGCCGAGTAGATGGTGCCCTTGGGGTTGAGGATCGCCTGGCGCCGGGCCAGCTGGCCCACCAAGCGCTCGCCGGTGTCGGTGAAGCCCACCACCGACGGTGTCGTGCGGTTGCCCTCGCTGTTGGGCACGACCGACGGCTCGCCGCCCTCCCACACGGCGATCACCGAATTGGTCGTGCCCAGGTCGATTCCCACTGCCTTGGCCATGAGGAACTCCTCCCGGCGCGGCGGCCCACGCCGACTCTCCGGATCACGTTCGTTCAGGTGCGGGTGCACCTCCGCCGTGCATGTGGCGCGTTTGTCAGCCGTACGCCTCGTCGGCGACCGCGTCGTCCACGACGACGACCTCGTACCGTCTCGGCTGCATCGAGCCGGGCGAGGCGAAATCGCGGCGACCGCCCGCCAAGGCGTGCGGCAGCATGCCGAACAGTGCGCCGACGATCGCTCCGAAGATCAGCCAGTGAAGGTGCGGAGGAGCGGGCTAAACGACGGGGTCGAGCCGGTTTACAAAGGCCGGCCGGCCAACCCATCAGGACACCGGTGAGCGCACCGATCGCCGCTCCCTGAAGGGCGGCCCTGCTGTGGTCCATCCAACGTATCACCTGCTCTGTCACCCGCACGCCCTGGCCGACGGTCGCCACCTCCTCCACGCGAACCCCCTGGTCGGAGGGGTTCCTCGACAGTGCGTTCGGTCTCCCGGCCCTGCCGCCCAACCACCGATCCCCGGGCCGGGCGGCGTCCCGCCGATGCGTCATCCCGCGGGCTGACGTGAGGCTCCCCCGTGCGGAGCGCGGTACGGCCTCGGGGATGACGACCGGGCGCCGAGGAGCGAAGAGGCTGATGCCATGACAGCGACCGACGGACTTCGTCCGACCATGACTGCGCACGGCACCGAACGACCGGTCCCGCGTTGGGCTTCCGTCACGGCCCGTGCGATTCCTTTGCTGCTCTTGCCGCAGTGCTTGTGGCGGTTGCCGTTCGCGTTCGGCTTCGAGATGGGGCTGGACGCGGACGGGGCGATGCCGGCGTCGTTGTGGGTGTCCGTGCCCTACGTCTTCGGGCTCAGCTTGATCACGGAGGGGTTGGCGCTGCTGTCCTTCGGGTTGGTGCGGGGATGGGGCGAGGTCGCCCCCGCGTGGCTGCCGTTCGTCGGCGGGAAGCGGATCGCTCCCTTCGCGGCGATCATCCCCGCCGCCCTCGGCGGCCTCGGCGCGACCGCGTTCTGGGCACCCGTGCTGCTGAGCTGGTTCGGCATGGGTGACGCGGCCGGGTTCAGCAGTGGCGGCTGGGAGACACTCGCCCGCCTCTGCATCACCCCCGGGATGCTGTGGGGTCCGCTCGTACTGGTGCTGACCTACGCCTACCACACGCGCCGTTGCCGCCCGACCAGGCGCCATGGGCGCAGCGGCGGTTCCGCGGCTGCCTGAACGCATGTCCCGGGTTCGGGCGGGCGTCACGGTGACATCCGGCCCGCGCCCACCCGCACCCGGCGCGGCGGATCTCGCCGAACAAGGGCCCCCGCCCTACCCGACCCTCACCTGGTGGGGGCAACACCTCCCCACCACAGACTGACGCGCGACAACCGTTGACATCTCTCCTCGGGCCGTGGGGCGGGCGTGGCGCCGCCCCACGGACTCGGGCATGCCGGATGCGTGACGACAAGCCGGCGCCGGTCCGGACCACCGCGTTGCGTCGCAGTGCCAGTCGGCGCGAGGGCCAGGACCGTCCCACCGGCCGACTCTGTGGTGCCTTTGGGTCTTTGTGTGTGGTTCTTGGCCATTGTGTGTTGCCGGGTTGCTTCTTGATCGTTTGAGGGGGTGGCGTACGTGTGGTGGGGGCCGATGGGGTCCCTGGCGTACGGCCGTGTTCGAAAGGCTGTGGATGATGCCGGGTCGTGGTGTGTGGTCGGCTGGTGCGCTGGTGTCGGCGGCGTTGGTGCCCGCGGTGTTGGGCGGGGTGCCGGCCCAGGCGCGCCAGGGGTCGGTGCCGGTGCTGGAGCGGGTCAGTCCGGTTGGGACCGTGGAGGTGGCCGATGACAAGTCGTGCTTCACGTTGACGGTCAAGGGCCGTGGGTTCACCCCGGATGTCGTGACGGAGAAGGACGGCGAGGAAGCGCACTCGTCGGTCATCACGCTGGATGTCGGTACCCACGAGGCTGATCCGCGAAAACCAAGCGGTCGCGGTGGAAGACTTGGCGGTCAGGGGACTCGCCCGCACGCGCATGGCCAAGTCCGTACACGACGCCGGATGGTCGGCGTTCGTGACAATGCTGGAGTACAAGGCCGCCCGGTACGGGCGCACCCTCGTGCGCATCGGGCGTTTCGAGCCGACCTCTCAGGTGTGCTCGCGGTGTGGTGTCAAGGACGGCCCCAAGCCCCTCCACGTCCGCATCTGGCAGTGCCAGGCATGCAGCGCGTGGCTGGACCGGGACATCAACGCGGCGGTCAACGTCGCCAAGGCCGCAGGGCTTGCGGTATCAGCCTGTCGAGCGCGGGTAAGACCGGGACCTGTCCCGGCACAGCGCGAAGAAGCAGGAACCCACCGAGACGGTCAACCGACCGTGGTAGGAATCCCCTCCCGTTAGGGAGAGGAGCGGAAGTCAAAAGGCCCTGAACACCGGCTGTGTGTGCTGGGCGCGCGCACCCCCGCTCGGGCCGGCTGTTCGAGATCCAGTTCCACACCCCGGCGAGCAAGCACGCCCAGGAGGCCACTCACAAGCTGTACGAGGAGCAGCGGCTGCCCTCCACCAGCCCGGAACGCAAGAAGCAGCTCCAGCGGGAACAGGACGCGATCTTCGCGGCCGTCCCCGTTCCCGACGGCGCCGACTCCCTCACGGCCCCCGTCACCCGGCCCCGGCTCGTTCCCGCGTAGCCGGGCCGGCCCGACTCCTGTCGCTGTTCGAGTCCGATTACCTCTCCGTCGAACGCGCAAAAATCTGTCTTGCTCGGAGTAGACATTGGGCGGTGTTGTGGTTATGGTTTCTCTCGTAACCAGCAAGGCCGAAGGGCCCGGCAGAGACGAACTGCCGGGCAAGCAGTACGCAGTACCCGCAGGTGCAGTACCCGTAGGACGGTGCGGCGGCGGAGTTCCGGAGCCAGGGTTTGTGCAGGACGGTGACGGGACTGGCGGTCGGACCGGGTGGCCCGCAGTGATCAGGGGCCGCCATGAGCAGGACCGCAGTGAAGTTGGTATCGGCAACACCCTCGGTGAAGGCGTCGGCTGCGGGCGCGCGCATCGGGAAGTCCGGCAGTGGGGTTCCAAGCCAAGAGCAGACGCAGGATGGGCGACGGGGCTGGCTGCCGGAGGAGTGGCGCTTGTCCAGGCCACTGAGCAGTTCGCAGTAGAGCAGTACCAGCAGTACCAGCAGTACGCAGTTCAGGTAAGTGAGTAGTTGATCAAGAGGGAAGAGCGGAGGGACGAGCGCCATCAGGATCGCCCGGGCGTGAGCGTGAGAGCCCGGGTACCGCAGGACATCGATAGTGAGGTGGTCTCCGGTCAAGCAACCGCGATCCCCGTACCCCCGACGGCATGACGGTCGGGTGGGCGGAAACAGGAAGCCGGCGCAATGTCAGGGCCGGCAGATGGTGTAGCAGTTCCTTCGGGGCCCTGGTGCCGTACGGCACCAGGGCCCCTCCACGCGTTTTCCCAAGGCATTCACGCAGAAGGTGAAAGTGACAGCAGACGCCTCGTTCGACCGTCTCGAAGACGACGACTACCCCGCCTACACCATGGGCCGGGCCGCCGAACTCCTCGGCACCACCCAGGGCTTCCTCCGCGCCATCGGCGAAGCCCGCCTCATCACCCCGCTCCGCTCCCCGGGCGGACACCGCCGCTACTCCCGCTACCAGCTGCGCATCGCGGCCCGCGCGCGGGAACTCGTCGACCACGGCACCCCCATCGAGGCCGCCTGCCGCATCGTCATCCTCGAAGACCAACTCGAAGAAGCCCAACGCATCAACGCCGAATACCGCCGCGCCGCCGCCACAACGGGCACCCCGACGACCGCCGCCTGAAGCCAGGGGGCACGGCTCGTCGGTCTGAAGAGGCAGACCGGCCCCGGTGCGGCAGGCGGGCGTAACCCGGGCAGGTCAAGATCGTTGGCCGGGTATGAACAACACGAAGCGTGTACTTGCCGCCGTCGCCCTCGCGGGGGCAGCCCTGTCGTTCACGGGAACCGCAATGGCTGATCAGGTCGACGGTCTCGGCGATATCGGGAGCGTCGCACGGGACGAGTCGTTCAACTTCAACTCGCAGACTTTGGGTGACTCGGTGAACAACGGGATCGGCAATGTGATCAGCGCCGGGGCTGCCTTCGAAGGGGTGGACGGCCAGTCCTTCTAGAGGTCGTCCCGCTCGGCCCCAGCCCGTGCGCGCCCCGGTACAGACCGCCGCCCCTGTGCCGGTGCCAGACCTCGGCCGCCCCCGGCCGCCCGAGTCGGCCCCCCGGATGGATGACCTCGGGCTCACTGCCACGCTTGGGGAAACCCCAGGACGTCTCGCCGTCGAGTGCGACCGTGGCGGAGCCTCCGCGGTCGCCCGGCACCAGGACCGGACCCCCAGCATGTCTGCCACCCTCGCCGACACCCGCAGGTTCCCTTTGGGGAAGCACTGACCTCGGTTCACCCCTGCGACCGCACGACACAGCAGCGGATAGCAGGTGCCTCCTCCCGACAACGTGCGGACCTACCGACCCGGGGAGAGGGGAAGGGCCCCTGCTAGTGTGCGCCGATGTCAACGATCAAACAGTTCCAAGTGACCTTCGACTGCGCGGAACCCGCGCGCCTCGCCGCCTTCTGGTGCGAGGTGCTGGGGTACGTCGTACCGACGGTCCCGGAGGGCTTTGCCACATGGGGGGAGTACCACCGCTCGCTGCCGCCCGAGGACGAGATCTACTTCGCGTGTACTGATCCCTCGGGTGTGGCCCCGCGCCTGCTCTTCCAGCGAGTTCCCGAAGGCAAGGTCGTCAAGAACCGGGTGCATCTCTGTGTGCGGGCCGGCGCCGGGCTCGTGGGTGACGAGCGCCTGGCCACACTCGAGGCCGAATGCGCACGGCTGATGGCGCTCGGCGCGAAGCACGTGCTGACGCAGCGCGCCGATGGCGTCAACGAGTCGTGCATCACGATGCAGGACATCGAGGGCAACGAGTTCTGCCTCGACTGATCCTCTTCCGAGACTGCGAGGTGTGGAGCCGTCTCCCGGGGACCGCTCAGGTCCCGGCATGCGGCGGGAGTGGTCCCGTGAGAGCGAGGTTGTGCAGGCGGCCAACCCCGTGCATCGCGTCGCGCACACCGTCGCCTCCCAGGCGGCAGTCGCGCAGGATCTTCCAGGTCTTCATCCGGGCGAAGGCGTGCTCGACGAGGGCGCGAACCCGTTTGTGGTCGTGGTTGTGTTCGGCCTGCCAGTCGGTCAGTTCGCCGCCTCGGGGCCAGGCGGTGCGGGATGACGAGGCCGGTTCCGGGGTAGCCGCCGTCGGCGATCGTGGTTGTCGGCATCCGACCGCACAACCTTGCATCGCGGGGCAGCGACCGTCCCAAGGAGAACAGCAGTTACGGCACGATTACCTGACGATTAATCAGTAGGGGTTGAGTCATGGTAAATCCCCTATGCCTTCGACATGCTGCGCCGTCATATTCGTTCCAGATTGCCCCGCTCATCTCGTTGCACCCAT
This sequence comes from Streptomyces sp. NPDC058279, assembly GCF_042881255.1. Lineage (NCBI taxonomy): Bacteria > Bacillati > Actinomycetota > Actinomycetes > Kitasatosporales > Streptomycetaceae > Streptomyces > Streptomyces sp. NPDC058279. The sequence goes on along the minus strand of NZ_JBHVYA010000001.1, from coordinate 152,912 downwards.
CAGGGGGAAGGCAGGAACATGGGCAAATTCAGGTATGGCACCACGGCGTCGGCCATCGTGCTGGCCGCCTTGGGATCGCTCGCGGCCGTGGGAGGCACGGCCCACGCGGAAGCGGGTCAGGACACCATCACCATGCTGAAGCAGGAGAAGACCCAGTGGTGCTGGGTCGCCTCCGGGCTGACCATCGCCAAGTTCCAGGGCTTCGGCTCCACACAGACGGACTTCTGCAACCGGGCCCAGCCTTATTACGGCTGCAACAACCAGCCCGCCACACTCGATGACATGGCCAAGGGCTGGAGCAGTCTCGGCATGGCCCACACCGGTTCGGCCCTGAGCAGCGCCGCCACGTTCAACCAGGTGTACACCGACGTCAAAGCGGCCCGGCCGATCGGTGCTCGCATCGGGTGGGCGTCCGGCGGGGGCCACATGAACGTGGTCTACGGCTTCGACACGTCGAACAACACGATCGCCGTGGCCGACCCGTGGCCGGACACCACCACCTACACGTGGTGGAACTACAACGACTACGTGAGCAACAGTTCGTCCAAGTGGACCCACTCCCGCATCGGCATCTCCCGCTGAAGGCAGGCGACATGCGCGACACCAAAACGTCCAGCAAGCGGGCGGACTCTCGCTTCTCCCGCCTGTCCATCGTCATCGCTCTGAGCGCGTCCGCACTGCTGTCCGTCGTGGGTCCGGCCCATGCGGCCCCCGCCAAGGACCCTCTCCCCGCCGACATCCCGGACTATCAAGCCGCCCTGGACGCGGTGAAGTCCACCGACGTGCGCAACGCCGTTTGCCGGTTCCTGAACACCCCGGTGCCCACCGGCGGCGCCGGCGGTCCGGTGCAGACGATCCCCGAAACGGCCGAACCGTGCCAAGGCCTCCCGACCTTCTCGATCAAGGACCCGGTGGCACGCAACGAGATCACCCCCGGGTTCGTCGCGGGCACCGCCAGGCCACTGCCCACCGAGGCGATCAAGCTGACGCAGCTGGTCTCCTCGCTGAGCATCACCGTCAACGGACGCAACGCCACGGTCATGCTGGCCCCCACCCAGGGCGGCGGCTGGCACTTGGCGGCCATCCGCGACGGCGAGGGCGACGCCACATACGCCGGCAAGGCAACCCTGGGCACGCTGGTCTTCACCGAGCCGCAGATCCGAGGCTGGTACCAGCTCAAGCTCACCACTGTCGAGCCACTCAACGACGAGGCCCGGCAAGGCGTGGGCGGCCAGGCGTCGATCTCGCTCGGCGACTACCAGAAACTGGTCAAGGCCCGCTACGCCGACAAGCTGCCCGGCTCGGCGTACGACACCAACGGCTACTCCAGCGGCTACAGCCCCCGGCGCACGGCGGACGACGCCTCGTCCTCCACCCTGCTACTCGCCGGCGGGTCCAGCGCGGCACTCGCCCTCGCGGGTGGGGCCGTCCTCCTCCGTCGGCGCCGGCGCGCAAGCACCTGCTGAACCCGACCCCTACGCCTCCGTCCCGGCCTGGAAGCAGTCGGCCGGGACGGAGCGATTCCCGGTGATCACGCGCGCGATGTGGAAAGTTGCCGGAGGAACCGCTGGAAGGCGTCCACCTCGCCGCCGGACAGAGGGGCCCCGTGGGCGAAGCCGACCGCCCCGAGGTCCTGGGGGATGCGCGCCAGGCTGCCGGGTCGCAGGCCGGGATCAGCGGCAAGTGCGGCGGGGCCGATGGCGAGCGGGATGCTCCGTGGGCGGCGAGGTGGTCGCGGGCGAGGTCGTCGATGGGGAAGGTGGAGAAGTCCGCGGAGATCTCGGCACCCTGGGTGGCGATGGTGCGCCGGTCGTTCATGGGGATCGAGGCCAGCCCCGGACCGCCGTATTCGAGGTTGTGGTTGGTGGCGTCGCCGTAGGTGCCGGCGATGTGCAGGAAGATGTCCTTGCCGGAGACGGCGGCCGGCTTGGTGCCGGTGAATGCGTAGCGGATGGTGGGCGCGGCCTGGAACCAGGTCTTGCCGGTGCACAGGATCGAGTACACCTCCGCCGGGCCGAGACCGCGGGCGGCGGTGTTGTAGGCGCCCGCGGCGCAGGTGTGGGAGTCGGTGCAGGCGAGGATCTCGCCCGGGCGGGCGAGGCCGTTCTCCGCTATGACCTGGTGGCAGATGCCGTGGCGACCGACGTCGTAGAACTTCTCTATGCGGAAGTCGCGGGCGAAGGCGCGGGCGTGGGTGCCGCCGATCGCGTCGTGTACGTGGGGCGCGGGCACCGCGTGGTCCATGATGACCGCGACCTTGTCGGGGTCGTTGATCTTCCGGGGCCGGACCCAGCCGGTGGCGAACTGTAGATCGATCAGCACGGTCATGTCGACGTCGCAGACCACCGTGTCACCGGCGCTGACCTGATCCACGCCGGCTTTGCGGGCGAGGATCTTCTCCATCATGGTCATGCCCATCAGACACCGTCCTTCGCGTCGCCGCGGTAGCGCTCGCCGATCGCGGACCACTCGTGCAGGCCGACGAGTTCGAACAGGCCCTGCGGGCCGGGCCCGGCCTCGGGCAGGGTGCCGCCCATGCGGCCCAGGGCCTCCAGCCCGTGCAGGACGTACGGGGCGAGCAGGGCACCGGGGTGGAGGGCGATCCGGAAGCCGAGCTCGGCGAGCCGCTCGGGCGGTGTGTCGGGGGTGAGGCCGTCCCGCACGATGTTGATCAGGAGCGGGGCATCGACCTCGGCGGCGATCTTCTCGATCTCCTCGACACTCTGCGGGGCTTCGACGAAGAGGACGTCGGCGCCCGCTGCCGCGTAGCGACCCGCTCGATCGATCGCCTCGTCGATGCCCAGCGGTCCGCGGGCGTCGGTGCGCGCGATGATCACGAGGTCGTCGTCGGTGCGTGCCTGAAGGGCGGCGTCGAGTTTGTCGGTGAACTCCGCGGGGGAGACGAGTTCCTTGTCGGGCAGGTGTCCGCACTTCTTGGGGAACGCCTGGTCCTCCAGGTGGAGGGCGGCAACCCCGGCCTTCTCGTACTCGCGCACGGTGCGTGCCACGTTCATCGGTGCGCCGTAGCCGGTGTCGGCGTCGGCGATCAGCGGGATGCCGTCGAGCGCGGTGGCCACGACGCGGGCCCGGTCGGTCATCTCGCTCTGGGTGAGCAGCCCGATGTCGGGGAGGCCGAATCCGGCGACGGACACGCCGGCGCCGCTCAGGTAGGCGGCGTTGAACCCGGTGCGGGCCACGAGGTGGGCGGAGAGGCCGTCGAAGACGCCGGGGGCGGTGATCAGGGTGCCTTGAGCGAGCAGCGCGCGCAGTCGGCCGCCGGGGGTGGTGGGAGTTGCCTGTCGAGACGGGGGCATGGGTCTCCTCTCGGTTCGTGACGGGTCAGTCGAGGACGCCGCGGGCAGGTGCGGCGAGCAGTTCCACCAGGCGGCCGAGGTCGGACTGGCCTTCCAGGTCCAGGACGACGCGTTCGATCTCCGTCGCCCGCTCGGCGTCGATGACCTCGGCCGTCAATGTCCGGTACTTCTCGCGGATCTCGGGGTTGGTGAGCGGGTCGTCGGGTCCGCCATGGGGCTGGTTCAGGGCCTGGGTGAGGACCTCGCCGCCGCGCAGTGTGAGCGTGAGACGGGTGTTGTAGCCGCGCTGGGTCCAGGTGGGGTCCTGCGGCTCGTCGACCTGTCGCACCTCGGTGCGGCCGATCAACTGCCATACGTCGTCGGCGTCGATCCGGGCCGGTGTGAACCGGTCGGGCCGCACGTGGCCGTCCAGGATGGCCACGGCCGTGGCGTAGGCGATGTTCATCTGGGCGCCGATGGTGGTCAGGGGGCGCTCCGGGACCCACCACCCGTGGTGGTAGATGGCGTCAGGCACCTCGATCCGGATCGACTCGATGTCGTCGGCGCGCATCGTGCGGCCCTCGGTCATCGCGATGGCGGCATCGATGGCGGGGTGGAGGCCGCCCATCGCCGCGTGGATCTTCACCGTGATCTGCTCGGTGTTCCACTCCCGGCCCAGGCCCTTGGTGAGTTGGGTGGCGTCGGGATCGTGCCCTTCGCCGAAGGTCGACAGGAACCCGCCGTAGGGGCGCTCGAAGACCCTCTTGATGCCCGTGTAGCCGGCCTGGGCGAGCCCCGCCGCGTAGAAGCCGTTGCGTGAGGCCAGACCGTGGTGCATCCGCTTGGACATCGCCTCGTACTGGGCGGCCATCAGACCCGCTGATTGGGTGGCGGCCAGGCCGAGCGCGTCCTCGAACGCGGCGGCGTCCAAGCCGCGTATCGCACCGGACGCGGCGGCGGCCGCATGCGTGCCGAAAACCGACCCCGAGTGCCAGCCACGGGAGAGCATGTCCGAACCGTGCAGCGCCAGACCCACCCGGGTGCCGGTCTCGAAGCCCAGGACCGCGGCGCGCAGGAACCGCGCACCCGTGACCGACGGCAATTGCGATGCGGTGGACAGCAGCGCGGGCAGCACCAGGGAAGTGCTGTGCAGCGGGGCGGCCGGATAGTAATCGTCCAGCTCGAAGCCCTGGATGAACGTGCCGTTCAGCACTGCGGCCGCCGGGCCGCTGGTGGTGCGCCCCCAGCCGATCAGCGGGACGTCGCCGGCGCCCTCCAGGCCGAGGACCGCCTCGACGGCCGTACGCGACCAGGGCAACCGGGCGCCGATCAGGGCGCAGGCGAGGCCGTCGAGCACCAGGTGTGCGGCCCGCTCCCGTACGCCGGCGGGTATGTCTTCCGAAGAGGTGGTGGCCAACCAGGTGGCCAGCCGACCTGTTGGGCCGTCGGGGTCGGTGGGCTTTCGATCGGTCGTTCGCGTCGGTGTGGGCACCGCGCTCACCTCCAAGGTTGTCGAGCCCAATGGGGCGGAGAGGGGGCAGAGCGTGGACGGCATCTTCCGGATCAGGGAGCTCCTGGAGGGTGAGGCCGAGGCGAACGCGGCGGCCCGGATGCGGCCCGAGGACATCGCCGCGATGCGCGCCGCCCTGGACGCACAGCGGGCCGCGGTTGCCGAAGTCGATGTGCGGGGCGTGATCACCGGCAACCGGAACTTCCATTTCGCACTGCTCGACGGCTGCGACAACGCATGGATGCTCCGCTTCGTCCGGCAGCTTTGGGAGGCATTGGAGCCGCACCGCGCCCTGTCCTACCGTCGCGGGGCCGCAGCCGACGATCTCGCGCGGATCGAGGAGATCCTCACCGAACACGACGGGATCGTCACCGCCTTCGAAAACGGCGACCCGGCGCTCGCGCTGCGGCTGCTGGCCGAGCACCGTACGCGGGGCCGCTCCGACTTCCACCGGTTGCTCGGCTCGTCCGAGGGCCCGTAGAACGGCCGCCGTCCGCCGCCGAGCCACCAACCCGGATCACCCTCGCCTCACACGGTCGGCTGTGTACTTCCGGCGCGGTGAAGGAACGTCGGTGTGGCGGGACGCGTGGCCGGATGGTCCCGACGCGCACGTAGGTGTGGCGTTGGGGGACGTGTGCGTGGCCTCCTTGACCCGTCGGGCAGCCGCTTGCAGAGTCGGGATGCGGTGTCGTGACAGCGCCGCCCGACCCTGCTCAGCCGGTTCTCCCGTCCCGAGGCGGCGGACGGCCTTGACCTTCGGGAGTGACGGCGCTGATGGTCTTCGACCTTTTCGTGATCGGTTTGGCCATCAATCTGGGACCTCTGCACAACAGCGCCTTCATCCTGCTGCTTTCCTCGGAGCGTGGTGTCCGCAAAGGTCTGACGTTCGTGTTGTCGTGGCTCGCCAACCTGCTTGTGGTGATCGCCTGCGTGCTGCTGTTGACCGGCGGTCAGCCCCCGTCCCGCCACAGCGCACCGTCGACCGCTGCGGCGGGTGTGAAATGCGCCATCGGCGTGGGACTGGTGCTGTACGGCGCGTACCGCCGCCGCCGACCGCCCCGGCCGCCGCACCCGCCCCGCTGGAGCACCCTGCTCGACGACGCCTCACTCGTCACGGCCGCGGGGTTGGCCTGGTTGCTTCAGCCTTGGGGACTGGTCGCCGCCGGCGCCGCCTCGGTCGTCGCCGCGGACCTCTCCTCCGTCGCCACCTGGCTCGCGTTGACCGGCTTCTGCCTGCTGGCCACGCTCGGCCTCATCGTCATGGAGCTGTACTCGGTCTGGGCCCCCGCGGCCGCGGGGGCCAGATTGGACGCCCTGCGGATCTGGATCGAGCAGCACCAAGAGCAGCTGATCGTCACGCTCTCCCTGCTCGCCGGCCTGTGGCTGGCGGTGCGGGGCATCTACGAACTGGTCGCCTGACAGCGCCGCAGTCGTGCGAGCGCCTGAATGGAACGGTCGGGCGAACAGTGCGTGCCCATGGGGCGAACGGATCCCCGGCCGGGTTTTCCGCGGCCGACGTCCGTTCACCCGTCCGGACGTGCACCGCTCGCGTCCGACCGTTCCACGCGGTCTGCTGCGAGGTGAACCCCGTACGGGCACGAGAGGACGCGCGATGACGCACGAAAGCGGGGCGGCCTCCAGCCCTCAGCCCTCCGAACTGGAACAGCTCCACTCCCGGCTGGCGGCGCTGGAGGCGGAAAAGGCGGCACGAGCGACCCACCACCGCTGGAGAGCCTTCTTCGCCGCTCTGCTCATCGTCATCGGCTGTGTGCTCGCCCCTCTCGCGGCCGTCTCGGCGTGGGCATCGAGCGTGGTCGGCGACACGGACCGCTACGTGCAGACGGTCGCCCCGCTCGCCTCCGATCCGGCCATCCAGGCGGCAGCGGCCACCCGGGTCACCAACGCCGTGATGGAACACATCGACATCCCCACCCTGTTGGAGGGCGTGGCTCCCAAGGACCGGCCCCTCGTGGAGAAGGCACTCGGCAAACTCGGCAACTCCCTCGAAAGCGCCGTCGGCAGCTTCGTACACGACAAGGCGCAGGACGTCATCGCCTCCGACACCTTCGACCGGATCTGGATCGAAGCCAACCGCCGCATCCACGCCGCCGTCGACAAGGCCCTCACCGGCAGCGGCGGAGGCGCGGTGAAGATCAACAACGACTCGGTGACCGTCGACCTGGGCCCGGTCGTCGACCAGGTGAAACAGCGCCTCGTCGACGCGGGGATGACCGCGGCCGCCAAGATCCCGACGGTCAAGACCGACTTCACGGTGCTGCGCGCGGACAACATCGGAAAGGTCAAGACCGGATTCCGGCTGCTGCAGATCACCGGTGACTGGCTTCCGGTGCTCTCGGTGCTTCTGATCGCCGCCGGCGTGCTCCTGTCCCGTCACCGCCGCCGCGTACTCATCACGGCGGCGCTCGCCTTCGCCTTCGCCACGCTCATGCTCGGCGTCGCCCTCACGGTCTTCCGTGTGGTCTACCTGAACGCGCTCCCGGACACCGTCTCGCAGCCCGCGGCCGCGAGCGTCTACGACGCGATGACGCACTACCTCCGCACGACGGTCCGGATGGCGGTGGTACTCGGGGTGGTCGTCGCGCTGGCCGCCTGGCTCACCGGCTCCGGCCGCTCGGCCGGACTCGTACAACAGCTGTGGCACTCGGGCATCGGAGCCGTCCGCTCCACAGCGGACCACGCGGGTCTGCGCACGGGCCCGGTCGGCCCGTTCGTCCGGCGCCACATCGGCTTGATCACCTGGATCCTGGTCGCGGCAGCGGTGTTGACCGTCTTCCTGTGGAGCTACCCGACCGGCTGGGTCATCGTCGGCATCGCGCTCGCGCTGCTCTTCGTACTGGCCGTGGCCGAATTCCTCGCGGGCAACGGGACCGACCCGGCCACACCGCCCACGCAAAGCCACGCACCGCCACGACGGTGAACACGAGGACCCGCAGCACCCAGACGGACGGGACACACCCATGACGGCGTCGGATCCGCGCACCGCGGGGCCTGCCGGGGGCACACAGCCGGAAGAGGCCGACCGGCTGCGCGAGCTGCTGCGCAGCCCCGGCTACCTCAAGGCACTGCTGTTCTGCGCCCTCATCGGTATCCCGGTGTCGCTGGTGGCGTTCTGGTTCCTCTACGCGCTCCACGAGTTGGAACACCTGGTGTGGGGAGATCTGCCCGAAGCGCTCGGGTGGCACGTCCCGCCCTGGTGGTGGCCGTTGCCGCTGCTGCTCCTGGCCGGTACGACCGTCGGGCTCGTGGTCGCGCACCTGCCCGGCGCCGGGGGTCACGTTCCCGCCGCGGGCCTGCACACCGGTGGCCCCTCGCCGAACGCCCTGCCGGGCGTGATCCTCGCCGCGCTGCTCAGCCTGCCCCTCGGAGCCACCCTCGGACCGGAAGCACCGCTGATCGCCCTCGGCGGCGGCCTGGCCGTGCTCTTCAGGGATCTGGCCCGGGTACCGGCGACGGCCCAGGGCACGGCGCTGCTGGGCGCGGCGGGAGCGGCGGCCGCGGTCGCGGTGATCTTCGGTAACCCGGTGATCGCGGCGGTGATGCTCATCGAGGTGGCCGGGGTGGGCGGGCCGCAACTGTTCGCGGTCATGCTGCCCGCGCTGCTGTCGACCGGGGTGGGCTCCCTCGTGTTCACCGGCTTCGGCCGCTGGACCGGACTGACCACGACCCATCTCTCCATGAAGGTGGGCGTAGCCCCTCCGCACCTCGACGCCGGAGACGTCTTCTGGTCGATCCTCATCGCGGTGGCCCTCGGAGCCCTCGTGCACATGATCCTGCGCGGAGGTCGGGCGACCGCTCGGTTCGTCACGAAGCGTCCCGTCGCCCACGCGGCCCTGTGCGCACTGGCGGCCGGTGTCTGCGCGGCGGGGTACGCGCTCGTCACCGGCCGGTCGCCGGCGGACGTGGCGTCTTCCGGCCAGCAGACGCTGAGCCGGCTGGCTGCCGATCCGCACGCGTGGGGGGTCTGGGCGCTGATCGCCGTCGTGATCTGCGCGGGCGCGGCCTACACCCTGTGCCTGGGTGCCCTGCGCGGCGGCCCGGTGTTCCCCTCGCTCTTCCTGGGGGGTGCGGTGGGCGTGCTGCTCGCACCGCTGCCGGGCCTGGGCGTCGTACCCGGCCTGGCCGCGGGCATGGCGGCCGCTACGACCAGTGCCCTGCGGTTGCCGGTCAGCAGCATCGTGCTCGTCGTCCTGGTGCTGGACAGCGTCGCGATGGTTCCCGTGGTGATCCTGGCGGCCGTCGTCGCCTTCGTGACGACCCAGCTGCTGCCGCCCGGGAAGCCCGTTCCCTCCGCGGGCGAGCCGGCGGCGCGGCCGTCGACCGCGCCTGCCGCCACCCCGGGCGGCTCCGGCCCTGCCTGAGGGCGCCCGCGCCCCCCGCCCGGCGCCGAAGTGCGGTGCCGACCGCGCACGCCGAGAGTGGAAGGACCGGGCAGGGTAAGGGCCCGGCGCGGACCCGACGGGTCGGCGGTACCGCGGGCGTGAAGGAGGCCGTATGGGGCGCCACGACGTCGGGGAAGCGGCGCCGGCGCGATGACCGGAGGGTCGGTTCGCCGAACCCGAGGAGCCCGGGCCCCAGGAGCGCGCCGGTGCGGCGGCGGCCTCCCCAGCCCTAAGACCGAGGAGCGGCACATGCCCCCCAAGGACACGCCCCCCAGAGCATCCGGAGAACAGTGGCGGCTGCGCCACGGCGCCCAGACGGCGGTGGTGGTCGAACTCGGCGGTGCGCTGCGCCTCTACGAGGTGGGCGGCCGGCCGCTGCTCGACGGGTTCACCGGCCACGAGCCGATCACCGGAGGGCGGGGGCAGCTCCTGGTGCCCTGGCCGAACCGGGTGGCGGCCGGACGCTACCGCTTCGGCGGCGCGGACCTGCAACTCCCGTTGACCGAGCCGGAGAACGGCAACGCGATCCACGGGCTCCTGCGGTGGGTGCCGTGGCGGCTGCTCGACCACGACGAGGACGCCGCCACGGTCATGGTCGGTACCACCCTCTTCCCGCAGCCCGGATACCCGTACCGGCTGGAGGTGGCGGCCGAGTACCGGCTCGGCCGGGAGGGGCTCGAAACCACCGTCACCACCACCAACGCGGGGGACACGGCCGCCCCCTACGGCGTGGGCCAGCACCCCTACCTGACCGTCGGCACCGACGTGGTGGACACCGCCTTGCTGACCGTGCCCGCCCGCTCCCGGCTGCGCACCGACGGGCACGGCCTGCCGACGGGGGAGGAGCCGGTCGAGGGCACGGCCTATGACTTCCGTGCCGCCCGGCCCATCGGTGCGCAACGGCTGGACACCGCGTACACGGACCTCGACCGGGACCCCGCCGGCCACTGCGCCGTCCGGCTGGGGCACCCTTCGGGGCGGTACGGCATCGACGTACGGCTCATCGAGGGCGTCCGGTACGTACAGCTATACACCGGGGACACGCTCGGGGAGCCCGGGCGGCGCCGGCGCGGCGTCGCCATCGAGCCGATGTCCTGCCCGGCCGACGCCTTCCGCAGCGGCACGGCGCTCACCGTCCTGGAACCGGGCGCCCGTCACGTCTTCCGGTGGGGTCTGGCCCCATGGGGCGACTGGTGAGCCCGGACAGTGGGCCGCGACCGCCGGGGCCCATGACCGTCGCGGCGTTTCGCGCGCTGTACGAAGAGCTGCGCGAGCGCAGTCCGCGCGCCCCCGACGACCGGCGCGGTGCGCTCGGCCACCTGACGCCCGAGCGCGTGGTGGCCGCCGCCGCGGAGATCCGTTCCGGGCTCACGGTGTCGCTGTCGGCGGCCATCGAAACGCTGCCCGGCCCGGACAATCCCGAACCCGCACACCACACGATGCTCGCGCCCCTGGCCGGTGAGAGCACTGCCGAGGGGTTGCACTTCGCGCGCGACCGGTTCGCGATGAACGTACACGGCGACGCGGACAGTCACCTCGACGCGCTGTGTCATGTGATCTTCGACGGGGAGCTCTACAACGGCGTGCCGGCCGGCAGCGTGACGCCGGGCGGCGCCCGTGCGCTTGCCGTCGAGGACTTCCGGGACGGCGTCGTCGGACGCGGGGTGCTCCTGGACGTGCCACGGTTGCGGGGTGTGCCGTGGCTGGAGCCGGGGGAACACGTGAGCGCCGGTGACCTGACCGCGGCGGAGGACGCCCAGGGGGTCCATGTCGGGCCCGGGGACGTGCTGTTCGTACGGGTGGGGCACCGCCCCCGGCGCCAGGAGCGCGGCGCATGGGACGCGGCCCGCGCCCGGGCCGGCCTGCACCCCACGGCCGTACGGTTCCTGGCCGAGCGGCGGGTGTCCATGCTGGGGTCCGACGGCAACAACGACACCGCCCCCAGCGCGGTGGCCGGCATGGACTTCCCCGTGCACGTGCTGGCCATACAGGCCATGGGCCTGCCCCTGATGGACTACCTGCAGTTTGAGGAGCTGACCCGAGCGTGTGCCCGCACCGGCCGGTGGTCCTTCCTGTGCGCGGTGGCGCCGCTCAGGCTCCCGGCGGCCACCGGCTCCCCGGTGAATCCGATCGCGGTGTTGTGAGCCGCGCCGGAGTCCCGTCCCGGTCGCCGCCCGCGGCGAGGATGGATACGTTCGAAAAGGCGGGGGTGGCTGCCGCATCCCGGCGGCGCGCAGGGAGAGGGCCGGCCGGAAGGGGCGGCCCCCGAGCGCAAGGACGGTGGTCGCCGTGGGCGACTCCCCGCACCACGACGTCGTCATCATCGGTTCCGGCGCCGGCGGCGGCACGCTCGCCCACCGGCCGCTCCGTCCGGCAGACGGATCCTCAGCCCTGCGCGTGGGCGACCACCTCGCGGAATGGCTCGGCTGACCCGCGGATTGCCCCGACCGGGCGTTGCCGCTCCGCCGGGTGGCCCAAGGATGCCGCGTCCGGACCCACCGATCACCGCGGCGGGTGCTTGCGTGGCATTCGGGCCCCGTCGGGCCGCGGTCGGACGGTCCGGACCGGGCAGTCGAGGAGGCAGTCGATCGTGAGTTCCACCGAGGGCGCACCGCAGAAAGTGATCCCCACCCACCTGCTCAAGGGGCAGAAGGCGCTGGTCACCGGCGCCAACAGCGGAATCGGCATGGCAACCGCCATCGGCCTCGGCCGGGCCGGCGCCGACGTGGTCGTGAACTACGTGGCCGGCGCGGACGAGGCCGAGAAGGTGGTCGAGGAGATCGCCTCGTTCGGCGTGCGCGCCGCCGCCTACGAGGCGGACGTGTCCCAGGAGGACCAAGTCGTGGCCATGATGGACCGGATGGTCCAGGAGTTCGGCACGATCGACATCCTGGTCGCCAACGCCGGGCTGCAGCGCGACGCCCCGTTCCAGGAGATGACGCTCGCCCAGTGGCAGAAGGTGATCGACGTCAACCTCACGGGCCAGTTCCTGTGCGCGCGGGAGGCGACGAAGGAGTTCCTGCGGCGCGGCGTCGTCCCGGAGGTGTCCCGGGCGGCCGGGAAGATCATCTGCATGAGCTCCGTCCACCAGGTCATCCCCTGGGCGGGGCACGCGAACTACGCCTCCTCCAAGGGGGGCGTGCAGATGCTGATGGAGACCCTGGCCCAGGAACTCGCGCCCAAGAAGATCCGCGTGAACGCGATCGCACCCGGAGCGATCAAGACACCGATCAACCGCAGCGCCTGGGAGACGCCGGAGGCGCGCAAGGAGCTGCTCCGGCTGATCCCGTACGAGCGCATCGGCGAGCCCGAGGACATCGCGCACGCGGCCGTGGCGCTCGCCTCGGACCTCATGGACTACGTCGTGGGCACCACGCTCTTCGTGGACGGCGGGATGACCCTCTTCCCCGGCTTCGCCACCGGCGGCTGAACCCCTTCGGGGTGGCGCTGCCGCTCATCACCCTCCTCATGCACTATCGCGGCCTGCGCCGGAACGACGCCACGGCCCCGCTGCCCGCCACCGCACTGCTCGGGGCCTTCGGCATCCTGGCCGCCAACTCGTGGATGAACACCCCGCGGGGACGGCGGCCCGCGGCGACCTGCCGGCGACGGCCACAAACCCAGGGCCCGGCTGGAGGGGGTCAATGCGGTGTACCTGCTCACTGACCACGACGACTTCAACGCGCTCGCCTCGGTGCTGGTCGAGGACAACGTCGAGGGACCCGTCTACCGGGTGGGACCGCCGCACGAGAACCACGGCGTCGTCGCGCCCTACACGGGCGGCGCCGTCCTGTTCGGCGGCTCACTCGTCCGTCACGTCCTGGCGGAACGGTACGGACGGGGAGCCCGGTTCCTCGTACGGCCCGCCTCACGTCCGCTCCCCGCGGACCACGAACCGCTGCTCGTGGTCCGGGACGACGGCCGACTGGAGCCGTTGGACCGGACCCGGGCCGTCGTCCCGGAGGCGGGCGAACCAGACGGTGCTGCTGGGCCCGGTACCGTCCGGGGCGGCAGCCGCCGCCCCGGGAGTGCCGGCTTAGGGTGTCCGACCTGTCGGACCACCCGCTAATCCCGTCGCGTACGGTTCAAGGTGTCGTCCAGCGTGATGGCCGCGTCGATGAGTGCCAGGTGGGTGAACGCCTGTGGGAAGTTGCCGAGTTGCCGTCCTGTCAGCGCGATCTCCTCGGAGTACAGGCCGAGGTGGTTGGCGTACGTCATCATCTTCTCCAGTACGAGCCTGGCCTGATCGGTCCGCCCGGCCCGGGCCAGGGCGTCGACGTACATGAAGGTGCACAGCGAGAAGGTCCCTTCGGAGCCGCGCAGGCCGTCGGGTGACGCTTCGGGGTTGTAGCGGTAGACCAGGCTGTCGGTGACCAGTTCCCGGTCCATGGCGTCCAGGGTGGACGTCCACATCGGGTCGTCGGGGGTGATGAAGCCCACCGTCGGCATCCGCAGCAGCGACGAGTCGAGCACATCGCTCCCGTAGTGCTGGACGAACGCCTTGCGCGCCGGATCCCAGCCCTTGGCCAGGATCTGCTCGTAGATGTTGTCGCGCTCGGCGGCCCAGCGGACACTCTCCGCCGGCCGGCCGTGGGCGACCGAAAGCCGCAGCGCGCGGTCGAACGCGACCCAGGACATCACGCGGCCGTAGGTGAAGTGTTGGCGTCCGCCGCGGGTCTCCCACAGCCCTTCGCCGGCCGTGTCCCAGTGGTCCACGAGCCATTCGAGCAGGGCGCGCAACGACGACCAGCCCTGGATGTCGAGATGGATGCCGTGCTGGTGGGCGAAGGACATGCTGTCCAGCGCCTCGCCGTAGATGTCCAGCTGCAACTGGGTGGCCGCGCCGTTGCCGATGCGGACCGGGGAAGACTCTTGGTACCCCTCCCAGTGCTCCAACGTCTCTTCGTAGAGGTCGGAGGAACCGTCCACCCGGTACATGATGTTCAGCGGACCGGTGTCGGTGTCACGGCCGGCCTTCTCCTTCACCCGGTCACCCAGCCAGCCGATGAACGCCCGCGCCTCCTCCGTGAAGCCCAGCCCCAGCAGGGCGTACACGGAGAAGGACGCGTCACGGATCCAGGTGAACCGGTAATCCCAGTTCCGCTCACCGCCCAACTGCTCCGGCAGGCCCGTCGTGGGGGCCGCCACCAGGGCGCCGGAGGGTGCGTACGTCATCAGCTTCAACGTCACGGCGGAGCGCTCCACGGTCTCGCGCCACCGTCCCGTGTACCGGGACTGGCCCAGCCACGACCGCCAGTAGTGCCGCGTCTCGGCGAAGAGCTCCTGGAACTCGGCTGCGCGGATCTCGCGCGGCGGTCCCGCCGCGGCGGACTCCATGACCAGCCCCCGCTGTTGGCCGGCTTCGAGTGAGAGCTCGACCCGCAGGTCGTGATCTCCGGTGAGACGGTGCGCCCGTCGCTCGTCCTCCGGTTCCCGCACCACGCTGAGGGTGAGTTCCAGGTCGTCCGAAGCGAATACGGCCCCGTTCTCGGTGATGTGCAGGGAGTGGGCTTTACGGCCGTAGTCGAACCGTGGGGCGATCTCGACCTGGAAGGTCATGCTGCCGCGTACACATCGAAGCATGCGGACCAGGCGATGGCGGTCGGTGGCCGTTCCCCCGGTCACCGGCATGAAGTCGACGACCTCGCCGGCACCGGACTCGGTCATGAACCGGGTCACGAGAATCGCGGTGTCAGGCAAGTACAACTGCTTCGTGGTGTACGCGTCTTCCGCGGGTCTGACCGAGAAGTGGCCGCCCTTCTCCCAGTCGAGAAGGGCTCCGAACACGCTGGGGGAATCGAAACGCGGACAGCAGAACCAGTCGATCGTTCCGTCCGTCGTCACCAATGCCGCGGTCTGCAGATCACCGATCAGGCCATGGTCTTCGATCAGCGGATAGTCAGCCATGCGCAAATCCTTCCGGACGCCACCCGGTCAGCGTAATCCCGGAATTCCCCGCGAGCCTGTCGACCGGGCCTCCCCTGCGAGCACCCGGAAGCGGCTTTATCCTGGAAACGTACGACTGGATGGCCGGGCCGCTTCGCACTGCCGAATCCGGGGAGCCGACGATGATGTCCTGGGCGGCGCGTTTCCGGTTGCGGCAGTACGCCAAGGCCAGCCTGTGGATGATCCCCTTGATCGGACTGCTGCGGGGGGCGCTGCTCGCCGATTGGGCGGCGTGATGATCAGCGGAACGGAACACATCCGTCGCTCGACGGCGCCCGAGGGGGTCGCCCAGCCGCAGGCCGAACCGGTGACCCACATCCGATGCGAACGGGGCGGAGAGCTTCAGGCGTTCGACACGGCGGGACTGAACGCCGCAGCCGTCCGCCACGACCGCGTCCTCGTACTGGCCCACCAAGTCGGCGACTTCGTGCCGCCCGGCACCACTCTCGTGGAGGCCCACGGTTCCGCGCCGCCCGATCATCGGCGCGTGGCGGGGCTCGTCGCCCTCGGAGCCGAGCGCACCATCGAGCAGGACCCCGCCTTCGCCCTGCGCATCCTCGTGGACAATCGCCATCCGCGCGCTCCCGCCCGCTGTCAACGACCCCACGACCGCCGTGCAGGTGCTCAACCACACCGACACCTTCCTGCACGTGGTCGGCCGGCCGAACGGCTGCTGATGCCCGCGTCAGGCCCGCAGCGGGATCCGGGTGATGCCGGCGGCGACTCCGCGAGCCCGGTGCCCGCCACCGTCGCCCGCGCGGCTCCGGGTGGTAGCGTGCCGGACGTTGGGCCTCAGGGGCTGAGGTGTCCCGCTTCTCGGCAGCGCACTGTCATCCAGGGTGAGGCGCGATGATCGTATCGGTGGTGTCGGTGCCGGAAGGCGTCGTCACGCGCACGGGGTTGTCGGAAGCCCGGGAGCGTCTCGCGACCCGCGATCTGGTGCTCGTGGACATCGCCCAAGGCGAGGACCCGCCGCCCGACGATCAGCCACTGGCCCGCCGGCTCGGACTGGCCGACAAGGGCTGGGAGTGGTTCGGCAGGCGGCACGAGCCCGTACGGGCCGACTACCACGAAGGCGCCGTCGGGTGCGTCGTGCCGGTGGTAGACGGCGCCGACATCACCCACATCCACGTCCTCGCCGGTGACCGCCACCTCGTCACGGTCCACCACCGGCCCGTCGCACTGGTCGAGGCCTTCTTCGAGCGCCTGCCCCAGGATCGGCCCGCAGACGGGGCGATGCTGGCGTTCCTCTTCATGCACGGGGTGATGGAGGGCTTTCGCCGGGCCGCCGCCCAGACGCTGCTGGAGGTGGAGGACCTGGAGGAGGAGATGTTCGAGCAGCGGCAGCCGCAACACGTACACCGCCTGGCCCATTTGCGACGGCGCGCGGCCCAGCTGCACCGTGGGTTCCTTCCCTACGCCACGGTGGCACAGGAGTTCCTGACGCGCCGCAGGATGGCGAACCGCGAGATCTCGGAGGGGTGGCGAGCGCTGAACCTCAAGCACGAGCGCACCGTGCAGTTGGTGCTGATGGAAATCGAGTCGCTGCGGGACGAAACCCGGCGGGCCGCCGACACCTACGCCTCGCTCGTCGCCGACCAGCAGAACCTGGTGATCAACAAACTCGCGATCGCCTCGGTGGTCTTCCTGCCGCTGTCGTTCCTGACCGGGTTCTTCGGCATGAACTTCACCTATCTGACCAACGCCCTGACGAGCGAGCGGTCCTTCCTGACGCTGGGCGTCTGCATGCAGGTGTGCGCCCTGGGCGTGGCGATCTACTTCGTCATGTACCGCACGCACTGGCGCCAGCTCCGCGGCGGCCCCGTCCGCGGCACCGACGCCGATCTCGACGACGGGCCGGAGCGTTCGACGCGATGGTCGGCCCGCATTCCGCGAGGCCGGGGCCGCAGGCCCTCTCGCTGAGCCGCCGATATCCGCTCCGCGCCGGTCACGCCGGTCGCGCCGGCCGCGTCCGACTGACCTCCACGGAGCCGGCGGCTCAGTCGGACGTCGGTCGGACCGCACGCTCGGCCTGCTTGGTTTGCTTGGCCTGCTTCGGTGCGGTGTTCTGCCGGAGCTCCTCGGTGGCGGCCCGGAACGCGGGCGCCGCACGGGCGAAGTAGTCGAACAGCAGGGCTTGTTCCTCGGGTGTGTAGCTGCTGATCACTTCGGCGATGTGGCGGCGGGCGGGTCCCACGACATCCTGGATGCGGTCCAGTGCGTCCGGTACGGGTTCGACGACGACCCGGCGGCGGTCATCGGCGTCGGCGGCGCGACGGACGTACCCGGCGCGTTCGAGACGGTCGATGAGGCGGGTGGTCGCACCGGTGGTGAGCCCGGTGCGTGCGGAGAGTTCACCGGGGGAGAGGGCCCCCTCCAGCGTGAGGGTGCTCAGGGCGTACCACTCCGAGGTGTGCAGACCTGCCGCCTCCGCGCCGGCGAGGCCCTGGAGGCCCACCGCATCGAGGTACTGGCGGAAGACGGTGCGCGCGTCCGTGCGGTCGGGTGTTGCCATCTCGGAGAACCCCTCCTACCTTAGTAGCTGCACGCATGCAGATACTGCTTCGATGAAGTATCTGCCCCAGTCTAGGCAATGGGAAGGGTTCCGTCATGCAGCCGTCCGATCCGGACACGAGCAACTTCCAACCCGCCACCACCGGGGAGCACGCCGACGTCCGAGCCGTCCTGGCCCGGCTCGTCGGCGCATGGGGGCGTCACGACGCGGAGGCGTACGGCGCGCTCTTCACCGAAGACGCCTCGTACACGACGTACATCGGCACGGTGTACCAGGGGCGACGCGACATCGTGGAGAGCCATCGCGCGCTCTTCGCCGGTTTCCTCAAAGGCACTCGGCTGGCCGATGAGGTGGTCGGCGTCCGTTTCCGCGGACCTGACCTGGCCGTCGTCACCGGTCGAGGCGACACGTACAAGAAGAGGGCGCCGAAGCGCCTCGGCAAGGTCCAGACGTACACCCTCGTCCGCGAGTGCGACGGGCAGTGGCGGATCGCCGCCTTTCACAACACCAAGCGCAGGCCGTTGACGGAAGCCGTGTCGTACAAGTTCGCCCCGGACCTCGTCCCGGCCGCCGAGAGGTGACCGTGGAACCGTTCCCGCGGCCGGTTCATGCCGGCGGGTCCGCCCGGGGTGCGTCGGAGTTCCGTTTCGCTACAGCTCGTCGTAGCCGCCCCAGTAGTCGCTCTCGCCCGGCGTGTCCTGCTCGCGGCGGCGCAGGGTTTCCCGGTCCTTGCCGGGGGAGGGCCGGCCGGGTTCCGTGGGGTGGACCGGATCCTGCCCGGGCGGGACCTCTGACTCCGGTCGTGCCTCGTCGCGGCCTTTGCCCGACCAAGGTCGCTTGTCCTGCGTACTGCCCATGAGCTGGCTCCTCGCTCGGAGAGCTTTACCTTCCAGAGTGACACGCGGTGGGGCGTTCGGCAGCATGTACGCACGTCGGGCCGGCACCGGGCCGGTGCGGGGCGAGTGAAGGAAGGCTCTCCGACGACCGTGCGCCGCCTCCGGCCCGCCTTGCCGGCCGGAGGATGGCCCCGACCATCCGCCCCGGCCGCCGGCAATGAGGCCTGGCGGTGTGAATGCTCAGGTGAAGCTCAAAAATGCGGCCGGTCAACGCGCATTCGCGCCTCTCTCCTTGCGTCGCAAGATCCATCTCGGGTACTAATAAGCAGGCCACGCCGCTCAGTTGCCCACATGAGTCGTGTGTGAAAGCCGCTCCCTGACCAGGAGTTGCTCGCCATTGCTCATTTTGCACGGGGACTCGCTTAATCGGCGTGAGCTTTCGGGGCCTGCTCCGGAATTCCTTACCGGCATTCCGCCGGAGCACTGCTGTATGGCGCCTGTCACCTGACCAGTGACAGGCGAAGAAACAAAGGAAAAGCGACATGAGACTGTTTATGGCCGCGCGCCGTCCGGGCTTGAAGACCAGCCGTGAGGGCGCACTGCGCGCAGCCGCCGTCGCGGCCGGCGTGGCCGTGGCGCTGGGGGCTGCCGCGCCGTTGGCGGAGGCGTCGGAGGCGCGGGACGTGACGCCCGTGGTGTCACAGAGCCTGCTCGCGGGGGCCGTTTCGGCGGCCCCGGACGTGGCGTTCACCGCTGCCGACGTGCGTGACCTCGTCAAGCAGATGAAGGCGGACGGCGCGAACTCCACGGAGATCGCACAGTTCGAACTCTATGCGAATCACCTGGAAACCGGCACGCCCGGAAGTTCGTTCCTCGGCCAGGGGACGATCATGCGGAAGCTGATCTGCGCCGCTTTCCGGCACGGCGGGACGTGGCTCGGCAAGGTGCTCAGGCATGTCCACCCGAAGGCGGCCAAGTACGCGGGCAAGTACGGCGGCAAGATCGCCGACGCGATCGAGGGCGTGGAGGGCTGGGGGGAGCACGCTCTGGTGATCGCCCTGGTCAGGGCAGGAGTCCCCACTGACGTGGCGAAGGATCTCGCCATGGCGATCATGCTGGTCGCGTTCTAGCGCCGATCCGGGGTCCCGGGACAGGGCACCGCGTCGCGGTCATTGTCCCGGGCCCCACACCATCTGCGGAGAAGGCCGAAGCGGAGCCTTGATGGAGAAGCGACCTGTACGCGCGGATTGCGCCGATGGCGACGACGGGCCGAAGACCTTCGGCGAGAAGCTCCTGGCCGGAGCCGTTGTCGGTGGATTGACGCTGTTCGCGATCGTCCCCGTCGGCCTCACATACCTCCTCGTCACGCTGGGCACCGCCGCCGCCTTCCCGCAGGCGATCGAATTGGACGGGATGGCGTCCGTGTTCTGGGCGCTGCTGCTCCTGGCTCCGTGCGTGCTCCTCGCCATGGGCATCACGGTGCCGGTGCGGCATCTCGCGCGCGCCTCGCTCCGCCCGTTCGCCGCCGGCGGCGTGCTGGACGCGGTGTGCGGCTGGCTGACCTACTTCCTCGTCGGTCTGATGCTTTTGGCGTGGACCCCTGGAGTGCACGCCCACTCGACGATCCCGGCAGTGGTCGTCGCCACCGCCGGTGTCCTGGTGGGTCTGTCGGCCGAGCGGCTGGGGGTCGGCCGCAGCCATGACGCGCCTGGTGACAAGGGCCGTTGAGAACGACGCTGCCCGGAGCGGGAGGCTCCGGGCAGCATCAGGTCAGGTGCGGTCGGCTGGTCAGAAGGTGAGCTTGAAGTCCGTGATGGTACCGACGTCCGCGGCACCCTTGTCCTGGACCTTCAGCTTCCAGGTGCCGTTGGCGGCCACCGCCGAGGCGTTGACGGTGTACGTCTTGTCGAGGTTCGCCGTGGAGTCGGAGGAAGAGTTCTGCAGACGGTACGAGGTCCCGTTCGGGGCCACGAGGTCGATCTGGAGGTCACCGATGTAGGTGTGGGTGATCTTCACGCCGACCTTGAGGGTGCTCGGCGCGTTGCCGGTGATGCCGGTCACGCTCACCGAAGAGGTGACCGCGGGGCCGGGGGAGTCCGGGATGGCCACCCGGGCGGTGCTCTCGAAGACCTTGCCCGGGGTGGGGGTGCCGCCGTTCGCGCGGGCGCCCACATTGACGGCGGCCCAGGCGTTGGTGACGTTGGTGACCTCGGGGCTGCCGGCCCCGTACAGCTCGGTGGCCGCGGCGATGGTGCCGTCGCGGGCACCCTTGTAGTCGGTGCTGGAGTTGAACTTGGTGGTGAGCGCCTTGTACCAGATGAGCTGGGCCTTGTCCCGGCCGATACCGGTGACGGGCAGGCCGTCGGAGGTCGGCGAGTTGTAGCTGACGCCGTTGACCGTCTTGGCGCCGGAGCCCTCGGAGGCGAGGTAGAACCAGTGGTTCGCCGGTCCCGAGGAGTAGTGGACGTCGAGGCTGCCGACGCCGGAGTACCAGCTGTCCGCGGAGCCGCCGTCCTTGCTCGGCTTGTCCATGTAGCGCAGCGGGGTGCCGTCGCCGTTGATGTTGATCTGCTCGCCGATGAGGTAGTTGCCCGGCGCGCTGGGGTTGTTGGCGTAGAACTCGACCGAGGTACCCATGATGTCGGAGGTCGCCTCGTTCAGGCCGCCCGACTCATCGCTGTAGTTGAGGCCGGCAGTGGCCGCGGTGACGCCGTGCGTCATCTCGTGACCGGCGACATCCAGCGAGGTAAGCGGGTCGTTGTTGGCCGTTCCGTCGCCGTACGTCATGCAGAAGCAGCTGTCGTCCCAGAACGCGTTGACGTACGCGTTGCCGTAGTGGACCCGGGAGTAGGCGGCGACGCCGTCGCCGCGGATGCCGGAGCGGCCGAGGACGTTCTTGTAGAAGTCCCAGGTGACCCCGGCACCGTAGGCGGCGTCGGCGCCCGCGGTGGCGGCGCTGGAGTTGGCGCCGGTGCCCCAGGTGTCGGTGGACTGGGTGAAGAGCGAGCCGGTGCCCGACGTGCCGTGGTTCAGGTTGTACGTCTTGTGACCGCCGCGGCCGGTGTCGTTCAGGGTGAAGCTCGAACCCGACTGCGAGGTGCCGAGGGTGACCTGGCCGCTGTAGTGGGTGTTGCCGACACCGGTCTCGATGCCCTGCCACTGGTGGAGCTTCGCACCCGTCTTGGCATCGGTGATGACGTGGAGCTGGTTGGGGGTGCCGTCGTCCTGGAGCCCGCCGACGACGGTCTCGTAGGCGAGGGTCGGCACGCCCTTCGCCATCCACACGACCTTGCGGGGCGCGATGTCGGCCTTCGCGGCCTTGGAACCCACGGCCTTCGCGGCGTCGAGGGCCTGGGTGGAGGCGGCCGCCGGAGCGTCGGCCGGGGCGGTGGTGGAGATGCCCTGCAGCGTGGCGGGGGACGCCTTGCTCACGCCCTGGGTCCGGTTGTCCGTCGAACGGCTGACGACCAAGTCGCCGCCGAGGACCGGGAGTCCTTCGTACGTGCGCTCGTACCGGGTGTGGGTGGTACCGTCCTGGTCCTTGACCACATCGTGGACGAGCAGCTTCTCCTGGGGGCTGAGGCCGAGCTCCTTGGCCGTGGCGGCCGTGGTGCTCTGGGCCTTGGCTATCAGCTCGGCCCGCTGGGACGGGGAGAGTTGTGCGGGCAGCGCGCCGGGGTTGCGCACCGGCCCGCCCTTGGGGGCGGCGGCGTTGCCGGAGCCTTCGGGCTGCGCGCTGGCGCTGCCCGCCTGGACACCTACCGTGAGCAGGGCGGCTGCGGCGAGCAGGGCGCTGGTGGCGGTGGCGTGACGACGAGTCGTGGATTTCACGCGGACTCCTTCTGCGTGTGGGGGGTTACCGGGCGGCTGGGATGAGGCCGGCCGGGCAGAGCGTGCGGAGCTGTTCCGTGCTGGGGATGGGGAGAGAGTGCCAGCGATCGCGATCTTTGTCAGGACCGCGTCATTAAATCAGCCGAATCGAGTCCGGATTTCGACGCTTGGCGTCCGCTGAGCGAATACGTCGGAGTGGTTCCGGTCAGCCCGTGGCCACCCAACAGGGCTTATGACGGGGCGGTCCTCGCTTTTCGGACACCCGGTCGCCCCGGTCGGATCGGCCGGCGCACGCCGGTGCCGGCGCACTTCGCATTCGGGCAAAGGCTTCGGCATCAAGCGTCAAACCCCGTTGACCTACACGTGATCGGGCGGGTGAGATGAGGCCGCCGACTTCCCGCCCGACACGGTCTCCGCGTACTGAGCCCGCGAAGCGCCGAGTTCGACGCGACCGTCCGGGCCGGGTCCGGCCGGCCGCGCGCGGCCGTCCCGCCGTATCAGGGTCGGCCGGCGGTCCCGGCGGTCCGACGTACCCCGTCCCGACCAAGTCGCCCCAGGACGACGCCCACGACGAGCAGCAGCAGACAGGTGCCCGCCGCGGCGTGTACGAGGAGCGCGTCGAGGCGGTCCGCCGCCAGGTAGGCACCGACGGCCAGCGCCACCAACGCGCACACGCCGCGGTCGATGATGGACTCCACCGACAGCAGGGTCGCCCGGTACGGGGTCGGCGGGATCGCCGCGTTGATCAGGTTGCGTTGCACCGGGTACGCCAGGCCCGCCGCGGCGGCGAAAGCGCACAGGAACAAGATGGTGCCCAGGCCCCCCGACAGTGTGGTGGCCGCGAGCGTGAGTGCCATCACCACGCTGAGGACGGTCACCACGGTCGGGCCGGACAGCCTGCCGCGCAACCAGCCGGTCCTGGCCGAACCGATGGCCTCGGCGACCGTCATCGCCGACAGCACGGCACCGTGATCGGCGACGGGGAGGCCCTTCTCGAGGAGCAGTGGTTGGAAGAGGTTGACCTGGCAGATGCGGGCGAGCGTGAACACGGCCACGCCCTGCACCATCAAGGGAGCGAGGGACCGTGACGTCCCGAGAACCTTCGCGGCCCGGCGGGCCGATGCGAGGAGCCCGACGCGCTCCGCGGGCGGGTGACCGCCCCCGTGGGGCGCCGCGATCGCCGGGAGGGCCGCGGCGCAGGCCAGCGAACCGAGCGCGGAGAGAGCGGTCAGCAGGTAAGGGGCCTCGTGCCGGACGTGCATCAGGACGCCGACCAGCGGCCAACAGGCGATCTTCGCCCAGAGGCCGAGCGCCCGGGCGGTGCCCTCAGCCTGTATGTAGTGGTCCTCCGCGCCGTGCTCGTGCAGGTACTCGTACAGATAGGCGCTGGAGGCCCCCGACACCAGCGAGCGGGCGGCGGCGATGGCCAGGAAGTGCGCCATGAAGCCCGCGAAGGACGGCGAGGCGACCGGGAGGAGGTTCGCCGCGGTCATCGCGGCCGCCCCCAGTTGCATACAGCGGCGCTGTCCGATGCGGTCGGCGATGAAGCCGGTGGGTATCTCCAGCAGGCAGAACGCCACGTAGTAGACGCTCTGGATGCCGAAGATCTGGCTGTCCGACAGGCCCGCCTGCCTCTGGTACTGGTAGAAGACCGGCATCCACCACAGCAGGTTGAACAACAGCTGGAACCCGTTGTTCAGTCGGATCACACGCAGCACCGCGGCGGGCGGGCGGACGCGTCGTGTCACGCGCGTACGCGGGGAGATGGGCATGGGTCGACCTTCGGTGGGGCGGTACGCGCGGAAGTACGGACGGGTCAGACGCTGTACGGGCGCAGTTGGAGTATGTGGAGCGCGCCTCCCGGCCCGAGCAGCCATTCGATGTCGAGCGGCCCGGCGAAGGTGTAGTCCGTGGCGAAATGGGACTGGAGCAAGCGGCCCGCCAGCGCCAGCCGACCCAGGTGGGCCCGCGTGTCCTGCGGCAGGTCCTCGGTGGCCGCGCCCAGCGAGACGGTGCGGCCGCCGCCCTCGACCGTGTTGTACAGGTACTGCAGGGGCATCGTCCGGCCGTCGACGACATCGGCCGTGGACCCGTGCGCGCAGTTGAGGTACACGTTGCGGAAGTCGGCCCGGTTGGTCGGATTGCAGGTGACCATGACGCCGCCGAGCGGGGACGGCTCGTAGCGCTGGACGATCACCCCCATGTAGGTGTCGTCCAGGGAGATGCCGGCCTGATGACGCAGCCGCACGCTGCGCGGGGAGAGCAACGACGCCCATACCCGGCGGATGGCGTCGAGCAGCCCCGGCAGATCGGTGACCCTGGTGTGGGACTCGTAGATCCCGGCTGCGGAGAAGCCCGGCAGGTCCTCGGCGTTCGAGGAGGACCGCACGGCGAAGCGGCCCGTGCCCGCCAGGTGTTCGACCAGGTGCGTGTCCAGGGCGTGCACCAGGTCCTCGGGCACCGGGAGGGTACGCACCAGATGCTGCAATTGGAGGCAGACCGTGTCCACGGCGTCCATGGAGTTCAGCTCCAGTGCCATCTTCAGTTTCCCGATGCTCTGTTGCACTGCCGGTGAGGAGTCCAGGAAACGCTGTTGGACGGAGAAGGGGACGGCGATGCCCGCCGGCGCCCGGACGTGCCGGGTCAGGAACTCGCTCGCGTGCTGTGCGAGATCCCCGTCCTCCGGCATCCCCAGCCGGGCGGCCAGGTGACCGAGCAGGTCGGCCCGGGGCGGGCGGGGCACGGAGTAGTAGCCCGTCAGCCGGCCCGATCCGTGACGCAGTACATGGTGCAGTTCCCCGAGGTTGGCCGCTTTGGTGCCGTAGCGGTTCCGGTCGCCGGCGCGCAACGCGGACAGCGGCACGAGCGGAACGTCCGTCACGTGGGGCGCGTCGAGGCGGACGCGCTGTGTGTGCCACGTCGGTTCGGCGAGGTCCGACGGCTCCTCGGCGCGCTCGATGACGAACCCGTCGGCGGTGACCTCGTAACGGATCCAGGTACCGTCCAGTTTCTCGTCGGCGATCGTGTCGAGGACTCCGCGGACGATGGCGTTCGGGATGCCCCACCCGGCCGCCAGCATGTTGGTGTGCGACAGGGGAGTGGTGGGCTGGGCGTTGATCAAACCGGCGAGCCGCGGAATGTCGTCGGGGACCACCGGCATGGCGACGATGTCGTACCAGGTCAGGTCCGCGCGGGCGGCCAGGTATTCCTCGCCCGAAGCGAAGGCGCGGAGCCGCCCGGTGGCCGAGGCGAGCGTCAACGGGACGAAGGGGGCGGTCGCCAGGAGCGCATGACCCCGCGCACGGGGCACCACGGTCTCCGGCACCGCCGCGAGGGCGTTCTCCTGACCGTGATTGGCCGGTTTCACCAGCAGTTCCAGCGCGGGATCGAGGTGGGCCCGTACGAAGGCGTGGAACTCGATCAGCAGGTCCGCGTCCATGGTGTCGGCCTCGGTGGTCTCCAGGACCATGAACGGCTCGTCCGGCTCCGGGCCGCCCCGGGAGTGCAGCGACAGGACGCCCAGCAGGAAGCGCCGCGCGGGGTCCTGGTAGACGTCATGGTTGAAGCGGTCGAGTTCGGCGTCGAGCTGTTCGAGGGTCAGCCCCTGGATCTCGGTGGCTATGTAGTTGACGTGGAAGGAGTGCACGGCGCTGTCGAGGACGTGCCAGCGGCCCTGCTCGCGGTCCACGACGACCTTCACGTACGGGTGCCCGCCCAGCACCCCGGCCAGTTGCTCGAACAGGGGGAGCGTGAGCAGGGCGTCCACGGCGGCGCCCCGGGGGGACGGCGCGGCAGCGGTGGTTCCGGCGTTCGTCATGCGGTGCTCCCGGGCGTCGAGCGGTCGGTGGGCAGGGGGGAAAGGGCCGAGGGCTCGGTGGGGGCGGTGCGCTCGCTGGGGGCGGCCGGGGCCCTCGTGGGGGCGACGGACGGGGTGGTGAGGGCCTTCGGCAAGGCCGCGACGACGCGGGCGCAGTCGGCCAGCAGCTGCGGCCCGGACTCGGCGGTGAGGAAGCACAGCGCGGCCATGGAATTGGCCCCTCCCGCCTCCTCGTACGGCGGGACCGGGGTACCCGGAGCGAGACTGTGTTCCCGTACCGGCTCGACGCGGGATCCCGGCGCGACCAGGGCGGGCCAGTCGACCGCCTCGAAATCCCAGGCCGGCAGGTCGCTCCAGGGCCGGCCCTCGGGGTCGACGGCGAGGATGACGAGTGATCCCGCGGCGCCCGTGCCCTCGGTGCGCATCCGCTGCGGATAGGCGACCTCCCGGCCGAGCAACTCGCGCACCAGCATGCCGATCATGTCGAGCCCGAAGACGGTCTCCACCTGCCGGGTGGTCATCACCCCACCGAAGCGGGCGGCGGTCTCGATCAGCCACATGGCCCCGTCCGCGCCGAGTTTGATCTCGGTGTGGGTGGCGCAGGTGTCGAGTCCGAGGGCGTCGACGGCGGCGCGCGACACCTCCTCGATCCGGTGCTGCAAGGCGTTCGGGATGGCGGCCGGGGCCAGGCTCGCCCGCTCGGTGAAGGGGGCGACGGTCGGCATCCGTCCGGTGACGCACAGCGGGTGGTAGCGGCCGTCGGCGACGATCCCCTCCACGCTGACGTAGTCGCCCCACCCGTCCCCGTCGAACCAATCGGAGGCATCTCCGGTCACGATCTCCTCCAGCAGGAAATCGCTGACGCCCTCGTCCGCCGCGTGCAGTTCCGCGTAACCCCGCGCGGAGGAGGCTTCCATGACGGAACGGCCGGTCTTCCAGGCCGCCTCGGCCTGCTGCTCGTTCCACACCGTGAGATGGGCCGTGGAACCCGCGCTCCAGGCGGCCTTCAGGAGCAACGGCGGCCTGAGGACGTCGAAGGCGGCCTTGATGTCCTCCGGAGCGTGGACCTCCGCGAACCCCGGTACGGGCACCCCGGCGGCACGCCAGATCCGGCGCATCAGACGCTTGTCCCGCGCCCCCACGACCCGCTGACCGGCGCCGCGCAGACCGAGCCGCAGGCTCGCGTGGGCGACGGCCACCACCGCGTACTCCGACAGGGTCAGCACCGCCGCGGCGCCGACCCGGCGGGCGTGGGAACAGATCAGATCGACCAGTTCCACCCCCTCGCCCCGCGGGGCCGTGGTGATCGACGCGCATCCGGGCCGCCACACCGACTCGGTGCTGCGGGGTAACGGCGCGAGCGCCAGGACGTGTACTTCGGCGTGGGCGGCGATGCGCGGGACCGCGTACTCCAAAGGAGGGCCACCCTTGGCGTAGACGAAGAGGATCGGAGTCATGGTGCTCCTGGGGTCGAGGGGGACGCCGGGTGGGGCAACGGCGTCGTCGGCGGACGCACGGGTGTACGCCTACTCGGTGAGGCGCTCGCCAAACAACCACGCCCGCCAACCGGGGCCGGCATGAGGGTGTTTCGGCCATCCGGGCGGCCCCCTGGCGATCACGCGCCCGGGGCCGATCGCCGATCGCCCATCGCGGCCGGATGTGGCCGAGGGTCGTCGCCTGTGCTATTTTGTGAGCGATCGTTCAACTACAAGGAGCGCTGATGGGTCGCAAACAGATCTGGGACCAGGACGAGGTGCTGGCCTCCGCCATGCGCCTGTTCCGTCGTCGCGGATACCTGGGTGCCTCCCTGCGCGACCTCGAAGAGGCGACCGGAATGCACCCGGGCAGCCTGTACCGGGCGTTCCACAGCAAGGAAGGTCTGTTCAGCGCGGCCCTGGACGCCTACAACGAGCGTGTGGTGGAGGGCAGGGTTCGGGTGCACCTGCGGGAGACCGAGGACCCCGTGGCCGGCATCCGCTCGTTCTTCACCTCGGCGTTCGACACCAACATCGGCCCCGAACCCGACCCGGGATGCCTGCTGACCAACACCGCGGTGGAGTCGTTCACCGTTCGGGAGGCGGCGCCGGGCGTGCGCCGGGGGCTGGAGACGATCGAGTCCGGCTTCGCCGACGCGCTGACGCGCGCCCGAGCGCAGCGGCTCCTGCCCACGGAACTCGATGTCGAGGAGTCGGCGGCCCGACTCCTGGCGCTCTACCAGGGGCTGTTGGTACTCGTCCGGTCCGGCACGGACGCCGCCAAACTGCACACCATCACCGAGGGGGCCCTGGCGTCGATCGGTGCCAGGCCGATCGGGACAACCAAGCAAGCCAACGAAAAGGAACAGCGATGAGCGACCGACAGCAGCTTTGGGACGACTATGCCGCGTGCTGGTCGGCCGACCCGTCGATACGGCGCACCGAGCTCGGCGCGGTCGTGGCCGACGACGTCACCTATCGGGACCCGGGTGCGGAGGTCGGCGGCCTTACCGAACTGGACGCCTATATGAACGGCTTCGCCGGGGCCTTCCCCGGGCACCGCTTCCGCATCGACGAGGTCCTTGACCACCACGACCGGTCACTGGCCCGCTGGACCCAGATCGACCCGGACGGCGGGACCTTCATGACAGGGGTGAGCAGCGCGGTGCACCGGGACGGCCTGCTCGCCGACGTGACGGGTTTCTTCCTCCCGGCCTGACGGCAAGGAGTCCCAAACAGGCGGCAGTTGACGACTGGAAGACTCTCTGGCTCGGGTAGCCGACCGACGGCACTGGGATGGCGCCGACTTCCTGCGACGACTCGGGGCGGGCGCCGCGGTCGGCACTTCGTAAGCGAAGCCGCGACTGTGCCGAAGCCTTGCCTCCGGCAGGGATCCGAGTCGAACAGGTCGGTAACGCAGTGGTGTTGATGCCGTCCAGGCGGGAAATGAATGCGCCAAGCGTCCCGGGGCCCGAGACCTGGGGCGCGGGCGCCGGTACCCAGGCGGGCATCCGGGCGCATGGAGAGTTATTACGACAAACAATGGCAAACCGGAACGTATCTCCGCAATATAATTGGGGGCGGTAGATCGTTAATTGCGCCGGCCAACCTTAAAGCGTTCCTTATTGTTGCAGGCGGGCGTGCCGGCCGCGTCGGGTTGCCCATGAATCCAGAAATGATCTCTGGATGGAGGGGTGTGGCCGTGCTATCGTCGCCCACGGTTCAGACCGAAGCGGTCAGAAACGGGGGATGATCGTGGTACGGGGGCGCGTGCTCGTCGTCGGGGACAGTATCCGATTAGTTTTGAAAGCGAAGTCGGCGGACGTCGACGTCGTTTATATGCAGAAGCCTTCACAATTCGATCCTGCGCTGATTGCGCACTGCCGGCAGCTCGTTCTGGTGGATTACCAGCACGTGCCAAGCGCCACCGCGATGGCGGCCGCGCTGCATCGGATCGCACCGATCGCACGGATCGTCACACAGACCGAAGCGGCACAACTGGTCGCCGGTCACTTGACCGATGCCCTTGGGATTCCCGGCACATCGGAGCGGACGGCCCGACTGTTGCACGACAAGTCGGCGATGCGGGCACTGCTGAACGAGCAGGACATCGGGTCCGTTCCCTATGCGGTCAACCCCACCCGGGAACGGCTCCGTGAATTCGTCATGTCGCACGGAGCGGCGATCGTCAAGCCGACCACAGGCTCAGGCAGCCTCGGAGTGCGGCGGATCGAATCGGTCGACGACGTCGACGAGGTGTGGGCCTGGTGCCAGTCGTTCGAGCTCGGCGAATTCCAGGTCGAGAAGCTTCTGACCGGGCCCGAGCTCAGCGTGGAATCGTTTTCCCAATCCGGCCGGCACACGATCATCGCGGTGACCGCCAAGGACACCGACGGCGGCACCGTGGAACTCGGGCACGTTATTCCGGCGCCCTTGCCGGAAGCCCAACTCGTGCGGATCCGCGAGGCGACGGTGCGTCTGCTCGACGCGGTCGGTCTTGAGGACGGTCCCTCGCACACGGAGATCATCCTGACCGCCGACGGACCGCGCGTCGTCGAATCGCATACCCGCCGCGGTGGCGACCGGATCAACGATCTCGTCAAGATGGTGTACGGCGTGGACATGGAAGAGGCCACCTATCGCCTCGTCGGTCACGGTGCTCCGC
Source organism: Streptomyces sp. NPDC058279 (assembly GCF_042881255.1). Taxonomy (NCBI): domain Bacteria; kingdom Bacillati; phylum Actinomycetota; class Actinomycetes; order Kitasatosporales; family Streptomycetaceae; genus Streptomyces; species Streptomyces sp. NPDC058279. The sequence continues at coordinate 122,624 of NZ_JBHVYA010000001.1, read as the reverse complement.
TCGACGGTCATCTGCACCCACCCCGCGGCGCGGCCGCCATCCGTTTCCTCACCGCAGCCCCGGGCGTCGTCACCTCCGTCACCGGGTTGGAGGCGGCGCGGGCCGTCGACGGTGTGGTGGAGGCGTCGGTGAGTGTGGACGCGGGTTCGGTGGTGCCCGAACTCCGGTGGTCGGACGATCGCTGCGGACACGTCATCGTTCGTGCCGACGACGCCGACACGGCCGTCCGCCTGGCCCGCACGGCCGCCGGTCACATCTCGATCAATACCGAGCCCGGCACGGACTGTCCGGGTCCGGACGCGGGGGCACAGGACACGTTGAGCTCGGTCCTGCGCCCGTACGACGAGGTGTTCGACCCGTTTCACGTTGCCCCGACCGCTCCGTAACACGGTCAACGCGGTCACCACGGTCAACACTCAACACGGTCGCGGATCCGGCCTTCCCGGCCGGTTCCCACAGGACCGGCCACCCGTCGTCACAAGGGCGGGGAACGCCCGGGCCCGTCGGCGTGCCGGGACGCGGAGAGCCATGCCCCGCTTCCCCGGACCCGGAACACCGGCGCCCTGGACCCCGTGCGGCGTGTCGCCGTTCCGAAATCGCCCGTCGCGTCCACCCATGACGTCAACGGGCCGAAGTTTCGTTCCGAGTTTGGAGTGCGGTATGGCCGGGGAACCGGACACAGGCGCGAGCATGCTCTCGTACACCCAGGAGAGCCTCTGGCTCTTTCACGAACTGGCCGGCTCCGACGAGCAGGCGTACAACGAATCGGTCGTCTTCGAGGCGGGCGGAGCACTCGACCCGGCCGCGTTGCGCCGTGCCGTACGGGCCGCGATCCTGCGGCACGACGCGCTCCGCACGACGTTCCACGAGACCCCCGACGGACCGCGGGCCCGGGTGCGCCAGGCCGCCGGGGACGCCCTCCCGGACAGCACGACCTTCGTCGACCTGCGCACCCTGCCCGCCGCCGAGGCCCGCCTCCGGGCGGAGGACGTGCTCGCGGAACACCACCGGCGGCCGTTCGACCTGGGCACGGCCCCGCTACTGCGAGCGGTTCTCGTGGCGTTGCCGGGCGACGCCTGGCTGTTCGGCCTGACGGCTCACCACATCGTCATCGACGACTGGAGCATCCACCTGGTCCTCGACGAGATCGCGGAGAACTACCGGACCGTGGTGGCCACGGGGCGGGTCCCGCAGCGGCCCGTCGCCGGCGCCGCGTTCCGCGCCTTCGTCACGGAGAGCCGGGCGGCAGCCGAGGGGGAGGAGCAGACGGCCGCTGTCGAGCGATGGCGCCGGTCGCTGGCCGACGCCCCGGAACTGCTCGAAATGCCACTGGACCGACCGCGGCCCGCGGTACAGACGTTCCGCGGCGACAGCATGACCGTCACCGTGCCCCGTGCGGACGTCGAACCGCTGCTGGAGGAATGCGCCCGCACCTGCCGCAGCACCGCCTTCCCGGTGTTCCTGGCCGCCTACGCGGTGCTGCTCCACCGCTACACGCGGCAGGACGGTTTCGCCGTCGGCACCACAGTGTTGAACCGGCCCCGCGGCGAGGACCTGGAGCAGGTCGGCTGCTACGTCAACACCCTGCCCCTGTACGTGCCGGTGGACCCGGACGAGACGTTCCGCACCGTGCTGACCGACGCCCAGGAGGCCGCTGACCGATTACTGGACGACGGTGACGTCCCGTACCCGAAGGTGGTCGAGGCGCTCGGGATCGAGCGGGCGCGCAACCACAACCCGGTCTTCCAGACCATGCTCACGATGTTCGACGGCCGGCCCTCGATCGACCTCGGCCCGGGACTGACCTCGCAGTACCACCCCGTCCGCCGGACCGCCGCCAAGTTCGACCTGATGCTCTACATCAGCCCGGCCGACGACGCGTACGAGTTCGAGCTCGAGTTCAACACGGACCTGTTCACCCGGGACACCGCGGAGCGGATCCTGCGCAACTACGCGCGACTGCTCACCTCGCTGACCCTCGCCGGCGTCGACGTACCCGTGGGCACCCTGTCGATGACCCGCGACGAGGATCGGAACCTGATCCTCGGGGAGTGGAACGACACACAGCTCGCCTACCGGGGCGGTACCGTCGCCGACGTCGTCGAGGAGCAGGTCCGGCGGAGCCCGGACAGCCTCGCCGTCGAGTTCGAAGGCGAGCGGTACACGTACGACGAACTGAACCGGCGGGCCAACCAGGTGGCGAGCCGCATCCGCACGCTGCTCGGGGCGAGCGGGGCCGGTCCCTTCGTCGGGGTGTTCATGGAGCGCTCCGCGGAGATGGTGATCGCGCTGCTCGCCATCGTCAAGGCGGGGTGTGCGTACGTGCCCATCGATCCCGAATACCCGGCCGCCCGGATCGAGTTCATGATCCAGGACGCCGATCTCCCGCTGATCCTCACCCAGGAGCACCACCGCCCGGCCCTCGGCGGCGCCGCCGCCCGGCTCCTCGTCCTCCCGGACGCGGCTCTGGACCACGAGGACGACACCGATCCCGTCCGCGAGCTGGGCCCCGACTCACCCGTATACATGATCTACACGTCCGGATCCACGGGACAGCCCAAGGGCGTGATCAATCGCCACGACGCGCTCGCCAACCGGCTCCACTGGATGCAGTCCGCCTTCCCGCTCAGCGGCGGCGTCGGCGGGGACCGCGTCCTCCAGAAGACCCCGTACAGCTTCGACGTCTCGGTGTGGGAGTTCTTCTGGCCGCTGATGTACGGCGCCGCCATCGTCGTGGCCCGACCCGGCGGACACCAGGACCCCGATTACCTCAAGGAACTGATCCGGTCCGGCGCCGTCACGACGGTGCACTTCGTCCCCTCCATGCTGAACGTGTTCCTGGAGGCGGATGAACTCGCCGAGCACTGCCGTCCGCTGAAACGGGTCGTCTGCAGCGGCGAGGCGCTGCCCCGCAAGACCATGGAGGTCTTCTTCGCCACGCTCCCCTCCTGCGAGCTGCACAACCTGTACGGCCCGACCGAGGCCGCGATCGACGTCTCGCACTGGCCCTGCAGAGCCGACTACCCGGGACAGCTCGTCCCCATCGGCAAGCCCATCGCCAACGTGCGGCTGTACGTGCTGGACCGGGACCTGAGGCCGCAGCCGGTCGGTGTCCCCGGGGAGCTGTGCATCGGCGGCGTCGCCGTAGCGACCGGATACCACCGACGCGACGAGCTCAACGCCAGGATGTTCGTCACCGATCCGTACGGGACGAGCCCCGGGGCGCGCCTCTACCGGACCGGCGACCTGGCCCGCTTCCTGCCGGACGGCCAGATCCAGTACCTCGGCCGCATCGACAACCAGGTCAAGCTGCGCGGTCTGCGGGTCGAGCCCGACGAGATCGCCGCCGTCCTGCGCGAACTGCCCGTCGTGCAGGACGCGGCCGTCGTCGTGGACGCGTCGGGTCCTGCGCAGGCGCTGGCGGCCTACGTGGTGAGCACCGCGTTCGACCCCGACGACCTGCGCGCCCGGCTGCGGAAGCTGCTGCCCGAGTTCCTCGTCCCGCAGTACCTCATCGAGGTTCCGCGGTTGCCCACCACCCCCAACGGCAAGCTGGACCGGCGCGCCCTGCCCTCCCCGACGGTCCACGCGGCCCCGGCCGCCCGGGCCGGCCGCCCGCCCGCCACGACCGCCGAGCAGGAGGTGGCCCGCGCCTGGCAGGACGTGCTCGCACTCGTGGAGCCGGTCGGCGTGGACAGCAATTTCTTCGCCCTCGGCGGCGACTCGATCATGGCATTGCGCGTCACCTCCCGGCTGCGCGCGGCCGGGTACGCGGTGAACCTGCGCGACATGTTCGCCCACACGACGATCGTGGAGCTGGCCGCGTCGCTGATCCGTGACGACCCGGCGTCGCCCGAACCTGCCGCCACGGCGGCGTTCGACCTCCTGACGGACGAGGACAAGGCGGCGCTCCCCACGGAGGCGGAAGACGCCTGGCCCCTGACGAAGCTCCAGTCGGGCATGATCTACCACTCGCTGCTCGACGAGGACTCGCCGGTCTATCACGACATCTTCGACTACGACCTCGTCGGCGTGGCCGACCCGGCGCAACTGATCCGTGCCGTCCGGGAGACCGTGGCACACCACGCCCAACTGCGGTCCCTGTTCGATCTGGAGCGCTACGGCGAGCCGCTCCAGATCGTGCTCGCCGCGGACTCGGCCGGGGCGGCGCCGTCCTTGGAGGTCGTGGACGTCACCGGGCTGCCCGGCGACGCGCAGGACCGGGTGATCGAGGGGTGGATCGAGGCCGAGAAGCGCCGCCCGCTGGACCTCGGCAGGCCGCCCCTGCGCTTCTGCGCGCACGTGCGTGCTCGCGACCGCGTCAACCTGGCGTTCTCGTTCCACCATCTGATCCTGGACGGATGGAGCGTCGCCCTCGTCATCGAGGAGATCAAGAACCGCTGCGCCGGACTCCCGGCCGGCCGGCCGGCCCACGCGCACGCGGCCGCGGCTCCCGCCCCGGAGCCCGGCTACAGCACCTACGTGGCGCTGGAGCGCGAGAGCGCACGACGCCCGGAGGACCAGGACGCCTGGCGGCGACTGCTCGACGGTTACTCCGCCACGCTGGTGGCGGGTCAGCTGGGTTCCGCTGCGGCGAAGACGATCGAGACCGCGGTACTGGAGCGGGTCGTTCCGGCAGGGCTGGAGGAGCGGCTGCGCATGCGCGCCGCGGCCCTCGGACTCCCGCTCAAGTCGCTCTACCTGGCCGCGCACTGCGTGGCTCTGGCGGATCTCAGCGGCAGGTCACGGGTGGTCACCGGGCTGGTCGGCAACGGTCGTCCGGAGGTTCCCGGCGGCAGCGAGATGGTCGGCCTGTTCCTGAACACCCTGCCGCTGCCCGTCGAGGTGCGCGAGGCGGACGACGCGGGGCTGCCGGCCCTGGTCTTCGAACGTGAGCGGGAACTCGTCCCGCTCCAGCGGTTCCCCCTCGCCGACATCGAGCGGGAGCAGGGGGGAGCACTCTTCGACGTGGTCTTCAACTACACCGACTTCCACACCTACGCGGCGGCCGGCGACACGGCGGCCGTGCGGGACTCGGTGTCGATCGAGAACGCCCGGTACTTCGAGCTCACCAGCTTTCCGATGACCGTCCACGTGCACCGGGACCGCTTCGCCGGTGCGACGCAGCTCGCCGTGTCCCACGACCCCGGGCGGATCAAGACATCCACGGCGGAGCAGTTCCTGGCGGAGTTCCTCGCCGCCCTCGAACGCTACGCGCGCCAGGAGCCGGCCGGCGGCGGCCCGGACGGGACGGAGCAGGCCGTCGCCGGGATCATCGCGAAGGTGGTCGGCCGCGAGACGGTCGGGGCGGAGGAGAACTACCTCGACGCCGGCGTCGACTCGATCTCCTCGATCCGGATCCTCGCGAAGCTGCGCAAGCGGTTCCCGGGGGCCGCTCTGCGCGACGTGGTCGAGGCACGCACCGTACGGGCCCTGGTCCGCAGGCTGGCGGACCTGCCGCCCGAGGACGGGAGCGCGCAGCCGGCGAGCGGCGCCGGGAGGTCTTCGGGCGCGTCGTCCGACGGGCTTCCCCGGGGAGTCGTCGACGCGTATCCGCTCACCGCCACCCAGCTCCGGATGATCCGGGCGACGCAAAGGGACCCCGCACAGTCCGCCTACCACGACGTCTTCGCCTACTCCGTCGCGCTGCCGCTGGACGTGCCATTGCTGCGCGCCGCGCTGCGGCGGATGACCGCGTCCTGCGAGACGCTGCGCGCCGCCGTCGACCTGGATGCATCACCCGTTCCGCGGCAGCTCGTGTACGCCTCGGTCGAGCCGGACCTCACCGTGGTCGACGCCGTGGGCAACGCCGCGGCGGCCGACGAGTGGTTCGAGAAGGAGCGCGGTTCGGGGATGCGCTGGGACCGACCCGGCCTCATACGGTTCGCTGCGCACCGGATCGAGGCGGACCGCTTCGTCCTCTCGCTGAGCTTCCACCACGCGATCATCGACGGCTGGAGCCTCTCCCTGCTCATCCGGGACCTCCTCCTCTCGTACGCCGCGGAGGCAGGCGCCGCCTCCCGGGTCGGCGTCGCCCCCCGCGCCCGGGCCGTCCGATCCGGAAGGAAGGCCGGCTCCTTCCGCGACTACGTCATGGCGGAGGCGGCAGCGCGCGCTTCGGCCGAATCGCGGGAGTTCTGGCGTGACGTCCTCGCGGGCCACCGGGGGGTGCGGTGGCCCCGCTACCGGTCCGACGGCGGCTCCCGGTGGGCCGAGGCGACCGTTGTGCTCCCGCCCGAGCGGGAGGCCCGGTTGCGCGCGGTCGCACGCCGCACCGGACACCCGCTCAAGTACCTGCTGCTGGCCGCCCACCTGCGGGTGCTGGCCTTGGCCACGGGCGAAGCGGACGTGATGACCGGGGTGTTCGCACACGGCCGGCCCGAGACGGACGACACGGAGGAACTCCTCGGGATGTTCCTCAACTTCCAGCCGCACCGGGTCCGGCTCGAGGACCAGACGTGGCCGCAGCTCATCGAGCAGGTGTTCGCGTTCGAGATGCGCGCGCTCGCACACCGACTCTGCGCCGCGTCCGCGACCGGCGACGGCCGGGACGGCTGGCCCCGCTACCCCGCGCTGTTCAACTACACCGACTTCCCCGCGTACGCGGACGCCGCCCACGAGGGCGGGCACCTCACCGGCGTCCGGTGGTTCGAGCACACCGACGCACCGCTACTGGCGACCGTGGGCCGCGACCCGGACCGTTCCACGCTGGAGATCACCCTCAACGCCGACGGCAGGCTGCTCCCCCAGGAGGCGCTGGACGATCTGGCGCGCCTGTACGCGGCCGTCCTGGCACAGATCACCGAGACCCCGGACGGCCGTGTCCGGGATTCCACCGACCGGATCCGCACCTGCGTGGACGGCCTCGGCGCACGCCGGGTCCCGTCCGGCTGAAAGGGAACAAGAACCTCCGTGAACACCTTCCGAAACCCCCAGGGGATCGCGGCGCCGCTCGCCGCCTACTCGCACCAAGCGGAGATCACGGGCCCGGTCAGATGGCTCGTGGTCTCCGGCCAGATCGGCATGGACCCCTCCGGAAAGCTCCCCGAGGACCCGATCGAGCAGCTCGGCATCGCGTTGGAGAACGTCACGGCCAACCTCGAAGCGGCCGGAATGAGCCATGACGACCTGGTCAAGCTGACGTTCTACTTCGCCGGTGAGATCGATCTGCAGCGGCGCCGGCAACGGCTGGGCGAGTGGCTCAAGGACCTGCGTCCCTGCATGACCGTCATGACGGTGGCCGCACTGGCCACGCCCGAACTGCGCGTCGAGGTCGAAGCGCTGGCGTGCACCGAGGACAGCCCGGCGACACAGAGGAGTGAGCAGCAGTGATCGTCCAGACCACCGACGAGGGTGTGCACACGTTCGAGCAGCCCGACGGCTATGTCACGCACTACCGGTTATGGGGCGCCGAGACCGCCGAAGACCTGGTGGTGATGGTGCACGGGGGCATGAGCCACGCAGGCTGGCAGGCGCCGCTCGGCACCCGGCTCGCAGAGCTCGGCGACGGCGTCGCGTTCCTCGCCGTGGACCTGCGCGGCTCGGGGCTCAACGCGGTGCGCGGGCACATCCCGAACGGCGACCTGGCCGTCGCGGACATCGCCCGGCTACTGGGCAGCCTCAAGGAAGCCCGTCCCGGGAGCCGGATCCACCTGGCCGGTTGGTGTTTCGGCGCCCAGGTGGCCACGGTCGTAGCGGCCGGGCAGACCGGCAGCGAGGTGCTCGCGAGCCTGCTCATGGTCTGCCCCGGCTTCTTTTTCAACGACCGTTACTCGGACGTGCTGGACCGCTCGATCGACGCCGCCTTGGAGGTCGTCGAGGAGCTCGGCATCACCGTCGAGGCGACGCGCCCCTTCATCAGGGTGCCGCTGCGTCCGACCGACTTCACCGACCGTGCGGAGTGGCTCGCGGCCATCGAGGACGACAAGTTGAAGCTCTCCCACGTGACGGTCGGCACGATCGACTCCTGGGAAGAGATCGCCGTCAGGTCGGAGACGGACTTCGGACGGATCGGCCGGCTGCCGGTACGGGCGGTATTCGGCAGCCGGGACAAACTGGTCGACAACGACCGCGTGCGCGCCTTCCTCCAAGGCCACCCCGACCTGGAGACGCACGAACTCGACGCCGGCCACGCCGTGCACTTCGAAGAGACGGAGGCGCTCACGCGGCTGCTCGCGGGCTTCGTCGCCGAGCTGAAGCGATGACCGCGGGGGTCGCGCGCTACCGCACGGTGCTGTCCACCCCGGGAGCCTGGGGCTTCTTCGTGCCCGGCATGCTCGCCAGGTTCCCGCTCGGCATGACCGGGATCAGCATCCTGCTCTTCGTCTCCGCGACGCGCCACGACTACGGCACCGCCGGCGCGCTGTCGGCCGTCTCGGCGGTCGGGTACGCGGTGGCCGCGCCACAACTGGCACGAGTGGCCGATCGGGTGGGCCAGCGCAGGGTCCTGCTCTCCTGCGCGGCGCTGTGCGCGGTCGGCGGCGGCGCGTTCGTCGCGAGCGCGCTGAGCGACGCGACGCCGCTGTGGGTCCTGTTCGTCACGGCCGCGTCGACGGGAGCGGCGACCCCTGCGATCGGCTCGATGGTGCGGGCGCGCTGGAGCGGTCTGCTGGACGGCTCGTCCCTGAAGGGGACCGCCTTCGCGCTGGAATCACTGGTCGACGAGGCGATCTTCATCATCGGCCCGGTCCTCGCCACCTCCCTCGCCGTCGGAGTGAGCCCGGCCGCGGGCATCATCAGCGCGCTGTTCCTGGTGTGCGGCGGCAGTGTCCTGCTCTCGCTCAGCGGGCGGACGGAGCCGCGGCGCAAGTCCGGCGACAAGGCCCGGGGAAGCGCGCTGTTCCTCGGGCCGGTCGCCGTCGTGGCGGCACTGAACCTCTGCTTCGGCGGCATGTGGGGCTCGATCGACATGGCCACCGTGGCCTTCTCCGGCACCGGGCGGCAGCGCTTCATGGCAGGGGTCCTGCTGGGGGTCTACGCGGTCGGGAGCTCCGTGGCGGGAGTCGTCTACGGGGCGCGCGAGTGGTCGGTCCCCCTGCCGCGGATCCTCTGGGCCTCGACCCTGATCATGGCGGTCGGGATCCTGCCGATGCTGGTGGTCCACACCTTCGCCGGGGCCGCTCTCGTACTCCTGTTGGCCGGAGCGAGCTCCTGCCCGGCCATGATCGTCGCCATGATGCTGGTCGTGGACGGGGTGCCCGCCTCCCGTCGCACCGAGGCGCTGGCCTGGCAGTCCACGGCCCTCTGGCTGGGGGTGTCCGTCGGCTCCTCGGTGAGCGGCCACCTCGCGGACTCCCGCGGTGCGCAGGCCGCCTACGCCTTCGCGGCCCTCTGCGGCGGCGTCGGCTTCGTGATCGCACTGGCCGGGCGCCGCCGGTTGCGACCGGCACCGCCCGAATCCGCGGACGGTCCGAAAAGTGACGACCGTACGGTCCTTCCCACCGAGTCAGGTACCCGATGACCTCCATCAGCACCACCCGTTCCCCGGTTGCCGCCGCCGCCCGAACGCGGGTGGCCGACCGGATCGAAGCGACGGCCGGACACACGGACGCCGCGGTCCGCGGGCGCGTCGCTCTGCGGACCGCCGATGCGGCCGTCACCTACGCCGAGCTGTGGGAGCGCGTGCAGAAGGCGGCCGTCGAACTGTCGGCGCTCGGAGTCGGCGCCGGTGACATCGTCGGCCTGCGGCTGCCCTCGGGCCCCGGCGCCGTCGTCGCCATGCTGGCGAGTTGGCAGGTCGGCGCCACCTTCCTGCCCATGGATGCCACGGCCCCCGACGAGTACCGCGACCGGCTGCTGAGTCGTTCCGGAGCTCGTGCGGTCATCGAGGTCGCAGGTCCGCGAGCGCTCGGGGCCGCGGGCGCCTCCACCGGTCCGGTCACCGGCTGCCGGGAGGAACGGGGGGCCTACGCCATCTACACCTCGGGTTCGACCGGCACCCCCAAGGGAGTGCTCGTCGGCCATGAGGCCCTCGCCGACCACGCCACCGCCATCGGCGACCTCCTCGATCTGCGGCCCACCGACACCGTGCTCCAGTTCGCCGGCCTCGGCTTCGACGTCGCCCAGGAAGAGATCTGGCCGACGCTCGCCGCCGGTGGAACGGTGGCCTTCCTGGACTCCGGGGACCGGGCCCTGAGTCCGGCGGAGCTCGCGCACCAGACCCGTGGACTGGGCGTGTCGGTGCTCCAGCTCCCCACCGCGTACTGGCGCCTGGTCTGCGCGCAGATGCAGGGCGCGGAGGACTCCGGGCTCTCCTTCGCCGGTGTGCGCACCGTCGTGATCGGCGGAGAGGGGGCGGGCACGAAGGACGTCCACGTGCACCGGAGCGGACCGCTGGGCCACTGCGTGCTGGTCAACGGCTACGGGCCGACCGAGACGGTGGTGACCTGCACGGCCTTCGTCCTGCGGGCGGACGAGCCGGTCCCGGCCACGACCGGCCTGTCCATCGGCGGCCCGGTGGGGGAGCGGCGGCTCTACGTCCTCGACGCCGATCAACGCCCGGTCGCCCCCGGGAGCCCGGGTGAGCTCTGGGTCGGCGGAAGCCCGCTCGCCGACGGATACCTCGACGATCCGGTGCGCACAGCCGAGCGTTTCCGACCCGACCCGTTCAGTCCGGTGGCAGGCGCGCGGATGTACCGCACCGGCGACCTCGTACTGCGCCACCGGGACGGCACGGTGGAGTTCCTCGGCCGGCTCGACAATCAGGTCAAGGTCCGCGGCTACCGGATCGAACTGGACGAGGTGGACCGGCATCTGACCGGCACACGGGGCGTCACCGCCGCCGCGGCGGTGACCGTCGACGACGGGACCGGGACCGGCGGACGCACCCTGGCCGCCGCGGTGTCGGTGATCGCAGGCGGTCCGACGGCCGAGCAGATCCGCGAGGATCTGCGCGGCCGCCTGCCCCTTCACCTGGTCCCCGGTCTGATACGCGTCTGCGACGTGCTCCCGCTCACCACCTCCGGCAAGATCGACCGCCGTGCGGTCGCCGCCGTGCTCGCGGAGCAGCGCGCGGACACCGCGCCGGAAGCCGCCGAGCCCCGGGCGGACGGACTCCGACCCGGGACCGACACCGAGGCGGCGTGCGGGTCCGCGGAACTCATGCTGCTCGTCGAACTGGTGCGTACCCTGCTCCGCGCGCCCGACTTCGGTCCCGACGACGACTTCCTGGCCCGCGGCGGTGACTCGCTCGTCGCCCTCCGGGTGAGCGGGGCGATGCGCGAACGCGGCTGGCGCCTGCGCCCGTCGGACCTCCTGACGGCGGCCGACGCGCGGGCCGCGGCCGCCCGCGTCGTGCCGTGCTGAAAGCGCGTGCGGTGCCCAAGGGGAGGGCGGTGCCGAAGGAGCGAACGGCGGACCGGAACAGCGGAGCAGTTGGACAGTACGACAGTCGATACGCCGAGGGAGAGGTTTCATGACAGCCATATCCGTCCGCGAGCAGTTGGCGACGTGGATCGAGAGCGAGGAGTTCTCCTGCCTGGGGGCCAAGGCGGCACTGCGCCGCGAGAGCCTGCGCCACGTCCAGGTGGGCGTCATGGGCACCGGGAGCGCGACGGCCGCGCTCCACGGCGCCCTCACCGAGTTCGTCTCGCGCGACCTCGACCCCGGCCAGAACTTCGCGACGATCGTCGCCGTCTTCGAGGGACCACGACGGCTCCCGGAGCCCGACTTCCACGCACTGCTGTGGCGGCAACTCGCCGACCTGCACGCCTTCGACGCGGACCGCGGCTACACCTGGGCGGAGGGCGCGGACCCGGATCCGGACTCCCCGAAGTTCGGCTTCAGTGTGGCCGGGCACCCGTTCTTCATCGTCGGCCTGCACGAGAACGCGTCTAGGATCACCAGGCGCTTCCCGTTCCCCGCGCTGGCGTTCAACTCGCACCACCAGTTCCGTCGGCTGGTGGAGAACGGCGTCTACGAAGGTCTCCAGCGCCGCATCCGTGAGCGCGAACTGCGCCTGCAGGATTCGATCAACCCGAACCTCGCCGAATTCGGCGAGTCGTCCGAGGTACGTCAGTATTCGGGGATGCGGACGGATGCGGACTGGCGTTGCCCCTTCGTCCCCCGGGGCGGTTCATCCGGGGGGCCCGTGCCGGGTACACGAAGGCCCGACGCGTGAACGGCGCGCACGGCTCCATCCTCAGCGTCAACATCGGACGGGCTCGCGCGGTGCCCTACACGGACGCCCCGGGCGGCGTGACGGGAATCGACAAGCGCCCGGTGGAGGGGCCGGTCCGGGTGGCCCCGGCAGGGCCGCCCGGCCTGGCGGGCAGCGGCGTCAGTGGTGACGCGGTGTGCGACCGGCGCTTCCACGGCGGCGACGACCGCGCCGTGTACGCCTTCGCCCGGGAAGACCTGGACGGCTGGCAACGGGAGCTGAACCGCGTACTGGCCAACGGTTCGTTCGGTGAGAACCTGACCGTCGTCGGCATGGACCTGCGCCACGCGCTGATCGGCGAACAGTGGCGGATCGGCCCCGAGGCCGTCGTCGAGGTGACCGGCGGCCGGATTCCCTGCCGCACCTTCGCCGGCCGGCTCGGCGAGAAGGGGTGGGTGCGCCGCTTCACCCGGGCCGCGTCCCCCGGCGCGATGCTCCGCGTCATCACGGCGGGTGACATCAGTGCGGGTGACGGGATCACCGTCGTGCGCCGCCCGGACCACGATGTGACCGTGTCCCGCCTGTTCCGCGCGGTGACCACCGAACGGGCGCTGCTGCCCGACGTGCTCGTGGCCGCCCCGTGGATGGAGCGCGAACAACTGGAGATCGCCCAGCGGTACACGGTCAAATACGCCGCGCGCACCGAGCGGTAGCGCGCCGCCCGGTCGCGGGGTCTGTTCCTGTCGAGGCACGAGGGCGGTGGACGCCGGCGTGACGGTGGATGCCCGTGTTCCTGCGTTCGTGCGTTCCTGCGTTCCTGTGTCCGCGGGTCAGCACCACTTGTCGGCGAGATGGGGGACGACTTTCCGGCAGTAGCGGCAGGTGGATCCGCTGTCCAGCTCCTCGGTCGCGCCGGCGCAGGTGGGGCAGTTGCCGCGTTCGCGGACCGGGCCCCGTTCGGACGCGCAGGCGGGGCAGAGGTGTGCGAGGACATCGGGCGCGGCCGGGTAGCCCGGCAGGACCCCGGCCGCCGGCCGCAGGACCCACCCGGCTTCCGCGATCACGTCCTCGAACCGGCTGTTCTCCGGCTCCTCGGCCTCCAGGTACAGGGCGAGGCAGCTCTCACGGTCGCAGGTGACGGCGTTGCGGATCATCTGGTCTCCCGTTGCTCGGCGTGGCTGATCTGGTCCAGGCGGGTGCCCGGGGCGCCGGTGTTCCATGCGCTCGGGGAGCCGGGAGTGTCGGGCGCCGGTCCGTTGGTGCTCCCGGAGCGGTCGTTGTCCTCGAACAGTTCCCGGGTGCGGCGCAGCAGGGCTTCCCGTACGGGGTCCGGTGACAGGACCCGCAGGGGTGTGGCGAGGCTGAGGAGGTACGTGGCGAGCCCGTCCGCTGTGGGGCCGCCGATCTCGACGATCGTGGCGTCGGGGCCTTCCGGGCGATGAGTACCGACCGTCGGCGGGATCAGCCGAAGCGCCTTCTCCAAGGGCAGCGGGAGGCGGATCGTCACGTAGAGCGGGTAGGCGCCGGTCGCGATGGAGCGGGAGACGAGCAGAGCCGGGTCGGGTGGGTCGCCGAGTTCCACCGGGCGCCCGGTCGGCCGTATCCGGCCCACCCTGTCGGCCCGGAAGGTACGCCATTCGTCCCGCGTCACGTCCCGGGCGACGAAGTACCAACGGCGTCCCGTGTGGACCAGGCGGTACGGGTCGACGTCCCGGACCGTGGCCTGTCCTTCCCGATCGCGGTACGACAGGCGGCTGCGCTCGCCCCGGCGGCAGGCGGAGGCCAATTCCAGCAGCATGCCGGGCGTGATCTGCGGTTCGTCGGACCTCGTGGTGTGCACCAGGGCGGCGTCCATCTCGCCCAGCCGGTCCGCGATCCGGCGTGGTAGGACCTGACGCAGTTTCAACAGAGCGGAGAGCGCGGCTTGGTCGCCACCCAGCACGCCGCTGAGTGCCGCCTCGCGCAGCCCGACCGCCACGGCGAGTGCCTCTTCGTCATCGAGGACCAACGGTGGCACCCGGGCGCCGGGCCGCAGGCGGTAGCCGCCCCACGGCCCGGGGTCGGACTCGACGCCATAGCCGAGTTCTCGAAGCCGTGCGACGTCACGCCGCACCGTGCGCTCGGTGACCGCCATCTTGTCGGCCAGCTCGCCGCAGGTCCACGACGGTCGCGCGGACAGCAGAGAGACCAGTCGCAGCAGGCGGGCGGATGTGCTGATCACCTTCGTAGTCTCCCGCAATCTCCCGCATGACCAGGACCGAATCTGTCCTGGTCCCGTCGTAGCGTCTCTCCCATGAGCACTGAAAACACGTCCGCACCCGCGATCCGCTTTGCGGCCGTCACCTTCGACTGCCCGGACCCCGCCGAACTGGCCCGTTTCTACGGCGACGCCCTCGGCCTGCCCGTGGCCTACTCCACTGACGACTTCGTCCTGCTCGGCCAGGAAGGCTCGGCGGGGCTGGGGTTCAACCGGCTGGTCGACTACCGACGTCCCACCTGGCCGGACCCTTCCCAGGAGAAGCAGGCGCACATCGAACTGGGCGTCGACGACCTGGATATCGCCCAGGCCCGGCTGCTCGCCCTCGGGGCGGTCGAGCCCGCCGACCAGCCGGAACCCGACCGGTGGCGGGTCCTGCTGGACCCCGCAGGCCACCCGTTCTGCATCACCACCCTGGTGTGAGCCTGATCGGCCGACTGACGATCACGACAGTGCGAGCAGGCCGGGGCGAGGACCCCGGCCTGTCCTGCTGAGGGTGGCGGCAAGCCTGCGCGAATACCCCCGTCCACGCGCGGCGCCTCGGATGTGCCGAGCCGTCTATGCTGAACCGCAGCAGGACACGGGGGAAGGGGCGGTTGGTGGACTGGTTCTGGTGGATTCTCATCATCTTCTGGACGGGCGGCTTCGCGTGGGCAGCCGACAACGTCCGCACCGCTCTGCGTAATCGGCATGAGCGGAAGCTGCAGTTGCTGGAGGCGGCGAAGCAGGAACGTTTGGCCGTTGAAGCGGCGCACAAGTCGCCGGAACCGGTGTGCGGGTGCACGCACCATCTCGCCAAACACGACAAGCGGGGCGGGTGTCACGAACGCGTCGAGGTGCCGACGGCCTGGGACGTGAACAAGAAGCCGCTGCGTTATGAGGCCGGCCAGTGCAACTGCCAACAATACGTGGGACCGCAGCCTCTTTCGCAGGTGTTCGCGGAGGAGCTGACCGACCGCGCCTGACCGACAGGGGGCCTTCCGGCGGACGGTGTCCTGTTCTTCGGCGTGCGGCTCCTCAGATGCGCTCTGCGGTCAGCCGCTTCCCATCTGCGCCGAGGATCAGAACGTTCCTGGCGGTGCCGTCCCGGCCGTGATCGCCGTCCCACCACTCGACGAAACTGTCGGGCGAGCGATTCAGGTCCGGCCTTCCCGGGCCCTGCCGGGTAGTCGGTGCTCAACTCGACGTCATAGTCGTGTTCGGTCAGTTGGACTGTGACCAGCGTGCGGGGGTGATCGACGTGTCCGGCCTCGCCTTTGGCGCGAGCCCACGCACGGAACCGCTCCAGCATCTGCGCATCCGGGGTCCGCTTGGTCACCGGGCCGGTCGGCAACTGTTCAGGGGCGTTGGCGACGCCGTGGAGGCAGCCCCGCACCCAGGAGCCACGATCCGTCTCGGCGGCGTTGCCGGCCTCCAGGGCCCGACGCGTACAGCCACCCCATACGGTCTCCCGCACGGCCGCCCCTTTGCCCGAGGAGTCGTAGACGGCCTTGCCCGCCGTGTATCCGGAACGGTAGGCCGCAACATAGTCGGGTACGGCAGACGAGTGGGGCTCGGGTGCGGAGCCGTCGAAGGCTTGCCGCCGCCGCAACCGACGAGGCCCACCAACGCGGCGACAGCCATCCCGAGTACGCGGCCTGAGCGATGATCCGTGACGCCCCCCGGGTGCCGACTGTTACCCGATGAGACGGCATCCGGGGCCCGTTGGTCACACCGGTCGAACATGGCTTCGCCGGTCTCGCAGGCGCGGGAAGTCCTAGCGCAGGGCGGCGCCGACGATCCCTTCAAGGGCTTCGCGCGGCACCTCGCCCCCGCCCACGAGCCGGTCGAAGACCAGCCCGTCGAGGCAGGTGAGCAGGGTGTGCGTGCGGCTCGCGACGTCTGTCACATCACGCCCGGCGAGGAACCGTCGAACGGCCTCGCGGCCGGCGTTCTCGCGGGGCACGAGGATCTCGCGCAGCTGCGGGTCGCGCACGCTCTCGATGGCGCAGGCGCAGGCGCAGGCGTAGGGGGCGGGGGAGCGGCGGCGGCCCGCGCCTGTGAGCCGCTGTCGGGCGAGCAGCGCCATGCCGTCCACCAGGTCCTCGGTCGTGCGAAGGGGCGGGAGCCGCGTAGGCGAGAAGGGTGCGCCGATCCGTAGCCATGGGCCCGCGTACGCGATCGGACGGATCGCGCTGCTCGGCGACGCGGCGCACGCGATCACCCCGAACCTCGGGCAGGGCGCCTGCCGGGCACTGGGGAACGCGGTCACCCTGGCCGCCGCACTCGCGACCGAGCCCAGCGTCGAAGCCGCGCCCGCCCGGTACGACGCCGTGCCCCGGCCCCGGCGCATCATCCAGCCGGCATTTCGCTCGGCCGGCCCACGATCCGGCAGACCGGTCTCAGGGCCGGCTGCCCAGCGCCGCTCCGACGGCAGACGGACACAACGCCCCCGGCGGCCGGATCCGAACGGCGGTGCCGACGCACCCCTGGGTAGGGTGGCCCGACACCACATCGTGAACAGGAAAGAGGAGCAGACGTGAGTGAGTCGGCGGCCATCGCCCTGCAGCAGGAGATCGCCCGGGAACTCCAGGTCGCCGAGATTTTCGAGGCCGAGCGGGAGATCGAACGCCGGGTGACCTTCCTCGCCGAGCAACTGACCTCCACCGGTCTGCGCTCGCTCGTGCTCGGCATCAGCGGCGGCGTCGACTCCACCGCCACCGGCCGGCTGTGTCAGCTCGCCGTCGAGAGAACCCGGACCGCCGGGCACGAGGCGCGGTTCTACGCGATGCGGCTGCCCTACGGCGTCCAGGCCGACGAGCACGACGCCCAGCTCGCGCTCTCCTTCATCCGGGCCGACCACGTGCTGACCGTGGACATCAAGCCCGCCAGCGACGCCGCGCTAGAGGCCGCGCTCGCTGCCGGTGCGGGCTTCCGCGATGCCCGCCACCAGGACTTCGTGCACGGCAACATCAAGGCCCGCCAGCGCATGATCGCCCAATACGCGTTGGCCGGCGCGCACGACGGCCTGGTCGTCGGCACCGACCACGCCGCCGAGGCGGTCTCCGGCTTCTTCACCAAGTTCGGTGACGGCGCCGCCGACCTGGTCCCGCTGACCGGCCTGACCAAGCGCCGGGTGCGCGCCGTCGCGGACGCCCTGGGTGCGCCTGCCGAGCTGGTATGGAAGACACCGACGGCGGATCTGGAGACCCTCGACCCGGGCAAGGCCGACGAGGACGCGCTCGGGGTCACCTACGACGACATCGACGACTTCCTGGAAGGCAAGCCGGTCGACGAGCGGGCCTTCGAAACGATCGTCCGCCGCTACCGCCTCACGGACCACAAGCGTCGGCTGCCGGTGGCTCCCTAGTGCGGTGAACGGCAAGGTCCACGGGACGCGCCGCCCGGCACGGCACCTCCCTCCCTGCGTTGTCGGACCGCGCAAGTGGCTGCGGGAGGTAGCGCCGCGCAGCTTCCCGTAACACGCCTCCTTGGAGCTGCGCCGCGCCGGCGGACCCACCGACGCGCGCCTTGCTGTCTGCGGCGAGCAGCCGACTGAACGGGTTGCGGCTGCGCCGGGTCAGGCGATTCCACACCCCACAGCATGGGAGCCGAGCCATGGCGAATGACGAGGCGTACCGCCGAGAGCTGGACTATCTCAGTCAGTACGCACACGACGACTGGCTCGGTTTCTCGGTCGTCAGCGGAGCCGTGGGGAGTTTGCTCGGGCGTGGCGCCACATTCCAGGAGCAGCTGGGATTGCTCATGCGGATGGTCGCCGATCTGTACGACGCCGGGGCGAGACCGGGAGACCTGACGGAGTCGGAACAGGATCCCTTCCGGCCATGGAATTCGGACAAGGCCGGGGCTTTGGCGCGAATCGCGGCAGGCGTCGACGCGCATTCCCGGTTGCCCGACTCCGCTGACATTTGCTGGTTCACGGTGCCGTGACGCTGTCGAGGGAGACTGCCCGCGGCACTTGCTCTTCATGTGCGACGGCCCTGCCGCGCACTCAGAGCGTCTCGCTCAGCGAGTCCGCGAGTCGCCGCCGTGCCGTGCGCGTGGCCGGCAGGGTCGCCGCCGCCACCGCACCCAGCACCGCTGCGACGATCACGGTCAGCAGCACCGACAGCGACGGCAGGTGGGCGATTCCGGCGCCGATCCCGCTCGATGCGCCTTGCGCGTCCACGAGCCGGCTGCCCACCACCGCGCCCAGCACCGTTCCGGACACGGCGGAGACCAGCGCGGTCAGTCCGGCGGCCGCCACGATCATCGAGCCGATCTGCCGGGGCGTCAGCCCCATCGCCTTGAGCGCGAGCAGGTCCCGGCCCCGGTCGCGCACCGCCGCACTGATCAGCGTCAGCAGTTCGAGCAGGCCGATCAGCGCCAGTACCGCGATCAGGGCGGCGATCACCGCCCGTGCCGGTTGCAGCCGGTCGGCCGGGTTGGGCGTCTCCCGGATCTCCAGCGTGCCCCCGGCTGCCGCGGCGAGCGCGGTCCTCACCGCCCGAGGATCCGCACCCTTGCGCAGCACCAGGGAGTGGAACTGCGGCCGTAGCCGCGGATCACGCTCGCGCAGCGCGTCGAGGGTGGTGGTGATGACGCGGCCGCCGGAATCGGGCTCGATGGTGCGGCCGACGAGATGCAGTATCTGCGGCCGTCCCTCGACGGTCATGCGCACCCAGTCGCCGACCCGTACACCGAGCAGGTCCAGCAGTCCCTGCCCGGCCACCGCCTCGTCCGGGCCGCCGACCGCCCGCCCTTCCACCACGGCCGACGGGTACGGGTGTGCCGTCGTCCCCAGCCCGCGGAGCGTGATGGTGCCGGTCTGTCCCGGGACCAAGGCCGCCATCTCCGCACCGGGATGGACGGCGGCGATGTCGGGGACCGCCGCCAGGGTCTTCTCCAGCTCCGCGTCCGACGGCCCTGGGGACCCTTCGGCCCGTACGGTCAGGGCCGCGGGCAGCCCCATCAGCGCGGGCCGGCTGCGGAACTGGTCAAGTGTCGACCACGCGACGAGCGCGACCGTGATCAGCAGGAGCGGCAGGGCCAGCCGGCCCACGGATGCCAGTGTCCGGCCGCGTCGGGGGAACGCGGCGCGCCATCCGAGCACCAGTGCGGCAGGCACCCGAATCCCCAGCGCCCGCCTGCCCAGTGCGGTCATCGGCGCGGCGGTCGGCAACGCCGCGCGGGCCGTGGGCACCGGTGGCACCCGCCCGGCGCGCCAGGCCGAGATGCCCGTGGCGGCCGCGATCAGCAGCACCGCGCCACAGGGGACGCCGACCATCAGTGCCGTGTGGCCGGGCAGGTCCTGCCAGGCCGCCGCCGCTTCCCCGACGCGCCCCGGTATCCGGGCGCCGAGCAGGGCGATCGCCGTCGTGCCGAGGGCCACCCCGAGCAGCGCGAAGGCCAGATGCTGTACGAGGAAGCCGCGGGCCACCTGGCCCGGAGTGAAGCCGACGGCCTTGAGGATGGCTATGTCACGGAGCTGGCCCCGAACGCGGGCGCCGATCGCGCCGGAAGCGGCGAGTGCCGCCGCGAGCAGCGCACCGAGACCGAACACGGCGAACATCTGCCCGAGGAGTCGGTCGTCACCGCCTGCCTCGGCCCGGGCCTGCTGCCACTTCGTCACCTGGGCCACCCGGTCGGCGCCCAGGACGGTCACGGCGCGCTGGACCATGAAGTCGGTGTCCGCCGGATCCTTCAGGCGCAGCCCCACGCTCGTCCCGGTGCCCGTGGGGGCGATCGTGTCGAGGGTGGCGGAGAGCACCCAGCCGATGCCCGGTGCGCCGCCGGGCTGGTACCGGGGCTCGGCCGCCTCGGCGATGCCAGCCACCCACAGTTCGTGCGGGGCGCCGTCCGGTCCGGTGACGCGCACCGTCTCGCCCGGCTCCGCCCACAAGGCCCGCGCGACGGAACTCTCCAATACGACGGCCCCGGCCTTGGCCCCAACCCCGGCCCCGGTCCCGCCGTCCCCCGCGGTGAGCCAACTGCCGGCGGTGAGGAGCGGTCGCCCGGTCTCGGGGGGCCGCGCCGAGGTCGCCCGTAGCGTGACCCCGGCCCGCGCGCCGCGCGACTCGACCGTCGTCGCCGCTGTGCGGTAGGGGCCGGAGAGGGCCGCGACCCCGTCCAGGCGGCCCAGGGCATCCACGTCGGCCGCACCGGCACGGGTGTCCAGCCAGATGTGCGCGCCCTGGGATCGATTGAAGATTCGTTGCCACGGGTTCGCGGCATAGCTGAACATCGCGCCGGCGAGCAGGAGCGAGGCGATGATCCCGGCGCTGGCCAGGACGACGAAGAGGGCCTCCCCGCGGTGCGCGCGGAAGCCGGCGTGCGCCCAGCGCAGAGTGGCTCGCACCCTCAGTCCTTCAGTTCGAGGACGCGGGACACGCCGCCGGCCGGCCCGCGGCGTCCGTCACCGAGTTGGGCATCGTCGGCGATGCGGCCGTCGAAGAAGCTGATGACGCGGTCGGCGGCGCCGGCCATCCGGGCGTCATGGGTGACCATCATGATCGTCTGGCCGCGCTGGTGGAAGCGGGACAGCAGCCGCAGCACCTCCCGGGTGCCCTTGCTGTCGAGGCTGCCGGCAGGCTCGTCGGCGAGCAGCAGCGCGGGATGGTTGACCAGGGCCCGGGCGAGCGCGACCCGCTGCTGTTCGCCGCCCGAGAGTTCGCCGGGCATCGAGCGTTCGCGACCTTCGAGCCCCAGTTCGGCGAGCAGTTCGGCGCGGGACTCGCGCGCGGACTTCGGGGAGGCGCCGGCGAGCAGGGCGGGCAGTTCGACGTTGTCGGCGACGGTGAGGTTGGAGACCAGGTTGAAGAACTGGAAGACGACTCCGATGCTTCGGCGGCGGAGCACCGCCCAGCGGGCCTCCCGGTATTCGTCGACGCGTTCCGCGCCGATCCACAGCTTCCCGCCGTCGGGCCGCTGGAGGCCGCCGATCAGATGCAACAGTGTGGACTTCCCGGCTCCCGACGGCCCGGTCACCGCGACGAACTCGCCCGGCCGGACCGTCAGGTCCACCCCGCGCACGGCGTGCACCGGTGCGCCTTCGCCGTGGTGGGTCTTGGTCAGGCCCTCGGCCCGCACGATGGGCACGGCAGGAGCGGTCGCGGCGTCCTCGCTCATTCCAGCTCCTCCTGACAGCGTTCCAGCCAGTCGAGGTCGGCCTGCAGATGCAGCATGGCCCCCTCGATCAGCAGTTGGGAGATCTTGTTGTCGCGGTCTTCGGCCGCGGCCAGCTTCGACAGGTCCCGCATGGTGTTGAGGTACTGCCGTCGTTGCTTGTTGATCAGAGCGACCGGGTCGGCCAGCCCCGACCGGGGCGCGAGGGCGAGTTTCATGAAGAACTCGTCCCGTACCCGGGGCTCCTCGGCGGTCTCGTCGAACCAGGCCAGCACGGCCTCTCGTCCGGCGTCGGTCAGCCTGTACGTGCGCTTGTTGGGTCGGCCCGACTGCTCGACGTCCTCGCCTTCGATCAGGCCGCTCTTCTCCAGCCGGCCGAGGGTGACGTAGATCTGGCCGACGTTGGGCTGAGGGTACGCGGCGCCCAAGAGCTTCTCAAGGTCCTGCTTCAGCTCGTAACCATGGGCGGGGCCACGGGTGAGGAGTGCCAGGAGCGGCAGCCGCACTCGCTCCTCCTCCCTCCCGCTCGGTAGTCACCTGTTCACCCGGCAGCGGGCCGGGTGGTGCCGCCATCATGCCCGTCTGCCTGGACGTCTAGTATCGCCCATGCCTAACGGGTATATATAGGCCCCGATAGTCGGCGGCGCAGCCGGATCGTGCACGGGGAGGAACCTATGCGGTGGATGCGTGCCGCGGGTAGGGCTCTCCTGGTCGTGGCGGTGGTGCTGGCCGGGTACGCCGGGTTCGGCGCCCGCGCCCCCGACGGCGTGGCCGCCGGTGGCCGCGGTCCCATGACGCTCGTCACGGCGGGGGACCTGACCGGTTACCTCTCCCCGCTGCTCGACGACTGGAACGCCGGACATTCGGGCGAGCGCGTCACGCTCGTCGAACTGCCCGACTCGGCCGACGAGACCCGCGCCCAGATGATCAGCGAGCTGCGGTCGGGCAGCAACCGCTTCGACGTGCTGAACATCGACGTCGCCTGGACGTCCGAGTTCGCCGCGGCCGGATGGATCTCCCCGCTCGATCGCGGCCGCTTCCCCTTGGACGCGTTCCTGCGGCCCGTGGTCGACACCGCCACCTTCGACGGCAGGCTGTACGCGGTCCCGTACGTCACCAACGCGGGACTGCTGTACTACCGCAAGGACGTGCTGGACGAGGAGGGCGAACAACCACCGCGTACCTGGGCCGACCTGGTCCGCCAGGCACGCACGATCGCCCCGAAGCACGGACTCGACGGGTACGCCGGCCAGTTCCTGCCGTACGAGGGACTCACCGTCAACGTGACGGAGGCCGTCCACTCGGCGGGCGGTTCGATCCTGCGCGACGACGGCGCCCGCGTGACGGTCGACTCCGACGCGGCACGCGCCGGGTTGCGGTTCCTCGCGGACGGCGTTCGGGACGGTTGGATCTCCCAGGACGCGCTCGGCTACAAGGAGGAGGAGTCCCGGCGGGCGTTCCAGGACGGCCGGCTGCTCTTCCTGCGGAACTGGCCCTACGTCTACGCGGACGCGAGCGCGGCGGGGTCGAAGGTCGCGGGGAGGTTCGGCGTCGTGCCGCTGCCCGGAGCGGACGGGCCCGGCACCAGTGTGCTGGGCGGCTCCAACCTGGCCGTCAGCAGCCGTTCCCGGCATCCGGCCTCGGCGGCCGACCTCATCTCCTACCTCACGAGCGAACGGGTCCAGCGGAAGGTGCTGACCGAGGGCTCGCTCCCACCTGTGCGCGCCGCGCTCTACGAGGACCCCCAGCTCCTGAGCGCCTATCCCTACCTGTCCACGCTCCGTCAGAGCGTGCTGTCGGCGGTGCCGCGCCCCAAGAGCGCCCGCTACGACCAGGTGAGCCTGGCGGTACAGGCCGTGGCGCAGGACCTGATGGCGCGGCGCGAGACACCTGACCAGGCGGTGGCGCGGCTTGCGCGCGAGCTCGGCGGTGTTTCCCGCACCGACTGACCCCACACGATTCCTCATCCCAGGGTGCCTACTTGCATGTTAAGTAGGCACCCTCTTTCGTGTATCCGCTTACTTAGGGGCAAACCACCCCAGATTTGTGCTGTTTCCGGACGCATCGTTGACACTCTCCGGTCATAGCTACTTAACATGCATGCATAACAGCGCACCTGATCCAGGGCGCTCTCGCATTCAGCAGAAACAGGTCGACGCGAGATGCTCAGCACCCTTCCGGCCGGCACCGGCCACCCCTCCCGCAACGCCCCCGCACCCGACTCCTGGTGGCGCGACGCGGTGATCTACCAGGTCTACGTCCGCAGCTTCCTCGACAGCACCGGGGACGGCATCGGCGACCTGGCCGGCGTACGGGCCGGACTTCCCTACCTCAGGAAGCTCGGTGTCGACGGCATCTGGCTCAGCCCCTTCTACCCGTCGCCGCAGCACGACCACGGCTACGACGTGGCCGACTACTGCGGCGTCGACCCCGTGTACGGCGACCTCGACGAGTTCGACCGGCTGGTGGCCGACGCCCGTCGCCTCGGCCTCAAACTGCTGCTCGACATCGTCCCCAACCACTGCTCCAGCGAGCACCCGTGGTTCCGCGAGGCCCTCGCCGCAGCACCCGGCAGCCCCCCGCGCTCCCGTTTCCACTTCGCGCCGGGCCGCGGCCCGGACGGGGCGCAGCCGCCCAACAACTGGCGCGCCATGTTCGGCGGCCCCGCCTGGAGCCGGACCACCGCGCCCGACGGCACCCCCGGAGAGTGGTACCTGCACCTGTTCACGCCCGAGCAGCCGGACTGGAACTGGCGCGACCCGGCCGTCGGGGACGAGTTCGAGCGCGTGCTGCGCTTCTGGCTGGACCGCGGTGTCGACGGCTTCCGGATCGACGTCGCCGCCGGGCTGTTCAAGCACCCCGACCTGCCCGACTCGGAGGACCCCGCGGCCGACGAGCGGGCCCGCGACTCCGTCAACCAGCTCGCCTGGAACCGGCCCGAGGTCCACGGCGTGTGGCGCCGCTGGCGCACGGTGTGCGAGGAGTACGCCACCCGGGACGGCCGCGAGCGGCTGCTGGTCGGCGAGGTGTCCGTACCGACGGCCCGCGAACACGCCGAGTACGTCCGGCCCGACGAACTGCACCAGGCGTTCTTCTTCGACCTGCTCAGCGCCCCGTGGGACGCCGACGCCTTCCGTTCGACGATCACCGAGGCGATGCGCGACATCGCCGGCACCGGCTCCACCGTCACCTGGGTGCTCAACAACCACGACCAGGTCCGCACCGTCACCCGCTACGCGGGCGAGCCCGGCGTGGAAGGCAGCGGGCTGGGAGCCGCCCGCGCCCGCGCCGCCGCCCTGCTGATGCTCGCCCTGCCCGGCGCCGCCTACGTCTACCAGGGGGAGGAGCTCGGTCTCCCCGAGGTCCTCGACCTGCCCGACGAGGTCCTGACCGACCCGATCTGGCGCCGTACCGGCAGCCGCAAGCGGGTCCGGGACGGCTGCCGGGTACCACTGCCCTGGTCGGGCCACGCCTCGCCGTTCGGCTTCAGCCAGGGCGCGGCCGGCGCCAAGCCGTGGCTGCCGCAACCGGAGTGGTTCGCCGAGCACGCCACCGATCGGGCCCTGGCCGACACCCGTTCCTTCTGGCACCTCTACCGCGACGGCCTCCAACTGCGGCGCAGCCTGCCGCAGCTCGGCGACGGCACCCTGCGCTGGCTCGAGACGCCTCCGCAGGTGCTGGCCATCGCCCGGGGCGACGGCCTGGTCTGCGCGGTCAACTTCGGCACGGAGGCCGTGCCCGCCCCCGTCGCGGGGACCCCGCTGCTCGCCAGCGGACCCTGCCCGGACGGAGTGCTCCCGGCGGCGACGGCCGCCTGGTGGACCTCGGAGTGCCCCGCTCCGTAACCCGCGCGGCGCCCCGTGCGCCGACGCAACACCCCTCGCGGTGACGCCCGAGGCGACACCGCAGTCCCGAACCCGCCCTCCTCGAAATGGACCCCTCATGCGACGACCCGGCAAGCCCACCCGACGGACCGCTGCCACCGCGTCGGCGGCACTCGCCCTCGCCCTCGGAGCCACCGCCTGCGGCGGCACCACCGCACCCGCGAGCGGCGGCGAACTCAGCGGCCAGACCGTGACCGTGGCAGGCGTCTGGACGGGCAGCGAACAGAAGAACTTCAAGAAGGTCCTGGACGCCTTCACCGCGAAGACCGGCGCCAAGACGGTCTTCGTCCCCTCCGGCGACAACGTCTCCACCTTCGTCGGAAGCAAGATCGAGGGCGGCAACGCACCCGACGTGGTGATGATCCCCCAGGTGGGCGTCCTCCAGCAGTTCGCCAAGGCCGGCTGGCTCCAGCCCCTGTCCGACGAGGCGGCCCGGACGGCCGGCTCCACCCTCCCGCCGGTCTGGAAGGACTACGGCACCGTCGACGGCACGTACTACGGCCTCTACTTCAAGGCCGCCCACAAGTCCACCGTCTGGTACGCCCCCGACGCCTTCGCCCAGGCCGGTGTCGGCGAGCCCAAGAGCTACGCCGACCTGCTCAAGGTCGGCCGTACCCTGGCCGACTCCGGCCGCCCGGCCTTCGCCGTGGCGGGCGAGGACGGTTGGACCCTCACCGACTGGTTCGAGAACATCTACCTCTCCCAGGCAGGGCCGGAAAAGTACGACCAACTCGCCCAGCACAAGCTCAAGTGGACCGACGACAGCGTCGTCAAAGCCCTCACCACCCTCGGCGAACTGTTCAAGGACAAGCAACTCGTCTCCGGCGGCGCCGAGACGGCGCTGCGCACCGACTTCCCCTCCTCGGTCGAGCAGGTATTCGGGCCGGAGCCCAAGGCCGGCATGGTCTACGAGGGCGACTTCGTCGGCGGCGTCGCCAAGGACCAGTTCGGCAAGAAGCCGGGGCAGGACGCCAAGTTCTTCCCGTTCCCCGCGGTCGACGGAGGCAAGGCCCCCGTCGTCAGCGGCGGTGACGCGGCCGTCGTCCTCAAGGCGGGGAAGAACGGCAAGGCGGGCATGCGGCTGCTCGAGTTCCTGGCCGGCCCCGAGGCCGCCGAGGTGTGGGCCGGCGCGGGCGGCTTCCTGTCGCCCAACACCAAGGTCGATTTCGGCGCGTATGGCGACGACACCACCCGCAGCACCGCCCAATCGCTGGTCGCGGCGGGCAACTCCGTCCGCTTCGACATGTCGGACCAAGCCCCGGCGGCGTTCGGCGGCACCAAGGGCGCGGGCGAGTGGAAGCTCCTCCAGGACTTCCTGCGCGACCCTTCGGACCCGCAGGGCACGGCCTCGAAGCTCGAGGTTGAAGCCGCCAAGGCGTACGGGAACTGAGGCGCCCCCATGGCTGAGACCCTGACCGCCCGCGCCGCGGCCGACCCCCGGCGCCGGGCCCACAACAGGAGGCGCCGCCTCGCGGTCGTATTCGTGCTGCCGGCCCTGCTGCTGCTCGGCGCCCTGGTCGTCTACCCGGTCGTCTTCTCGTTCTGCCGCAGTCTCTTCGACGCCAGCGGCAACCGTTTCGTCGGAGCCGGGAACTACGTGGCGATCGTCCACGATCCGGCCACCCTGAAAGCGATCCGCAACAGCGCCATATGGGTCGTGGTCGCCCCGACCCTGCTGACCGGACTCGGACTGATGCTCGCCGTCCTCACCGAGAAGGTGCGCTGGGCGACCGCGTTCAAACTGACGCTCTTCCTGCCGATGGCGGTCTCCTTCCTCGCCGCGGGCATCGTCTTCCGGCTCGCCTACGAGCAGGATCCGGGCCGGGGCGTGCTCAACGCGGTCGTCGTCGGTGTCCACGACACCTTCGAGGACGCCGCCGCCTATCCGACGGCCCGTATCCGCGAAGGCCAAGCCCTGACAGGCAGCGCAGGCGGCCCCTACAGCACCACCAAGGCGATGCGTCCCGGCCGCTCGGTCAACCTCGGCCTCGTCGGGGTGGCACCCGACGCGGTGCCCGCCACGGCGAAGCCGGCTGCCGCCGCGGCGCCCGGCCCGGACGGGATCGGGGGCGTCGTCTACCTCGACTTCGCCCCCGGCGGCTCCGGAACGCCGGGCGAGGTCGACCCGGGCGAGAAGGGTCTGCCCGGCATGACGGTCGAGGCCGTACGGGACGGCCGGACGGCCGCGACCGCCACCTCCGGCGCCGACGGCTCGTTCCACTTCACCGGGCTGGCCGACGGCGAGTACACCCTTCGGCTGCCCGCCGCCAATTTCGCAGCCCCCTACCAAGGCGTGAACTGGCTCGGCCCGGCCCTGGTGACACCCGCCATCATCGGCGCGTACCTGTGGGTGTGGACCGGCTTCGCCATGGTTCTGATCGGGGCGGGGCTCGCCGCCATCCCGCGCGACGCGCTGGAGGCCGCGCGGATGGACGGTGCCACCGAGGGCCAGATCTTCCGCAAGATCACCGTGCCGCTGCTCGCGCCGGTGCTCACCGTCGTGTTCGTCACGCTGGTGATCAACGTGATGAAGGTGTTCGACCTCGTCTACATCATCGCGCCCGGACCCGTGCAGGAAGAAGCGAACGTGCTGGCCACCCGCATGTGGCTGGTCTCCTTCGGCGGCGGCAACAACCAGGGCCTCGGAAGCGCGCTCAGCGTGGTGCTCCTCCTGCTGGTCGTCCCGGCGATGGTCTTCAACATCCGACGGTTCCGAAGGAGCGCGGCATGAGCAGTCACGGCACCATCGAGCGCAGGGCACCCCGGCGTACGACCGCGGTCCAACCCGCCCCTGCCACGTCCGGGCCCAAACCGCCCCGCAAGGGCCGGCTGTCGCGCCTGCTGAGCAGGTCGGCCGTCCAGGCACTGCTGCTCCTGGTCGCCCTGATATGGATCACCCCGCTGGCCGGCCTGTTCCTGTCCTCGATGCGCTCCGAACGCGACAACGCCTCCGGCGGCTGGTGGAACGTGTTCACCGACCCCTCCGAGCTGTCCCTGGGCAACTACACCGCCCTGCTCAAGGATTCCGGCATCGCGGCGGCCTTCGGGAACACCGTCCTCATCTCGGTACCCACGACCCTCCTGGTGGTCGGCATCGCGGCCCTCGCCGGATACGCCTTCGCGTGGCTGGACTTCCCCGGCCGGGACGGCATCTTCCTCGTGGTCGTCGGGCTGCTGGTGGTACCCGTGCAGATCGGCCTGCTGCCCGTGGCCAAACTCTTCGGTGCGGTGGGCCTGTTCGGCACCATTCCGGGCGTCGTCCTCTTCCATGTGGCCTACGGGCTGCCCTTCGCGATCTTCCTGCTGCGCAACTACTTCGCCGAGATCCCGCGCGAAATGTTGGAAGCCGCCCGGATGGACGGCGGCACCGAATGGCGGATCTTCTCCCGGCTCGTGCTGCCGCTCGGCCGTCCGGCCATCGCGAGTCTGGCCATCTTCCAGTTCCTGTGGGTCTGGAACGACATGCTCGTGGCGCTGCTCTTCGCGGACAGCGAGTCCCAACCCCTCACGGTCGCCCTCCAGTCCCAGATGCGGCAGTTCGGAAGCAACATCGGCGTTCTCGCGCCGGGCGCGTTCCTGTCCCTGGTGGTCCCGCTGATCGTCTTCTTCGCCTTCCAGCGGCACTTCGTCCAGGGCGTGATGGCGGGCTCGGTGAAGTGACGCCCGCGCAGGTCGCGCGGGATGGGAGCACCGCGCCGGCAGGCACGGAGACGGCGGCACATACGGTCGCCGCATCCACTTGCGGACACCCTCTCGGGCCGGGAGGTCAGATGATTAAGGGCGCCTGAACCGAACCTTAACGCCGCCTGTGGGCTCCTCGGCCGCACGTCGATCAAGACCGTCGGTGTGAGCGCTCCACTACACCTCGCTCCGCTGGGCGTCGGGTCGTGACCTGCTTCTTCGCACGTGCTCGTTGAGCGTCGAGCCGCGACGGCGTGCCGCGCAGCGCCCAAAACCCCCTCGCTGGGAGGGAGTTGTCACGTGGTGACAAGACCGCGCCGCCTGGTCGGGTCGGCCCGTATGAAGGACAGGGGGGACAGCGTCCATCCGATCGAGGAGTGTCCATGTCCCGGAAGCGGACCATGAGTTCCAAGAAGAAGGCCGTGCTCGGTGTCGTCGCGGGAGCACTTGTGGCCGGAGGGCTCGTCGCCACGATGGCCACCGGCAATGCCGCCGTCCCCGACGTCGTGTGTCAGGGGTCGACGGTGACGTTGTCGGGTGAGGCGGGCGCGCCGGCGGCGAGTAGTGGGACGTTTCCGGTGGGGACGAAGTTGCGGGTGACGAATCTGGACAACGGTCAGGCGACGACGGTGACGGTGAACGGCCCGTCGGGCAGTTGTGTCCTGTTGAACAACGCGGCCTTCGCCAAGGTGCGGGAGCCGGGCAAGAACCTGATCCGGCGTGCGCGCGTCGAACGCGTGCGCTGAGCGACCGGAGCCGGTTCGCGCATCGAAGCCACGGCGGGGGCACCGGCACGTTGCCTCCGCCATGGCATCGGTTCCGATCGCCCGAGTGCGCATGTACCCCGGGCCCCCAACTCCGAGCCGGGTCCCAGCCGTGGGTCAGGCGGCGGGCGAGAAGGGGCAGCAAGCGCCCCTCAGTGGCGTCGGATTGCGGCGGGGTTGAAAGGCCGTCGGTGTCGGCCTGCCCGCCCGGGCCGGAGCCTCGGGCCCAGTGTGGCCTTTATACAGCCCCGTTGGTGGCGGTCGGGGTGAAGGCGTCGGCGTTCGCGCGGCTGCTCACGGTGACGGGGCGCGCCCGTACCGGTCCTGGGCGGTTGGGCGTTGAACGGGCCGGCGGCGGTCGGCCGGTTGTCAGTGCCCCCTTCTATCTTGAAGTCATGGAGCTCACCAAGCGGACACTTGCGAAGGCCTGGCAGCGGACGGTCGCGCGACACGCCCCCCTGGTCGACATGGTTGGTCGCTGGGGCAGCGGAGGACGGGGGCCGGCGCCTCCTGCTGGGCGAGGACGGCAGGCACGGTGGGTGGCAGTCACGGCCCCCACCGGGATGTCTTGGCCACCCGCGACCTCGAGCCGGCGCTCTACCTGATCGCGGAGGTCGCGCTGCGTCGGCGCGGCGGCAACGCCGAGGAGGTGGCCGACGCGCTGGACCATATCGGGCTTCGGGCGGCGGACGACCGGGGAAGGCTGAAACCGGGGGGTGGTTCGTGTGGGCTTGACGGGTGGGGTGCCGGCGGGTCTGGCGTGGGTTCTGGTGCTGCTGGCGGGGGTGGTGCGGTTCGCCGGCGGCTGGGTCGGATCGTCGCGCCGGGCGTTGTCGCCGGTGGAGATGGGGCTGTTGCGTGGGGGAGCGCGGGGGGCGGCGCAGACCGGGCTGGTCGAGCTGTACCTGGCCGGAGCAGTGGAGGCCGGATTCCGGCGAACGGTGCGGGCGGTCGAGCACCGGCGGCCGCCGCGCGACTGCTCCGCGGTGGCCCGCGCCCAGTACGACGTGCTCTACGGGAAAACACATCCGCGCCGGTTGCAAAACCAAGACCGGGTACGGGCCGCCATCCGGGAAACGACCCGGGGCTTGGAGCGTGCGGGGCTGCTGGTGTCCGCCGGGCGACGCTGGACCGCACGGGCCCTGCTGCTCCCGGTGTTCGCCGCAGCACCGGCCTGGGCCGTCGCAGGTGGCGGGGAGACGGTGTGGCTGTGGCTCATGCTCCTCGCCGACATGGCCGCCCTCGTGCTGTGGACGCGCCCCCGACGCACCCCCCGCGGCGCCGAGCTGCTCCGGCTGCGCCAAGCCCGTGCCGGGGATCGCCCCGGCTCGGAGCGGGACGACCCCGGGGGACTGCTGCTGAGCGTCGCCGTCTTCGGCGCCCCGGCGCTGCGCGCCCGGCTTCCCCGGTTCACGAAGGAGAGCGGGCTGTTGACCCGTCCCCCGTGGGAGCCCATGGAGCGCAGTGGACGCGGGGGCTGGCACGACTCGCCAGGCGGGGGAGGGGGGTGCGGGGGCTGATCCCGGGAAAACGGGCCGGACGGCGTCCCACAGGCGCGGCCGTCCAGGGGTGTGCGTTCGGCAAGCCATGGTGGCCCCGCGCGACTGGGCGAGGGGCGGCCCTGGGGCGCGGGGTGGGCCATGTCCTCGACGGGGTCGTGGACTCCCTGCCGTCCTTCGGGTCAGACGAAGGCACCGACTCCGGCTCACCCCTCAAACCCGTGGTCTGGGCGGTGGGCGCGAAGGCCGGGCAGGAGGAAGGCGCGGACGGCCGGTACGGGGAAGCGGTACTGACTTTCCCCCGCACCACACACGACAAGCGCTGGTACTTCGTCAAGCGCGATGGCCGACTGGACAAACGCCTCGCCTTCGCCCTTACAGTGCTGCGCGAGAGCGAAACCCTCGGCGCCGACCGCCGCTGATCGGCGCCCGTCCCCCGGGTGTGCCCAGCGTGGCGGGAGGGCGTGGAGGTTCGTCCGAAGGCCATAGGTCGGCTCGTGGGCGAGAACAACCCTGTGGTCGCGCCGGCCGGTGGGCCGAGGCACTGGCTGCCGATACGGCCTGGGGCACGGCACGGACTCTGGCTCGCCGGATCCTCGTCGCCCAGCCAGGCGAATGGCGTCAGCCACTGCCGCGCCGCGTGTTGCCTCAACGCGTCCAAGACTGATTCCCGACCCGGTCTGCCAAGGCACTTGGAGCGTGAGTGGAGTAGGCCGGGAGCTGTACCCGGCGCTCGCCCGGCAGCGGGTGAGATCCTCAACGGATGAACGAGACATCCGTTGCCCGGGCGATCGCCGGGTGGCCGCCGGCCGCCGCCGGGGAGATCGAATGGCTGCGGGAGCTGGCCGACGACGATGGGCTCACCGGCTTTATGCCGCCGGCACTGCCCGACGCTGCTTGGGTGCTCCACTCCATGTACGAACACGAACTCGGGCCGACCGGCATGTCCTACGTCGCGTATCAACGAGCCGTTCTGAATGGCGGCGGGCCCGAGATCATCTCGGGGCTCGACCCCGCGGACGTGTTCGGGGGCACGGTCGGTGAGCCGCACGGCCCCCGTTGGCGCCGGTTGCTCTGGGCGGAGCTCTCGCGACGGACAGGTGACCCCGTGGCACCTGAAGGCCACTTGCCCTGCTACCGCTCGTTTCCCTCGCTCCGGGAGCCGAGCGCCCGGCCAGTCGGCATCACGGGGCCGTCCGAAGGCTGCCTGGACCGGACCGACTGGGACCGCCTGATCGAGATCCTCATCGAGCACAGTCCGCAGGGTGCGGAAACCAACTGCCTGGCCTACTACAGCCCGCTTCTGCAGGGGGCGGCGGACTTTGACACCGTGCACGTCCGGGCCGGGGTACTCGCGGACGCCAAGGAGTTGTACGACCACCCCGAGGAGGACAACTGGACCCCGTCCAACCTCTGGGCCCAGGATCGCTCCTGGGTCCTCTGCACGGACTACGACCTCTGGGCCACCAAAGTGGCGGGTCCCGCCCCGCTCGTCGAAGCCCTCGTGGCCGACATGGAAATCGAGGCTCTACGACTGCCCTGGGCCGACTGATGGAGCGCTCGCCCGCCGCCGGCTCGGCAGGTCAACGGCCCAAGTCACCGGGCTATCCTCGGCCAGTACGAGAACGGCGCCTACCAGAAGGTGTAGTGCGGGGCCGGGTCGATGTGCGTCGGGCGGTGTCCCTTGGCGCAGCGCCGTGATTTACGGTCTCCTATTGCACCGGCAACGATCAGTTCGACAACGGGGATGTTCGCACATGCGCAAGACAGCCACTCTCACCATCAGCCTGCTCGCGGCGACCGCGCTGCTGACGGGGTGCGGCAGCGAGAAGAAGGACGCCGGCCCGGCCAAGGCGGCCGCCGCCTCGCCCAGTGCCTCGGCGAGCGGCGCGAAGGGCTCGTCCTCGGGTAAGAAGGGCGTTCCGCATCAGGTGGTCTTCGAGGTGGACGGCACGGGGCCGTCCAACGTCATGTGGATCGGGAACACCAACCACTTCGAGCAGGTGACGCTGCCCTGGACGAAGACGGAGTCCATGCAGTTGGAGGGCGCCGAGCTGAAGGTCGGCGTCACGGTGTCGCTGGTGCCGGGTTCGGTCAAGGGCCCGGACGGGATGCTCAAGGCCGCCCCGTGCACGATCAAGGTCGACGGTAAGCAAGTCGCGGACAATCAGGGCGGCGGGTCGGACAAGCCCTGCACATACAAGCTCAAGGACTGACAGTCGGATCTTTTCTGACAAGTGCTCCTGGGTGCGCCGCTGCTCGTGGCTGCGTTGCGCGTCGCCGAGACAGCCGCGGTAGGCGGAGCCGCCGCAAGCGGCTTCTGCGGTGTGGCTTCGAGCCTCGCGGTTCCTGCGGAACCGATACTTCTCCCGTTCGTTGAACAGGCCGAGGCGCCCCCCACCCCGGGTACCCCGAGCTCCCGGGGCGGGGCAGCCGGGCACCGCTACGCCGCGCACCCCATCTGCCGGCAGGCCATCCCGAGGCAAGACCTACGACACCACCTGGCAATGAACTACCAGGTCGTGCGGTGTCAGCGTCGGCCCGGTCGGTCCAGTGGGCGGACGCGCATGGCTGACCAGATGACATCGAGGGCGATCAGCGTGACGCCGACCAGGCCGTGGCCGGAGAGGCGGTTCTGCAGGACGTCGCGGTTGAGGTCCGTGCCGGCCTTCACACCGCCCTTGCGGTAGGCGACCCAGACCAGACCGTCGAACGGGACCGCGTCGAGCGCCTTATCGACGGTGGCGTCGAGGGTCGCGGCGTCGGGGGCGAAAAGCAACACCAGGTCCGGGTTCTTGGCTTCCGTGACCACGGTGGCGGCGGAGGGAAGAGGTCCGCACGACCAGTCGGCCGGCGCCCCGAACACCAGGAGGGTCGCCCCCTCCTTGATGCCCAGCTTCTCCGCAGTCGTCTTCGCCATGCCGGAATCCTATCCAGCGTGCGGAGCCGGATGGCGGGCGGCTGCCTCCCCCTGAAGGCCGGCGGCGCGGAGCCGTGGTCCGCCGACGCCCCTGTCGGGGCCACAGCGAGGGGCCCGCTGATGCTTCGGCCGGCCGTTATGCGACTGTGGGCAGCGCCTTCTCGGGTGGCCGGGGTGGCCGGGGTGGCGGGGGTGGGGAGGCTTGCGGGGGCCTCGCGTCGCTCCGGGGCGGCCGAGGCGGTGTGAACGGATCATCCCCGGGCCAACCCTCAGGCGTGCGGGATCAGCAGCGCCGCCGCCGAGGTGGCGTGCTTCAGGGAGGCGGCGCGGTCGGCGCCGTGCTGTCCGAGCACCACCCGGGTGCTCAGTCCGTCCAGCAGTGCGAGCAGTTCCGACGCGCGGGCGGCCACGTCCAGGTCGGCGGCGAAACGTCCCTGGGCCACGCCCTTGGCGAGCAAGGCCTCCAAGTCCCGCTGCCAGCCGTCGTCCATCTCCTGCTGGGCGGCGCGCAGGTCCTCGTTTGAGGGGGTGCGGGCCCACAGCTCGATCCACAGGGTCCAGCGCGGATCGCGGGGACCGCGGGGCAGGTAGAGCTCCAGGAACAGTGCGAGCTTGCGGTGTGCGGTCACCCGACGCTCCAACAACTGCCTGCGTTCCACGGCCAGTTGTTCCTCGCTCCAGCGCAGTGCGGCCATCAGTAGCCGGTCCTTGCTGCCGAAGTAGTAGAGGATGTGGCCGCCGCTGGTGCCGAGGCGCTCGGCGAGCGCGGACATGGTGAGCTCCGCGAGCCCGCCCTCGGCGATCGCCGCCATGGCCTCTTCCAGCATGCGCTCCTGGGCGATCCGTCCGTCGCGCCGTCGCGCCGCCCCCGCCGCCCCCGCCGCCCCCGCTGCTCCCGCCACCCGTGCCCGCCTTCCCGATCTTCGTGGCCCGACTTTATCCCGGACAAGGTCTTGACGCGGTCCCATCCGGCGGCGCATCTTGAATGCCATTCAAGAACTTAGAACGCCATTCAAGGTTCATGGGCTCCACAGTCAGGGGTACGGCGCATGACGCAGCAGGACACGACGGCCGACGTCGACGAGGTGTTCCGGGTCGAGACCCACGGCATCGACCCCATTCCCGACGCCGAGCGGCACGGGAGCGCCCGGGACCTCTTCTGGCTCTGGTTCGGCTCCAACCTCACCTTCACCTACGTGATCAACGGCGCCCTCGCCGTGGCCTTCGGTCTCTCCTTCTG
This sequence comes from Streptomyces sp. NPDC058279, assembly GCF_042881255.1. Classification (NCBI taxonomy): domain Bacteria; kingdom Bacillati; phylum Actinomycetota; class Actinomycetes; order Kitasatosporales; family Streptomycetaceae; genus Streptomyces; species Streptomyces sp. NPDC058279. Next base: position 87,178 of record NZ_JBHVYA010000001.1, on the reverse strand, counting down.
GCAGGCCACCGCCGTGGTCGTGGTCAGCGGACTGTCGTTCTTCGCGGTCAGTGCCGCCGGTCTCAGCGGCATCCGCACCGGCACCGCCACCCTGGTCATCTCCCGGGCCGCCTTCGGGGTGCGCGGGAACTTCCCGGCCGGCGTCCTGAACTGGGTGGTGAGCATCGGCTACACCATCGTCAACACCGTGGTCGGCACCCTCGCCCTGGAGGTGTTCTTCGCCGAAATGGGCCTGGGCGCGGGGACCGGGGTACGGGCCCTCGCGCTCGGGATCACCCTCGCGCTCACCTTCGCCGTCGCGATGTGGGGTCACGCGACCGTCCAGTTCGCCGAGCGCTGGATGGCGTACGTCCTCGCCGTCGGTTTCGGCGCGCTCCTCGTCTTCGTCCTGCCCGGTGCCGAGACCGCCGCCCCGACCGGCGCCGCCGCCCCGGGGCTGTCCGGCTGGAGCCTGGCCTTCGTCGTGATGCTGGCCGGGCCCTTCTCGTACCTGCCGATGCCGGCCGACTACACGCGCTACCTGCCCCGGACCACGTCGCTGAAGTCGATCACCTGGATGGGGGCGCTCGGTGGGTTCGTCTCCTCCGTCGCACTCGGCGTCGCCGGGGTCGCCGCCGCCACCCGGACCGACATGACCGATGCCGTGGCAGGGGCCGAGAGTTTGCTTCCGAGCTGGTTCAAGCCGGTGTTCCTGGCCCTCGTCCTCGGTGGCTCCGTCACCAACTCGATCATCACCCTTTACTCCTCCAGCCTGAACCTCCAGGTTCTCGGCATCCCGTGGAGCCGCGCCCGCGCCATCGTGATCAGCGCCGCGGTCACCGCGGCCGGATCGCTCGCCGCGCTCTTTCTGACCGACTTCACCACCTCGCTGCTCTCGTTCCTCTCCCTGCTGATCATCGTGTTCGCGCCCTGGGGCGGGGTCTTCCTCGCCGACATGCTGCTGCGCCGCTGCCACTACGACTCCGACGCACTGCACGCCGGAAGCGCCGGCGCCTACTGGTACCGGGCCGGCTACCATCCCGCAGGCATGACCGCGCTGCTCGCCGGCATGGTCTTCGCCTCGCTGACCTGCGACTCCGAGCTGTGGACCGGCCCGCTGGTGGCGCCGCTCGGCGGCGCCGACCTCACTCTGCTCGGCTCGGTCGTCTCAGCGCTCACATACGCGCTCCTCGCCCGGCGGACGCTGCGCCCGGCGTACGCCCCAGCCGCCTGAGCGCCTCGTACCCGTCACTCACGCCCCTCGACTCAACCCGTACGCCCCTCACACGCGCCAACGTGCGCCCCTCGCGCGCCCCCCGTGAACGAGGGGACGCACCCGCCCCCGCCCCCCGCGACCTCTGCACAGGAGCACCGACCATGCCGCACCCCATCCCTGCCGATCTGCTGCTCACCGGAGCCCGCATCCACACCGTCGACCCCGACCTCCCCGAGGCCGAAGCCCTGGCCGTGTCCGACGGCCGGATCGTCTGGATCGGCCCGGACGCCGAGGCCGTCGCATGGGCGGGCCCGGACACCGAGCGGATCGACGCGGGCGGTCGGCTGGTGCTGCCCGGCTTCATCGACGCCCACAACCACGTCCGGCTCGGCTCCGACGACGCGTGCGTACAACTCGCCGGGGTGCGCACCCTGGAGGCGATCCTCGACCGGATCGGCGCCTGGCGCGACGCCCACCCGGACGCCGCGTGGATCGAGGCCGAGGCCTTCGACTACTCCGCGATCCCCGGCGGCCGGATGCCGACCGCCGCCGACCTGGACCCGGTCACCGGGGACGTCCCGGCGATCGTGCTCTCGTACGACGTGCACACGGCCTGGCTGAACACGGCCGCGATGCGCCGGCTGGGGGTCGCGAAGGACCGCACCGACCTGCCCTTCGGCACCGCGGCCGTCGACCCGGAGACCGGTGAACCCACCGGCTTCGTCAAGGACTTCGCGATCAAGGGGCTCTCTCGGGACGGCCACCGGGCACTGCACGAGCACGGGGTGCCGTGGGCCTCGCCGGACCGGCAGTACGGTCGGTTGGCCAAGAGCCTGGACGACGCGATCGGCTTCGGCATCACCACGGTGGTGGAACCGCAGAACTCCCTGGACGACCTGGAGCTCTACGAGCGGGCGCGCGCCGAGGGCCGGCTGCGCTCGCGGATCGTCGCGGCGCTCTTCCACCCGCGCGGCACGACGGAGGAGGAACTCGACGCGTTCGCGGCGGCGGCCCGGACGTACGCGGGGGATCGGCTGCGGGTGGGGCCGCTCAAGCTGTACATCGACGATGTGGTCGAGCCGCGCACGGCCGCGCTGCTGGAGCCGTACACCGGCTGCGGGGCACACCGCGGCGAGACCTTCTACCCGGCGGAGGAGTTCGCGGAGCTGCTGGCGCGGCTGGACGCGCGCGGGTTCCAGTGCTTCGTGCACGCCACGGGCGACCGGGGAATCCGTACGGTCCTGGACGCGGTCGAACACGCCCGCTCGGTCAACGGGCCGCGGGACGCCCGCCACCAAGTGGTGCACGTGGAGTGCCTGGACCCGGCGGACGTGCCGCGCTTCGCCGGCCTCGGGGTGGTGGCCTGCATGCAGCCTAGGCACTGCGCGCCGGAGATCGCCGGGCCCGGCCAGGACTGGGCGGAGAACGTGGGCGAGGGCCGCTGGCACAAGGCATGGCCGATGCGGAGCCTGTACGAGGCCGGCGCGGTGCTGGCGTTCTCCAGCGACTGGAACGTGGCCGAGATGGACCCGATGATCGGGATCTACACGGCGATCACCCGCCGCCCGCTGGGCGGCGGCGATCCGTGGCAGCCGGCCGAGACGGTGGACGTCGCGACGGCGGTGTACGGCTACACGATGGGTTCGGCGTACGCCAATTTCCTGGAGAAGGACCGCGGTTCGCTGACGGTGGGCAAGGCGGCCGACTTCGTGGTGCTGTCCCGGGACATCCTGGCGGTGGCCCCGGAACGGATCCCGGGCACGGTGGCCGAGACGGTGGTGGTCGCGGGCGAGGTGGTTCACCGGGCTGCCGTCCGACCGGGGTCATAGACGCGACGACCCCCGCGCCGTGCGGGGGCGGTCGCCCCGTGGGTCGACGGGGGTCCACTTCTGAACGGTTGTGGCGTCCGACCCGGGTGCCAGCGGTGCTCGACGCGGCGGGGACACCGGCGCGCTCGGGGCCGGCGCGGGCTGCTGTAGGTGGCGCGATCCGGCTCCTCGTCCCAGGCCACGCACCGCGTCGGGAGCAGTGACCAGCAGGCTGTCAGGCATCGGCTGTCAGGCATCGCATCCGGTACACGCAGCCGTTCGCGGACCGGTGTCGGCTCGGTGGTGGAGTGGTCCTCGTGCGGCCGGGCGGGGTGCTGTTCCGGAGTCGAGGCGGCCCTCGGGCCTGTGCCCGAGGGCCGGTCGCCCGGCGAACACGCCAAGAACTCCCCCCATGGGCCGCCGGCCCGATCGCGTGACCTCCGGCCCAGCCACCGTGGTGCGCTTGGGGCAGAAAAGTAGGTTGGACACGCACCTGCCGCGGCGGGGCCGGCGATCCCAGAGGAGCGAGCATGGCGTCCGACTCGAATCAACCGACTGTTCCACAGGTGACCATGACGCTCTCCGCGATCGCGGCGACCGCAGCCACCCCGCGCCCCTCGGGCGAGACCCTCGCGGAGCAGAGCACCCGGATCATCCTGGGCATCAACCAGCAACTCGCGGACGCATCGCTCGCGACCCAGGGCACTTGGGCCCTTGCCTGGCTCGGGCTGAGTCCCGGCAATGCCAACATGGCCTACCTCGCCAGAAACACCGACGGCTCCAACTCGTTCGCCGTGGTCATCCGGGGCACGGTCGGCAATGTGACCGATCTGCTGGAGGACCTCGACGTCGGCACGGTGGTCCCCTTCAACCTCGTCGGAATGCCGTCCCCGGTCTCGGTCTCCAAGGGGGCGATGAAGGCGTTCACCGAGGTCGTCACCATGACCACGGCAGGTGTCACCCTGGCGCAGGCGCTGGGCACCGCCCTGGGCCAGGCGCAGCCGAATCCGACGGTCTACGTCACCGGCCACAGTCTGGGCGGCTGCGTCGCGACCATGGTCGCCCCCTACCTCCAGACGCTCACCTGGCCCAAGGGGAAGCCGAACTTCGAGCTGCACACCTTCGCCGCCCCCACCGCCGGCGGAGCGGACTTCGCCGCCTACGTCGACTCCCTGGACTGGCAGGCCAACGAGCGGCACTACAACATCAACGATGTGGTGCCGCAGGCGTGGAACAACCTGGAGGAAATCGAAACCGCTCAGTGGTACCCCGATCCTCCTGGCCCGGCGCAGGTCGACGCCGTCAAAGCCGTCATCTCGACGCTCGCCGCCCTACCCGGCCCCAACGTCTACGTCCAGCCGGGGAAAGACGACCCGCTGAACGACAGCTACAAACCCTTCGACCCGAACCTGGTGAAAAAGTCGCTCCAAGACTTCATGGGCCAGGTGGACTTCCAGCACGCCAACTCGACCTACCTGCAGCTCCTCGGCGCGCCTGACGTGCAGTCGGGGCCGGTGGTGACCGTTGTGACCCCGGTCGGCACGGCCGGCGCCCCGGTCGAGATCGTCGGCAGCGGATTCGGTCAGGGTGTCATGGTCGACTTCGGCACGGTGCCGATCTCCAAGGAACACGTCCTCCGCGACGACGTGATCGTCGTCTGGGCACCCCCAGGCGTAGGAGTGGTCGACGTCCGCGTCACCAACAATCTGGGCACCTCCCCGGCCGTCCCGCGCGGCCAGTTCGCCTACGGCGGCCCCGCCGCCGTGGTGGTCACCGGCGTCAGCCCGAACAGCGGCCGACTCGGCGACCAAGTCCGGATCAGCGGAGTTGACTTCGCCTCAAACGCTCAGGTCTACTTCGGCGACAAACTCGCCACGCTCGTCGACTGCGCCCCCGAACAGCTTCTCGTCAAGGCGCCCGCGGCAACCATCAAACTCGGCAAGCCCGCGACGGTCAACGTCACCGTCCTGTCGAACAACTACTCGTCCCCCGGGAGCCCGACGGACGAGTTCACCTACCTGGAATAACACAACGCCGATGCCGTTCCCGACCAACAGCGCGAACGGAACGGCCACCGGAGCGAGTTCAGGCACCCTCCCGTCCAACCCGGTCGGTGGCGGGACAACGAGTCCGCAGCCCAGCGGCGGCTGGTCGTTCGTGCCAACGCCTCACCGTCCCCGCAAGCCGGCCCGCCTGGGCCATCGCCACAGCGATGACGGGGCCGGGCTCCGGTGTCAGTCCGCTCAAGTATCCTTCCAGCCACCGCACACCGACTGGGAGGACCAGGAGAATTGACTGCCCTGTCTGCTTTCCCGCTGCCTTTTCATGCTTCTCGTTCCATATCGTTCGCCACACCCCGAACGCTGCGGGAACTTCAGATGATGCGGTGCAGCGCGCTCATTCGGGCGAAGTCGGGGTGGTTCGACAAGATGAACGATGCCGACATCGTCGCCAGGTGGACGCAAGAAGCGGTCACCCAAGGCCTCACCGAAGCGCAGGTTCGTTACGTGCTTGCCGAACTCCGGCATTATGCCGCGCTGCGGGACGGAACAACCGGCGTCGAGGTGTCCGCCGTCGACGGGGTGTGGCAGTCGGACACGCTGGTCGACGAAACGCTCAGATCCCGGCTGCGCGAGGCGGTCCGGGTTCTGGAGCAGGTCCCCGAAGAAGAACAGGACTGGCATCCCGGATCGGACGGCCAGGTGCTGGATCTGGTTCATCCCTCACTGTTCTGCCTCGTGAGAGAGGTGAGCGGGGCGCCCGATCGGGCTTGGCAGAACCCGACGGACCGATACTCGAAATACGAGTTCTCGGAGAAGTTCCAGTGGCTGCCCACGGACGTCGACGTCAGTGCCGACGGCGATGTCGCCTTCCGTTCGTACGTCAACAATGTCCACCCCGAGACGCACCGCGAACTGGCCGCCGTACTGCCCGACTTGTTCGCGCGCATGCGCCCGCTGCTGGAGAACGTGCTCACCGATCTGCGCCATCCGCGGCCCCTGCGGATCGAGGCCGATCCTTACGGGTGGTACGACTCGCAGCCGGAGTATCCGGACAAGTCCGCCTACAGTGATGATCGGGCTTACGCGGAAGCCCGCGACGCATGGGAAGAGGCCCAGGACGACTGGTGGCAAAACCGTCGCCCGGTCGTCCCGGACGCCCCCGCCTTCGTCCCGCCCGAGTTGCCGGATGAATCCGCCCGAGTCGACCTGCGCGGCCGCTCTCTCCAGGTCATCGTCAAGCTCGCCACCATTCATCTCACCCCGGACAAGCCCGAGTATCCCGGCGGTTCCTGGCATGTCGAGGGGATGATGAACGAGCGGATCGTCTCGACCGCCATCTACTACTGGGACAGCGAGAACATCACCGAAAGCCGCCTGAGTTTCCGGGCGGCACTCGACGACCCGCACTACGAACAGAACGACGACAACGGCCTCCGCGAGGTCTACGGCCTGGAGGACGAAGACGCACTGAATCAGATGCTGGGATCGACATCGACCCCGGCGGGCCGCTGTCTGGCGTTCCCGAACATCCTGCAACACCGCGTGGGTTCATTCCGCCTCACGGACCCCGCCCGCCCGGGATATCGTAAAATTCTCGCGTTCTTCCTGGTCGACCCATCGGAAAGAATCGTCTCGACATCCGATGTGCCACCGCAACAGCCATGGTCCGAGACCTCGACCATGACGCTTGAACAGGCCAAGGCCTACCGGGACCAACTGATGCAGGAACGCAAGTTCTTCGTCGACGAACACAATGAGCAGCTTTACGAACGAGAATTCTCGCTCTGCGAGCACTGAACTGAGCGCAGCGCGAACGCCCCGTGACGTCGGCGGACCGATGTCACGGGGCTTCCTCGGACCAGCCGTCCGTCCCTACTGCTACCGGCTACCGACTGAGCGACTTGAGCGCCGCCGCGTCGTACGGCTCCAGCTCGTCGAAGCGGTTGCCGAGGACCTTCGCCGCCCACTGCGGGTCCTGGAGCAGCGCCCGGCCGACGGCGACCATGTCGAACTCGTCGCGTTCCATGCGCTCCAGGAGATTGTCGATGTCCCCGAGCGCCGCGCCCTCGCCGGCAAAGGAGCGGATGAAGTCGCCGTCGAGGCCGACCGAACCGACGGTGATGGTCGGCCGGCCGGTGAGCTTCTTGGTCCAGCCCGCCAGGTTCAGGTCCGAGCCTTCGAACTCCGGGAGCCAGTAGCGCCGGGTGGAGGCGTGGAACGCGTCGACGCCCGCCGCCGTCAGCGGGGCCAGGATGGCCTCCAGCTCCTCCGGGGTCTGCGCGAGCCGGGCGTCGTAGGCTTCCTGCTTCCACTGCGAGTAGCGGAAGATCACCGGGAAGTCGGCCGCGACGCGCTCGCGGACCGCCGCCACGATCTCGGCGGCGAACTTCGTACGGGCCACCGCGTCGCCACCGTACGCGTCAGTGCGGCGGTTGGTCCGCTCCCAGAGGAACTGGTCGAGCAAGTAGCCGTGGGCGCCGTGGAGTTCGACACCGTCGAAGCCGATCCGCTCGGCCTCGGCGGCGGCGTCGGCGAACGCGCCGATGACGTCGTCCAGGTCGGCGCGGGTCATCGCCTTGCCGGTCCCTTCCGTGCCGTCGACGCGGATACCGGAGGGGCCGACGGCGGGCGCTTCGGCGTACGGTGCCTCGCCCTGCTTGCGCACCATGCCTATGTGCCACAGCTGCGGCACGATCGTGCCGCCCGCCTCGTGCACGGCCGCGGCGACCTTCGCCCACCCCGCAAGCTGCTCCTCGCCGTGGAACCGCGGCACCCGGTCGCTCTGCCCGGCGGACTGGTGACCGACGTAGGTGCCCTCGGTGACGATCAAGCCGACACCCGCGGCGGCCCGGCTGGCGTAGTACGCCCGCACGTCCTCGCCGGGCACGCCGCCGGGGGAGAACATCCGCGTCATCGGCGCCATCGCGATGCGGTTGGGGACGGTCAGGCCGTTCAGCGTGACGGGCCGGGACAGGATCTCGGCCGCGCGGGAGGCGGTGGACGTGGTGACGGTCATGCGGGTCCTCCGGTGTGAGGCTGTGGCTCGTCGGTGTGACAACCAGGAGTGCATAGTACACATGCTGTGTATCATGCATATCGCGGGCCCCACGGCCGGAGCCGTCCGCTGGAAGACCGCCCTCGGAAGGTCCGCCGGTGCGCGGGTCCGCGATAATGGAGCGCCGGAAGGAGTGGGAGGCGCAGTGCTGGAGAAACTGGAGCGGGAGCTGATGCTGCTCTCGCGGCACCAGGTGCTGGCCCGGCGCGAGCGGGACCCCGAACGCCTGGAGCGGTCGGCGTACCTGCTGCTCAGCCGGCTCGACACCCAAGGCCCCATGTCCATCGGACAGTTGGCGGATGCCTTCGGGCTCGACACCTCGACGGTGAACCGCCAGACGGCGGCACTGCTGCGCTGCGGGCTGGCCGAGCGCGTCGCGGACCCGGACGGCGGCATGGCCCGCAAGCTGCGCATCACCGCCGAAGGCGGGCGCCGGCTCGCCGGAGACCGCGAGGTCAACCGGTCCTGCCTGGCCCGGGTGGTCGCCGACTGGTCCCCGGAGGAGGTACGAGAGCTGGAGGACGTCCTGGTCCGACTCAACCGCAGCGCCGAGGCCCTCGAAGGACGGCACTGGCCGCGCACGGAGGAGGCGGACGGTGCCGGCGCCGCATGCCGCCCGTCGGTCCCGCAGGAATCCTCGGCTCCCGGGCAGCGGGATTCGGCGGCTCCTGCCCCGTAGGCACCCGCGATCCCTGCCCCGCAGCAATCCGCGCCGCGCGCCACGTGGGAACCCGACACTGCCGCTCCGCGGGAACGCCCGCGCATCGGGCGCCTGACCCTGCCCGACGGTGACAGCCCGGGCACCAACCCGAGTGTCACCCGTACACAAATGTGTCCCGTGGCAGTCTCCGAGCAGGAAGAGCGTCATGACGCAGCAGATCCTCGAGCGTGTCGCCGGATACGAACACCGGTTCAACGCGCTCTTCGAGGAGTACTTCGACCGGGTCAGCGCTCAAATCGATGCGCCGTCCTTCAGTCGATTCACCCCGGACTGCGTGCAGTTGCTGCGGGAGTTGTCCCTGCGCGGCGGCAAACGGATGCGGGTCGTGTTGCTGCACGAGGCGGCACGTCTGGTGACCGAGGAGCCGGTTGAAGGACTGGGGGCCGCCGCCCTGAGCATCGAGCTGCTGCAGACCCACGGCCTAGTGCACGACGACCTCATCGACGACAGTCCCACCCGTCGCGGTGCCCCCTCCACCTACTACGCCTACCGCGAGCGGTTTCCCGACCACCCGCAGGCTGCCCTTGGTCTGACCGTGCTCGCGGGCGATCTCGCCCTCGCGCTGTCGCTGCGGGTGCTGCTGGAGGAGTCGAAGGTACCCGTGGCGGTCCGGCAGGCCATGATCGAGGTGCAGACCCGGGCGGCGACCGACACGTTCGTGGGCCAGATCGTCGACCTGGAACGCGACTTCGCCGCCGCGCCGGACGAGGATCTCCTGCACTGCGTGGCCGACTACAAGTCCGCCCGCTACTCGATCCTCGCGCCCATGCAGCTCGGACTCCTGGCCGCGGGCCGGGACCCGGCCCTCTTCGATGAGGAGCTGCGGGAGTACGCGCGGCTGGTGGGGGTCTGCGGGCAGATGCGGGACGACTACCTGGACCTGTTCGGGGACGCGGCAGTCATGGGGAAGCCGATCGGAACCGACCTCCGCGACGGCAAGCGCAGCTACACCGTCAACGCGCTGCTGGCGGGCGTCGACGGCGCCGACCGTCGCCTGCTGGAAGCCGCGTTCGGCGACCCGGCATGTGAGCCGGAAACCATCGCCGCTGTCCGGGAAATCGGCGAGCGCCACGATGTGCCGGGCACAATGCGGGCAGACATGCGCCGCTACGCTCAGCAAGCGTCCGCTGTGACCGCCGGATGGCGCTCGCGGTGGCGGGAGGAGGCGGTCACCTTCTTCGAACTGCTGCCGCAGTGGAGCGTCGGGCGAACCAGGTGACCGGCAGGTGACCGGCAACGGAAACCCGAACCTCACCCGTAGCCCCGGCGGGGCCGCCTCGACCTCGTGGAACGCTTCCGCGCGTCGGATACCGGCGGGGAGGGCACCTCGCCGGTGGGGCCGGCGTTGAGTGTGAGGGGCTCCGAGCGGTGCGGCACGGCTGTCCGTATGCCGATACCGCATTCCGTGGTCGACTGTGCTCTGGCAGAGTCCGGTGATCATCACGATCGAGGGGGAACCTCATGGCTTACGAGATCGTCGCGCACGATGTGGACATCGAGGTAAGTGGTTCGGCGACGATGAGCGCCTATCTGGCTCGTCCGGCCGGGGGCGGCAGCCATCCGGCCGTGCTGGTCTGCGCCGAGTTGTGGGGGGTGACCGAGGAGGTGCGGGCCGTGGTGCGGCACGTCGCGGAACTCGGCTATGTGGCGATCGCCCCGAACCTGTATCACAGCTCCGGCCCGGAGACCGCCTTCGGCCTGGAGGAGAGCGACGCCAACAGGGCGCGTGCCTTCGAGCTCCTCGGCCGGCTGACCCGGGACGAGGTCGAGACGGATCTGCGTGCCTGTACCGACTACGTCCGTGACCGGGCGGGCGCCAACGGCAAGTGCGGCGTCCTCGGGTTCAGCCTCGGCGGCCACATCGCCTACTTCGCCGCGAGCCGCCTCGACCTGGCGGCAGCAGCGATCTTCTACCCGGGGTGGCTGCCGGTCGCGGGTACCGCGCTGAGCCGCCCGGAGCCGCTGCTGGAGGTGACCGGCGCCATCGCCGCCCGCGATGTGCGGATGCTGCTGTTCTTCGCGGAACTCGACCACGTCATCGACGCGGACCAGCGCGGCCGGATCGGTGATGCCCTGGCAGCGGCGGGGGTACGCCACGAGACGGTCGTCTACCCCAAAGCGCAACACGCGTTCTTCTTCCCCGGACGCGGTATGTACGACAAGGCCGCGGCCGAGGACTCCTGGGCCCGGGTGCGCGCACTGTTCGCCACCCGACTCGCCCAGTAGATGAATGCCAGCCAGTGGGTTCCAGAGCCGATGTCCCGGTCGGGGAACGGGTGGGCGAGCGCGGCGGTCGTGTGGTCCGGCCTGCCGCTGGACTCGCTGAACGTGCGGGCCTCATACCCGGACTGCCCGGTCGGCTATCGACCGACCGTGTTCATCAGGACGATCGCCACGAGATCCGCGAGGATGACGGCGACGACGCAGACGATCGAGGCCCAGGCCCTGCGCGACTCGTCAAGGTTCATGCGCCGCCTCCGGCTGGGGATGCGAGTGCTCTCGGGGCGGCCGCTTGCGCGCGGGCGCATCGACCTCTCGTCATGATGACCCCGCATCGCGTGGCACACATCTCGGGAGCGGAGCCGCGTCAGCCGAGTGCGCGATCGAGGTTGAAGGCGGCGCTGATCAGCGAGAGGTGGGTGAAGGCCTGGGGGAAGTTGCCGAGTTGTTCGCCGGTCGGGCCGATCTCCTCGGCGAACAGACCGAGGTGGTTGGCGTAGGTGAGCATTTTCTCGAAAGCGAGCCGGGCCTCCTCCAGTCGGCCTGCGCGGGTCAGTGCCTCGACGTACCAGAAGGAGCAGATCGAGAACGTGCCCTCGGGGCCGTGAAGGCCGTCGGGGCTGACGGCCGCGTCGTAGCGGTAGACCAGGGAGTCGGAGACCAGATCCGCGGTGAGGGCGTCCAGGGTGGAGAGCCACTTGGGGTCGGTGGGCGAGATGAACTTGGCCATCGGCATCATCATCAGCGAGGCGTCCAGCTCATCGGCGTCCAGGGCCTGGACGAACGCGCCCCGCCGGGCCGACCAGCCGCGCTGCATGATCTGCCGGTAGATCGCGTCCCGGGACTCCCGCCAGCGGGGCAGGTCGGCCGGCAGGCCGCGGCGGTTCGCCATGCGTATCGCCCGCTCCAGTCCCACCCAGCACATCAGCCGCGAGTACACGTAGTTCCGCCGGCCCGCGCGGGTCTCCCAGATCCCCTCGTCGGGCTGGTCCCAGTGCTCGCAGAGCCAGTCCGCCATCGCGCCGACCTCGTCCCACCGGGCACTGCTGATCGGCTGTCCCCACTTGTCGTACAGGTAGATCGAGTCGATCAGGGCCCCGTAGATGTCCAGCTGGAGCTGGCCGGTGGCGGCATTGCCGACCCGGACGGGCGAGGAGCCCAGGTAGCCCTCCAGATGCGGCAGCTCGTACTCGGGCAGCTCGCTGCGCCCGTCGATGCCGTACATGATCTGCAACGGGCCGGTCGCACGGCTGCCCCGCATGATGCCGCGCTCGCCGAGGAAGCCCATGAACGCCTCGGCCTCCGAGGTGAACCCGAGGCGCAGCATGGCGTAGACGCAGAAGGCGGCGTCGCGGACCCAGACGTACCGGTAGTCCCAGTTGCGCTCGCCGCCGACCTGCTCGGGCAGGCTGGTGGTCGGAGCGGCGACTATCGCACCGGTCGGCGCGTAAGTGAGCAGCTTCAGCACCAGCGCGGAGCGGTGCACCATCTCCCGCCACCGCCCGTGGTAGCGCGAACCGGCCAGCCAGTGGCGCCAGAACCTGACCGTCGCATCGGCCTGCGCCTGCGCCTCGGCACGGGGGCACGACCGGGTCGGGACGTCGTCGCCGATCTGGTCGAGGGCGAACACGTTGGATTCGCCCTCGAGGAGCTTGAAGTGCGACCACGCGTCCAGGCCGTCGCTCTCCAGTGGTGCCGTGGCGGTCAGCGCGAGCGTCAGTGACGGGGACTGGAACACCGCCACATTGCCTTCCATGTGCGTGGTGTGCGCTTCGGTGCCGTAACCGAAGCGCGGAGCGATCCGGGCCCGGAACGGGAGGGTGCCGCGGACGCAGATCACCCGCCGGATCAGCCGGTGCCGGGCCGCCTCCCGCGACTCGTCGACCACCGGCATGAAGTCCTGGATCTCCGCCACCCCGTCCGCGGCGAAGAACCGCGTGATCAGCACGTTCGTGTCGGGGAAGTAGAACTGCCGGGTGCGTGTCGGGACCTCGGCGGCCAACTCGAACGACCCGCCCCGGTCGGCGTCGAGGATGGACCCGAACACGCTGGGCGAGTCGAACCGCGGGCAGCAGTACCAGTCGATGGTGCCGTTGGCGCCGACCAGGGCGGTGGTACGAAGATCGCCGATCAGGCCGTGCTCGGAGATCGGTACGTAGCGGCAGCTGTCCATCTGCTCGAAACCAGCCGTGTCGAACGCCATGCCGGCCTCCCTGCCGCTGCGGCGCGGGCCTGGAGATGAAGCCCTACCTTTCATGCTAGATCGCTACCAGGGGTGTGGGCCTGGCGGAGCCGTGCGGACCGGACTCGGCCCCGGCCCCGGCTCGCTCCGGCTGTGGGAACGGCGGCGCCACGCAGGTCGAGCAGGGGAGGAGGCGGTAGGCCGGGCGGCTGCGGGCGACGTTCGGTTACGCGCCGCCGCGCGTGCGCAACAGGAGGGCGACCCAGCTGCGGTAGGGCGCCCATCGGTCGCTGATGCCGGCGAGACGGTTCGCGTCGCGGGCATCCGGCCCGCTCAGGCCGTAGGCCCGCGCCATCGCCGCGTGCAGTCGGGGCTCGTGGCGTGGGAAGAGGTCGGGATGTCCGGCGCCGCGGATGAGGATCAGCTCGGCGGAGAAAGGGCCGATGCCGGGCAGGGTCCGCAGGTGGGCAAGGGCGTCCTGGGCCGGCATCGCCCGGAGACGGCTCGCGTCGAGGTCACCGGCGAGCGCGGCGTCCGCGACCTGGCGCAACCTCTCGACCTTGGTGTCGGGCAGCCCGGGGATGCGGTCGAGTCGGCGCAGGACCAGCGGGGTGGGGAAGGCGTGTAGCGTGCGGCCGCAGACGGTGACCTGTTGTCCGTGGTGTTCGGCGATGCGGGCCTTGATCGCGGCCGCCTGGACCATGCGGATGCGGTGGCCGATGACCGCCCAGGCCGCCGCCTCGTAAGGGGAGTGGAAACACACCGGCCGTAGGCCCGGGTATGCCGAGATGAGTTCGGCGACGACGTGATCACGCCGGGCGAGCCGGGGAAAGCCGCTGCCGTCGACGTCGAGGGAGAGGATGCGGGCCAGCTGCTGTCGCACCGCGTCCACCCCGGGTGAAGGCGGAACGGGCACGGTTTCCGTGGCCGTCCCGGCCCACCCCTCGCGGGGCGGGCCGGTGTGCACGATGGCCTGCGCCTCCACGGCGCCCTGCGGGCCGTCCGGCTGCCTCACCTCGACGCCCACGACCGAGTGGCCGTCGTCGGCGGGGAACGCCAGCCGCAGCGCCCGGTCTTGTGCGGTGTCGTGATACCTGGCCGGGGCGAAGCCCTTCAGGAAGCCGAGACCGGCCGCGAGGGAGAAGGGTCCTCGCGGGGTGATGGTGAAGGCGTACACGCTCAATTCCCGTGCGCGGTGATGGCGTAACCCTCGGGGCCGAGGAATGTGAACATCCGGCCGAAGGGACCGTCCTCCGGCGCCCTGACGATGGGCATCCCGGCGGCCTGGACACGGTCGTGGAGGGCCTCGGCGTCGTTGGTCTTGAACCACAGCGAGACGCCGTGGCCGGGCCGCTCCACCGTGTCGAGGTCCACGCCCGGCAGGGGCTCGCGGACGGCGAACGCGATCGGCTCGGTGGTGAACACCACGGCGCCGGGGGGCGAGACGGACGCCCGGCGCAGCCCGAGTTGCGTCTCGAAGAAGGCGGCGGCCGCGTCGACGTCACGCACCTGCAGCGCGATGAAGTCCGGCCCGGTGACGGAAAGGTTGGTGGTCATGGATGCTCCTCGGCCGTTCTGAATGTCAGGACTTTGACATAGGTGACGGTAGGCTTCCCCGCGTTGCTATGTCAAACTCCTGACATGAGTGATGAGACGACCACCGGCCCGACCCCGTCGGGCGACGGGACCCCCGACGTGACCGAGCGACTGGGCTACCGCCTCAAGCGGGCCGCGGCCGCCCTGCGCGGCGCGATGGACGGAGCCCTGCGTGAGCACGGCCTGACCGTGCCGCAGTACTCCTGCCTCGAACTGCTCGAGCAGCGCCCCGGGCTGTCCAACGCCGAACTGGCCCGCGCCACCTTCGTCACCCGGCAGTCCGTGAACGTCGTCCTGCGCGCACTGCAGGACGCCGGCCTCATCACCCGCGCGGCCACCGCCGACCACGGCCGCGCCCTGCCCACCCACCTCACCGAAGACGGCCGTCGCCGCCTCGCCGCGGCACGCACCGCCGTCTATGCCATCGACCAGCGGATGAGCGAGGCCGTCCCGCCGAAACGCCTCGCTGCTCTCCTCGCCGACCTGGACCGAATGGCGTCGACACTCGGCGGATGAACCGGTCCGCGCTGCCGTCTGCCGTCTGCGTTCAACGGGCCGGGCGGTTGGTCAAGCCGCATGCGCTGGACGGCGGACCGGTGCGGTCCGCTGGTGTGTCCGCCGGTAGGGTCGGCGGGCACTCAAGTCGACGGACCGCTGCCCGCCTGTCCATGCTTGGCAGAACATGGTCTGACCAGCGAGGATCTGCCAGACAACCGAGAGGAAACCCATGAACCACACGCTCAACGGGGACAACGTCGAGATCACCGACGCACTCCGCGGTTTCGTCGCCGAGAAGCTGGCCGAGCTCGATGTTCAAGGCACCGACACCAGCAGCGCCCGGGTGACCCTGAAGACCGACGGCTCGAAGCAGAGCGCCTCGGGCACCCTCCAGGTGGACGGCCACGATCTCACCGCCATCACCGCGACGGCGTCCGACCTGCACACGGCCATCGACCAACTCGTCAACAAGCTCTACGCCCAGCTCAAGAGGCACAAGCAGAGGCAGTACGGACGCCCCCAGTAATCACGACCACGAGCACGCACAGGCGATGGCGATACCTGCGGGGGCCGGGACCGTTCCGGCCCCCGACGCAGACCAGGCGAGGGCGCGCCTACTCACGAGGGTGCGGTGTCCTTGGGGCCGGGCAGCCGGGCCGCCGCCGCGTGGAGCGAGCGCAGGGCCAGCAGCAGGACGCCGATGTCGTCCAGGTACACGGGGTCCGGGATCAGGTCCACCGGCGAGACGGTGTAGAGCACGGCGACCCAGAACAGGGCTTTGTCGCGCAGTGGGATCCCGGCTTCGAGCAGCAGGCGCCGTGCCTTGAAGACCCGTACGAGCAACACGGCCGCATAGAGCGCGAGTCCACCCGCGACGATCGCGGCCAGCGTGAGCCAGACCTTTCCATCCATTTCCCCCGTATACCCGGATCGAGCGCTCGCAGCCGCGTGGCCGCCCAGCGGGGTGAGGGCCGCGTTCCTGCTCGGACGCGGAGAGCGAGCTCTTCCGGTGCATCAGCGACATCGGATACGCGACGATGATCCCCGTCGAGAAGAAGGGCCGCTCCCAGGCGCGCGTCGTCCAGCCCGTCTGGGAGGTCATCGTCGGCCGGCTCGCCCGCCTACACGACACTGGTGAAGTCGACGCGTCTGGCGGACAGTCCGGGGTGACGTTGCCGGGCGTTGGGTGCCGTTACGGGTGAAGGACCCTCTCCTTGGCCTGGCGGAACTCCTCCTCGGAGATGTCGCCGCGGGCCCGGATTTCCGAGAGCTTGGCGAGTTGGTCCACCTCGCTGGTCGGACCGGTGGCGCCGACGGTCTCGCGGATGTAGCGGTCCGTTGCTTCCAGCTGAGCCCTCGCGTGCTCCTGCTCACGCCTGCCCATGTCCTTGCCCCGGGCGATGACGTAGACGAAGACGCCCAGGAAGGGAAGGATGATCGTGAAGATCAGCCATCCCGTCTTGGCCCATCCGTTCATGGAGTCGTCGCGGAAGATGTCGACGATGATGCGGAAGAGCAGGAAGATCCACATGACCCACAGGAAGATCCACATGACCGTCCAGAAGGCTCCGAGGACCGGGTAGTCGTAGGCCAGGTACACGTAGCTGTCCATCGCTTCTCCTGTTTGCTCTCGTCCGTGTTGCGGTTCCGGCACGTACGGGTGAAGGGCCGGCGGATCCTGGTTGAGCCCGGGCGGGGCCTGCCGCCCCGTCCGGGCCGGTCGTCACCGCTCTTCATCGCCGGGGAGTTCCAGCTCGAAGGCTTCGCCGATGGCGCGGGCGGCGGAAACCACCCGGGCGCTGCCCACCACGGGGGCGATCGCCACAAGCGTTCCTTGGATCTTCTCCAGCGGTACGCCGGCTTCTGCGGCGGTGCCGAGGTTGAGCAGGTACGAGGGGGCCGAGGCGTCCATGGCCACCAGAGCCGCGATGCGTACCAGCAGATACGTCTCCTGATCCAGGCCGGACCGCTCGAACGTGTCGAGAGTCATCTGCACGAGCGTCTCGAACACGGGCGCGTTCGCTTCGGCGAGGGCGGCGACGCCGGCCGCTCCGGTCTCTTGTGCAGCCATCTCAGGCTCCTCGTCTGGTGGTCGGGTGGCGTACCTCTTCATCGGAGCTCCGGGCCCGCGCCGCGCCCTGGGTGGACGCCGGGCGTACCTCGTCGCACCGGCACAGCCGGACCCCCGCCAGGCGGCCGGAACGAGGGCGACGCGGGCTGAAGCCACCGCGGTCGGCCGGCTACGGCAGGAGGCGCATTGCCGTCATTTGGCGGCAGCACCCGATGGAGAGTCGGTGTCGCGAGCGAGGATCTTGTGCAGTCAACACGTCAACGCCGATGAGCACGGGAGCTGTTGGAAAGGGGACGGGAGGGGCGGCGCTCGTATACAGCCTGCGCAGCCGGAGCGGTCAGGAGCCGAGGATCTTGCGCTTCTGGTCCTCGAACTCCGCTTCTGTGAGGACGCCCTGGGTCTTGAGCTCGCCCAACTGTTTCAGCTGGTCGATCTTGCTGGTCATGTCGGGGACCGGTGGAGCCGCGGGCGTCTCAGCAGGGTATGCCGCTTGGGGCGCGGGCTCCTGGTATCCCTCTTGGGCAGCCCATCGCCCCTGCTGGCGGCGGGATACACGGTTCGATACGGCGGTCGCCGTGCCGGCGACGACGGCCGTGCGGGCGACTCCTCGGAGCAGACCCATAGTGGTCTCCCTTCTTGCTCCCCCTTGCCGTTCAGGAGGTAGCTTCGGTCGACTCGAGCGCGGCCATGACGACCGACGCGGGGATTCTTCCGGAGGCGACCAGTTCGGCACCACCACGACGCAGGGCCGCGGCGAACGGTGCAGCCCACACGTTTTCGTAGATCAGGACGCCCGCGGAGTTACCGGGCTCCAGGGCGACGGCTGCCTCCTCGATGTCGTCCTGGCCCATCAGCCCGGAGGACGCTCCCTCGAAAACGGCCAGGTCGAGCGCGCCGTCGCCGGTGAAATCACTGATCTCCATGACGGCCACGGATCCGTCGGCGTCCTTCCGGATGAAGGTCAGGTCGAGGATGCGGATGAGGCCGCGGTCCACCAGGTCGACCAGGAGGGGGAGTCCCTCGCCGGTCATTCGGTTTCCGGGAAACTCGACTACCAGATAGTCGATGGGGCCCATCTCGCCGGATGTGTCGACTTCATTGACTGCGTCGCTCACGGCGTCACCTCTGGGATTGTGGCTGCCTTCCCCCATGCCATTGCAGCACCGGACCGTGGCGATCGCACCTCGTGGCAGACCCGCCCGTCGGGCCCACCGGGGCCGCGCGTGCCGCACCGTACGGATCTTCTTGTGCCCATGGGGCGACGAAGGCGACGAGCAGCTCTCAGCCGGCTCTCGGCAGCTCTCGGCCGGGAGCGCAGCGAACTCGATGAACGGCGCCGCCGATGTGCCCGTACCGTGTTGGCTCGCCGCAAACCGCCTGCAGGGATACGTTGACTGGGGAGGCTTCCCTGCGCCTCCGACACGGCCGGCTCGGAGCACGCCACGAAAGCACTGGCCTCTGTGCCGTGCGCGCGGCGACGACCGATGCGCGGCCTGCCGCCTCGGTGCGGTCAATCCTCGGCCGATGCCCCCACTGCCGCCGCCATCGGCCTCGCCTGCGCGTCGGCAACACCTCTTGGAGCCGCTGCCATGATGGAGAACAGGCTGGACGGACACGCGCTCCGGCACCGCACCCCGCGGGAGCGTGCCGCGCGCGGCAAGGCGGCGCGGGCAGCGGTACCCCGCAGCAGCCACGCCGAGTACGGACCCGGGCCGGAGCGGCCGGATCCGCTGGGGATCATAGAGAAGCAGTCGGCGACACGGGTGCCCGAACTCGTACCGATCCGCTACGGCAGGATGGCCGAGTCGCCCTTCCGCTTCTACCGTGGGGCCGCCGCCGTCATGGCCTCGGATCTCGCGGGCACGCCGAGGTCGGGATTCACGACGCAGCTGTGCGGCGACGCGCACATGCTGAATTTCCGGTTGCTGGCCTCGCCCGAGCGCCGCCTCATGTTCGACATCAACGACTTCGACGAGACGTTGCCGGGCCCCTGGGAGTGGGACGTCAAACGTCTGGCCGCCAGCCTCGTCATCGCAGGCCGGCTGAACGGCTTCAGCCGCAAGGAACGGGCAGCGATCGTGCGGGCGACGGTTCGCTCCTACCGCGAACACATGCGCGACTTCGCCGGCATGGGCAATCTGAGCGTCTGGTACGCCCGGTTCGACGAGGACTGGGTACGTGAGCGGTTCGGGGCGGACATGTCCGCGCGTGGCCGCGACCGCTGGGCGAAGGCCACGACGAAGGCGCGCTCCCACGACACCCTCCAGGTCTTCGACAAACTGACCCGTGTCATCGACGGCAAGCGCCGTATCGCTCCCGATCCGCCGTTGATCACCCCACTCCAGGACCTGCTGCCGGATGCGCAGCGCGGCGATCTGGAGCAGCAGATCCGCCAGCTCATCGAGCGCTATGGCACGACCCTGCAGTCGGACCGGCGCTTCCATCTTGAGCAGTACCGGGTGGCCGACATGGCCCGCAAGGTGGTCGGGGTCGGCAGTGTGGGCACCCGCTGCTGGATCGTGCTCCTGCTGGGCAGGGACGACGAGGATCCACTGTTCCTCCAGGCCAAAGAGGCCGACGAGTCGGTGCTGGCCCCCCACGTCGGGGACCCCCGTTTCCGGACGCAGGGCGAGCGGGTCGTCTCCGGGCAGCGGCTGATGCAGGCCACCAGCGACATCTTTCTGGGCTGGGAACGGGTCGAAGGGTTCGATGGTCGCCGGCGGGACTTCTACGTACGGCAGTTGCAGGACTGGAAGGGCGTGGCGGTGGCCGAGGACATGGTGCCGCGAGGCATGCGCACCTTCGGCGCGCTCTGCGGCGCCACCTTGGCACGCGCCCATGCGAGGTCCGGCGACCGGATCGCCATCGCCGCCTACTTGGGGGGCGGTGACTCCTTCGACCGGGCGTTGGCGACCTTCGCCGAGCGCTATGCCGACCAGAACGAGCAGGACCACCGGGCACTCGTCGACGCCGTCAGCAGCGGGGAGTTGGTCGCCGAGTCGGCCTGAGGTTTCCGGGCGGTCCGGAGCTCGGCCAGGCGGACTTCATACAGCCGGGCCCAGACGCCCGCCTCGGTTCGGTCCCGAGGACGCGCCGCCAGGCCGTCACACCACTGCGGCCGGCCCGGAGCTACGACTTCGTGGCGCGAGGCTGGTGCGCCGGGATCCGTGAGGTGAAGAACAAGGCGAGGAGAGCGGCGAGGGCGAGTGCGGCGAGTGCGGCGCGCAGGCCGTCGAGCCTTGCTTCGGTGTTGGCGTCGAGCACTTCCTGGGATGTTTTCGCGCTCACACCGGCGTTGTCGAGAGCTGCCTTCAGTTGTGCGTCCGACAGGAACGGAGCCCCGCTTTGGAGTTCGACGTGGGCTTGGCTCTTTACCTGGTCCGGGACCGCCGGGTTCTGCTCGACACTGGTCAGGAACGACGTCGTGAGCGTGGCGATCATGATTGACCCGGCGAGTGCCGTGCCGATCGAGGCACCGAGGTTGGTGACGGCGTTCTGTACGCCACCGACTTCCGCGCTCTGGGCTTCCGGGACTGCGGACACGGTGACCGACCCGAGCTGGGAGGCCAGCGCGCCCATGCCGAGCCCGATCAGCAGGAGCGGGATGGTGACGATCTCCCCACCGGCGCCGGTGTCGAGCGCGGCCATCAGAACCACCGCGCCCGCGAGCAGCGCGAGGACCCCGAGCCGAACCACCCGACGCGGCGAGACGTCGGGGAGGAGGCGTGGGATCAGGATCGCGGCCGCCAGCAGGGTCAGGGAGAGGGGCAGGATGCGGGCTCCGGTCTGCAGCGCGGTCAGGCCCAGGGCGACCGACAGATAGAGCGGTACGACGAAGAACACGCCCATCTGTACGAGGTACTGGAAGAAGAACAACGTCAGGCCGCCGGTGAGCTGCTTGTTCCGGAACATGGCCGGGTCGACGAGTGGCTCCCTGTCCCGCCGCAGGACGCGGGCCTCCCAGCGGAGGAAGAGCCAGATCAGCAGCAGACCGGCCAGCATCAGCCACACGACGAGCGAAACCCCGAGCCACGAAGGCGCGTCGGGTTTCGGCCGGAACCAGCCCCATTCGTCGGAGCGGAGCACTCCGTAGACGAAGGTGCCGAGGCCGAGGGCGGAGAGCACGGCGCCGATGACGTCGATCCGGGCGCGTTCGCCGATGGGCGCCTCGGCGATGCGGCGGGCGAGCAGCATGATGCCGAGCACCACGACGACCTCACCGGCGAACACCCAGCGCCAGGAGAAGTACGTGGTTGCGAGACCCCCGATGAGTGGCCCCAACGCGATGGCCACGGCTCCTGCGGCCGCGACGAGTCCGTAGGCGGCGGGCCGGCGTTCGACGGCGAAATTGCTCGCCACGAGGGTCACGATCGCGGGCAGGATGAGCGAGGCTCCGATCCCCTCGAGGAACGCCCAGCCGAGCATCAGGACCGTCAGGTTCGGTGCGAGTGCCGTGGCCAGGGAGCCGCAGCCGTAGACAGCGCAGCCGATCATGAAGGCACGTCTGCGGCCGATCAGGGCGCCGACTTTCCCGCCGGGGATCATGAACATCGCCATCACGAGGGTGTAGGCCGTGATGGCCCCTTGAATGCCGGTCACCGTCGTGCCCACATCCTCGGCCACCGTCGCGATGGACACGTTCATGACAGAGCTGTCGAGGGCCATCAAGAACTGACCGGCCGCGAGTGTCATCAGGACGAGGCGCCCTGTCGTCGGCTTCGCGTCGGCATCTGCGATGGGTGCCATGGATGAATAGTGACGATTGTTCCGAGGTCGCCCCCGCGACCCGCCACGGAGGTCAGCCGCTTGGCGGTGGCGGGGGCGACGCCGACCTTCTCGCACCGAGCGGTTGCCGGGCCGGCTCGGCGCCGGCGGCGCGCCGCCAACGACACAAAAGCCAGACAGCAGAAATGCGGGCGCCGTCGGTCGGCAGTAAGCTGCTTGAAGCCGGGCATTCGATTGTGCCGCACTATTTCAGCGGCGCTCAAAGCGGGCTCTTTGCAAGCGCTGTCGGCCCTGTCTTCAAAGGGCCGCTACTGCCCCCGCGAAGCGACACGCCCTCGGCCTCGGGCGCCCCGGAAATGGGCCTGGTTCGCAACTGGGACCACGGGTCGCCGGAGTTCTTTCGCCCCCTTCAGGTGACCGGGCGGAGGCGGCGCGGGCGCAGGCGGGCGAAGGAGGTGGACCGCATGCTCCGTATCGGACACCGCAAAGCGATGGCCACGCTGGCACAGCCCCCGGAGGAGATCGGCCGGGCGGGCTGGCTGTTCATCGGCGCCGCAACGATGGCGGCAGGAGCGTTCTTCCACGCGATCGCCGGCTCTGTGGAGATCGTCAGGGAGATGTTGGGAGCTGATCCGCCGGCCGTGCCCGAACCGGGAAGCGAGCCGGCCCGGCACAAAAGGACCGAGCCCCAACTGGACGGGTGGATCGTCTTCGGTGCCGTCTTGCTTGGGACGACGACGCTCTTCCACGCCATAGCGGCTCTGGTGAAGATCATCAAAGAAGTGCGTGGACCGGGCCTCGGCGGGACTGGCGGGTAGGACCGGGCTTCAGAGCTCGTCACACGATCTTGATGCGATGCCCTGGTCAGCCGTGACCGGTCTGACGAAGGGGTCCTCGCGCATAGTCCGGTAGCGGATGCGGCGCGGCCAGTCCGGCAGCCACCACGGGATCTCGCGGGGCGCCGAAGAGCAGTGGCTCGAAGCGTGGGGCACGATCAAGGGCAGGCCCGACCAGCCCCTGTCTTACGTGAGTCACGGGTATCGCCTGCCGGAACGGGGGGCCACTCTCGTCGTCTCCACGTGGCGGAGCACCGGCCGCTACCTCAAGGACCACACTCCTGCGGAGGCGCTGACCCACGCCCGCGTCGACAGCCTCGCGGGGGCCCTGAATCTCGCGTTCCGCTACGGCGCCCCGCGGGGGAAACGCATCGAGGCCGACTTCCGCAGCGCGGCGGAGGAGTTCCTGCCCCTGCGCAGGCATACACCGACGCTCGGTATCGGCGTGGACGGCAGCACGGCCGGCTTCGAACTCCTTCGGATCGGCCACGCCTGGGCGGCCACTGCCGCTCTCGGGCCGCTCGCGATCGGCGCGTACGGATTCCGTACCGCGCTCGACGAACACGAACTGGTCGTCCGGGCTTAGGGGCCGGCGGTCGCCTGGCCCGAGGACTTCGTACCGGCCGATCGAAGGGTGAACGTGAGGCATCTCCCGGCCGTCAAGCAGCAGCGCATGGCCGACGGGGCCCCTGTGGAGGGCGGGCAGGTCCCTGTCTGTGATGATCGCTCCAGTTGACGAGGAGGACATGATGGGTGACTCGGAAGAAGGGTCGACCGGCCGGCGGCGCCTGGACGGCGGTGATGTCCGGTTTCGGCCCGGTGATGTGCTGATGCTGGAATGCCCGCCCACCGAGACCACCGTCGCGTCTGTCTCTCGCCTGTACGTGTCCGTACGGTGGCCGTGGAACGACGTCGATCCGGAGGCGCACAGCTTCCGTTGGAACGGCGAGACCGCGCTGCCCACTCCGGAGGCTTTCGACTGGGACAGCACCTACTTCCGTACCGTGCCTGCGGAAACAGACCTCAAGGCCGGCGATACCTGCCTGGTGGGAATCGCGCCGACCGTGGTGCACGTCGCGTCCGTCCACCACTTCGATCCACCTCTGCTGACCGGCATGCTGCCCCGCCCTGCCTGCTACCTCGAAATCCTGCGGCAGGGCGAAGCCCACGATCCCGAGCTCGAGGATCAGGGATATGCCCTCGATCCGGTCGGCGGCGAACCGATTCGCATCGAGTTGCTGTTCCGCCCCTACGCCTTCCTTGAGGCAGGCGACGAAATCGTTGACCATGATGGGCGTGCCTGGCGGTTCGACGGCCCCTGGGACTGGCATTCCTTCGACGGCCGGCAGCCCACGGTCCCCGCCTGGCCACTGCGACTCCTCTCCCGTAATGGCGATATGACACCCGACGGCACTGCGGGGGTCGCCCGACAGACGGAGACAGGCAGCCACGAAGAGGAGCTGCGGCGTTGGACCCGTCTCGCTCTAGCCAGGCCGTCCACCGACCAGCTTCGTCCGATCGATCTGCGATCGGGATGAAGGCGGGGGGTCAGCCCATCGGGGGGACCGTGGGGGCTGCTGCGCCGGCCTCGTCAAGTACCGTGGTGGCCGCTTAAACCGATACTTTGAGAGATCGACGCCGTGGTCACCGCCAGGTTCTTCTTCGACGCAGGATCAGGCGCGGTCCTTTGGCCGGTCACGCCCGAGGGCAGCGAGGTGTGGGGGTACCCGGTCGAACTGGACCGACTGCCGATCAGTCACGCCCTCCGCGACGGCTTGCACAGGCTGATAGATCGCTACGATCCGTCGCTGAACTGGGATATCCCCCGCACCCGGGACCGTGGCGGGAAGCGGAGTGGCACGACTTCACGTGCGGCATCCCGCGAGTTCTCCGGCGACGGAGCTTAGCGTCAGGCTCCTGTCATCAGGGTTGCAGGTGTCCCCGCACTACACCGGATTCTCACTGGTGTCGCCGTCGTCTGCGACTCGGCTCGCCTGGGCAGTCGCACCCCTCCGCTACCGGCCGGGGTAGGGGAGGAGGGCCATCTCGCGGGCGTTCTTGATGGCCAGGGCGAGTCGGCGCTGCTGCCGGGCGGTGACGCGGGTGACGCGGCGGCTGCGGATCTTGCCGCGGTCGGAGATGAACCTACGGAGCAGGTCGGTGTCCTTGTAGTCGATGTATGTGATTCCGGCGGTGTCCAGCGGGTTGGGGCGGGACTTCAAGGGCTTGCCGGGGGCGGGGCGGCGGGGCATGGGGGTTCCTCACATGTCCGGGTGTCGGGTCGGTGGATGGGTTGTCGGGTCAGTGCATCGGTCGGTTCAGGAGACGGGGTCGAGCAACGGACCGAAGGCGGCGGGAAGCCGCTTCCACGCCTCGCGCCCGGCCGCGTACTCGGCTTCGGTCACGAGGCAGGAATCCAGGAGCTGTTCGATCCCGTCGCGGTCCAGACCCGGCGAGGTGAAGACCAGGTGTTGGCAGCAGTCGCCGTGGTCCGGGTCCCAGTCGAGGGCGGCCGCGGCCTGACGCATGGCGGGGACCAGGTCCCAGGCGGCGTCGGGGAGCGAGGCCAGCCAAGGGCCGGCGTTCTCGACGCACAGCGCGCCACCGGCCGCGTGCCAGGCCAGGAGGGTGTCGGGGCGGTCGGCGAGCCAGAACCGGCCGCGGCTGCGGGCCGCGGCGCAGGTCAGGTCTTCCAGGGCCTGGTAGAGCCGCCCGGGGTGGAACGGCCGGCGCCGCCGCCAGACGAGCGTGGCGACTCCGGCTTCGTCGGCTTCCTGGGGGAGGAGCGCGCAGGCCGGATGTTGGGCGGCGGCGGCCGTCTCCACGTCGAAGCCGGCGAAGGCCAGGCGGGTGAGTTCGCTGGAGCCGGTGGGTACCTGGCGGGCGGTCGGGTGGAGTTGGGTGAGCAGGGCGCGGTCCTCCTCGTCGGTCTCCTCGCTGTCGGCGATCGCGAGGACCGGCGCGTATTCGAGCTGTCGGGCCCAGGTGTCCCCGACGGTGCGCTGGTCGGTGGCCGCCGCGGCGAGTCCGGCCTCGGCGAGATCGTCCCCGTTGGCAAGACAGGGCAGGACGAGCGCGGGGTCGACGGCGGTGATCACGTTGCTGAGTTCCAGTACGTCACCGCCGTGCGCGACGATCACCTCTGCCATCGCCCTCGGCTCGACGGACTCCCAGAGTTCCACCACGGCCAGCCGGGTCAGCCCGCCGGCGGCCAGTCGTTCCAACTCGGGGACGAGGTCCTCGCGCAGCGCGCAGCAGGCGCAGTCGTTGACCAGCGCGGTCTCGTCGGCGGAGATCGCGCCCCCGGAATCGCGCAGCGTACGAAGTACGTTGCCCCCGGCGGCCGATGACAGATCGTGGTGCAGGGCGATGCTTCCCGGGAACGCTGCGCAGCAGGTGTTCGACGGTCTCCTTGCGCGCGTCGGTGTGCATGCCGGCGACGATCACGACGGGGAGGGTCACTTGCGCCCTCCGTAGCGGCGCTCGAAGCGTTCGACACGGCCGGCGGTGTCCAGGACGCGGGCGGTTCCGGTGTAGAAGGGGTGACTCTGGGAGGAGATCTCGACGTCGATGACGGGGTAGGTGTTGCCGTCCTCCCACTCGATCGTCTTGTCGCTGGTGGCGGTGGAGCGGGTGAGGAAGGCGAAGTCGGCGGCCTTGTCGCGGAAGACGACAGGCGCGTAGGCGGGGTGGATTCCGGGCCTCATGGGGTTGCTCTTTCCGGGGGTTGAGGGGTCAGCGCTCTTCGCGGAAGTCGACGTGCCGGCGGGCGACCGGGTCGTACTTGCGCAGGACCAGGCGGTCCGGGTCGTTGCGCCGGTTCTTGCGGGTGACGTAGGTGTAGCCGGTGCCGGCGGTGGAGCGGAGCTTGGTGATCGGGCGTGCTTCGTTGCGTGCCATGGCCTCAGTATACGGTAATGGGAATCATGTTCAATAAAGGACCGGGTCGGACGGTGCCGTGGCTGCGACCACCGTCCGGCCCGGAGTGTCAGGCCGCCTGAGGGGCGGGGGATTCGTGCTCGCAGGCGTCGTCGATCCCGTACGTCTGCCAGTGGGGAACGCGTCCACGGCGGCACGGCTTCCCCCGGGTCGAGCAGGCAGGCTTCGAGGGCCGCCCACAGCGCGTCGGCGCGCAGGCCCGTGCCGATGAAGACGAGTTCCTGACCCTGCGTTCGACGCCTCCCTGAGGATCCGCGGTGTCGATGTGGTGCGCATGGGCCGGGACGGCGACCGGTGGGGGGTGTCGCTGCCGCTCCCGAGCGCGCGGCGGCGGGCCGCCCGCGCGCGGGTGGACGAGGTGATCGAACTGGTCGGTGCGGCGGCGTACGCACACCGGCCCATCGGGCAGTGTTCGGGCGACGAGCAGCAGCGGCTGCTGATCGCCCAAGCGCTCGTCCGTCGACCGGAACTGCTCCTGCTGGAGGAGCCGTTGGACAGCCTCGACCTGCCCAACCAGAGCGCCGTCGCGGCACTGATCGGGCGCATCTGTCACCAGGAGGGCGTGTCGGTGGTCATGGTCGCCCACGACGTGAATCCGATCCTCCACCACCTGGACCGGGTGGTGTACCTGGCCGAGGGCGGGGCCGCCGCCGGCGCGCCGGGCGAGGTCATCACTTCTGAGACGCTGACCCGGCTGTACGGGACGCCGGTCGAGGTGCTGAGGGCCTCGGACGGGCGGCTGGTCGTGGTGGGTCAGCCGGAGGCACCAGCCGTCCACACCGACCGGCACGACACCACGGGGAGCGGTCATGCCGCCGGTTGAGACGGTGGCGCCGCCCGGGTCGTGGAACCTCCTGGCCGACTGCCGGCAGATGTGGTCGTACCCGTTGATGGTCAGCGCGTTTCGCGCGGGCGCGGTCGTGGCCGTGGTCTCCGCTCTTCCTGCTCGCCGCCTCTGCGCTGTCCCAGCCGTTCTTCCGGCACGCCGTCCTCGTCGGGACCGCCATCGCCGCCGCCTGCGGCCTGGTCGGCTACTTCCTCGTCCTGCGCGCCCAGGTCTTCACCGGCGACGCTCTCAGCCACGTCGCCTTCACCGGCGCGATGGCGGCCCTCGCCCTCGGCGCCGACCTTCGCCTGGGCCTGCTCGCCGCCACGGCCGCCATGGCGCTGCTCATCGGCACCCTCGGCCGTCGGGCGCGCCCCGACGACGTGGTCATCGGTAGCGTCTTCTCCTGGATCCTGGGCCTGGGCGCCTTCTTCACCACCGTCTATACGACGTCCCGCAGCACCACCAACGGAACCGGAGGCGTCAGCGTGTTGTTCGGCTCCATCTTCGGCATCCCCGCAGGCAGCGCCATCGTCGCGGCCCTGGTGGCCGTCGGCGTCGCCCTGCTGGTGGTCCTGATCGCCCGGCCACTGCTGTTCGCCACGCTCGACGAGGCCGTGGCCGCCGCCCGCGGGGTCCCGGTGCGCCCGCTCGGCTACGGCTTCCTCGTCCTGGCCGGGATCAGCGCCGCCGAGGCCACCCAGGCGGTCGGCTCCCTGCTCCTGCTCGGCCTGCTCGCGGCCCCCGCGGGAGTCGCGATCCGGCTCACCGACCGCCCTTTCCGGGCGCTTGCCCTGTCCGCCGGGTCGGGGGTCCTGGAGATGTGGGCGGGCTTGTTCGCCTCGTACGCGGTACCGAGGATGCCGCCGAGCTTCGCGATCACGGCGGTCGCCACGGCCGGCTACGCCGCGACGTTCCTGATACGACGGCCCGGCCCCGGTCGTCGTACGCAAACCGCCATCCCGACCGGCGCCTGAGCGAAGGCGCGCTGTCGGAACGGCCGACAGCACGTCCGCACGCCACGTCAGCACACCGTTTCTGACGCCACGTAGCTCAGCCCGCCGTCGACGGCTCACCGGTGGGTCTGCCCAGGAGCCGTAGGTACATCGTGCGCAGTCCGAGCGGGGCGGCGGCCGCGACACTCCCGGCGAACAGCCGAGTGGATTTTCGATGTGCAGATCTGGCGGGCCGACCGTGTGTCGGTCGGGACGGACGCATGCGGCACATGGTGCCTGGCTCGTGGCCGGACGACGGCTCGCAGACGAGCGGCCAGTCGGTCCTCCTGGCCCGACGCCAGCTATATTTCGACCGCCGAACGTCCGACATGTGGAGAAGGCGTGCACGAGATGGCTGAAGTTGCCGGGGCCGCTGCCCCACCCCACGGCGCCTCCATCCGCGAACCGGTCCCAGGCTGGGTGTACCTGTGGGCCATGGCGATGGCCGTGTGCGGTGTCGTGATCCTGGTCGGTGGTGGATGGCTGGACGCGGCGGCGGTGCAGGCCTGGCGGACCGTCTGTCTCGCCGTCACCGTTCAGGCGCTGCCGTTCCTGCTGCTCGGCACGGCGCTGTCGGGTGCCATCAACGCCTTCGTGCCCGAGCGCGTCTTCACCCGGATGCTGCCCAAGCGGCCGGCGCTCGCCGTCCCGGTCGCCGGCCTGGCCGGAGTGGTCCTGCCCGGCTGCGAATGTGCGTCGGTCCCGGTCGCCAACAGCCTGATCGGCCGAGGAGTCACCCCGGCCGCGGCCTTCGCCTTCCTGCTGTCCGCCCCCGCCATCAACCCCGTCGTACTGACCGCCACGGCCATCGCATTCCCCGGCAGTCCCGCGATGGTCCTGGCCCGGCTCCTCGCCTCGCTCGCCACCGCCGCGGTGATGGGCTGGCTCTGGCTCTGGCTGGGCCGCGAGGAGTGGCTGCGTCCTGTCGCGCGGTTCACCGGTCACCAGACGGGGCGCAGCCGCTGGAGTGAGTTCCGGCTCGGCTTCCAGCACGACTTCCTGCACGCCGGGGGATTCCTCGTCCTCGGAGCGATGGCGGCGGCCACCTTCAACGTGGCGGTTCCGCGTTCGGTGCTCGACGTGGTCTCCGGCTCGCCCTGGCTGTCCGTGCTCTTCCTGGCGGCCCTCGCCATCGTCCTCGCGGTGTGCTCCGAAGCCGACGCGTTCGTGGCGGCCTCACTCACCGGCTTCTCGCCCTTGGCGCGGCTGGCGTTCATGGTGGTCGGCCCGATGGTCGACCTGAAACTCATCGCCCTGCAGGCGGGCACGTTCGGCCGGGCCTTCGCGGTCCGCTTCTCCAGCGCCACGACAGTCGTGGCGGTGCTGTCCAGCGTCCTGATCGGAGGAGTGCTGCTGTGAAGCGGTCGGCACAGGTGTTCCTGCTCTTCCTCATCGGCTCCGGCCTGCTGCACGTCTCGCTGTTCACCGACCTGTGCCTGAGGTACGTCAAGCCGGGCATGCGGCCCGTGCTGATCGTCTCCGGCGTCGTGCTGCTGGTGCTGGTGACGGCGGACCTCTGGTTCCACCGCAGACCCGCCAACCCGCGGCGCGGGGCCGCAAAGACACACGAGCACGCGGCCGACGGCGACGACCCGAACGACATGGTCGAACCGGCGCACGCACACGGGCACGACCATTCCAGCGCCCCCCGGGTGGCCTGGCTGCTGTTCCTGCCCGCCCTGAGCCTGCTCGTGTACGCCCCGCCCGCCCTCGGCTCGTATACCGCCTCCCGCGACTCCGCCAAGGTCGTCACGGCGCAGCAGAGCTTCGAGGCGCTGCCCGCCACCTCACCGCTGCCGATGACCCTCACGCAGTTCACACGACGCGTGCAGCAGGACAGCAGCCAGGCCATCAAGGGACGGACGGTCCAGATGAGCGGGCTGGTCACGCTCGATCAGCGGCATGACGGCTGGTACCTCACCCGGATCATCATCTCGTGCTGCGCCGCGGACGCACAGTCCGTGAAGGTCCGCGTCCACGGCGCACCCTCCCTACCCGCCGACACCTGGGTCTCGGTCACCGGTACCTGGCACCCCGGCGGCACGCTCGGCACGCAGTCCGCCCCGGCCGAACTGGACGCCCTCACGGTCGAGGAGGTCGAGCGGCCGGTAAACGGGTACAGCGACAGTCTGCCGCTCGTCCCCTCGCGCTCCTAGCCGCCGGCCACCGCCTCGGCTCGGCGAGGCCACGCCTACGCGGGTGGTCGCGGATCGCGCGGGACGAGTAGGTCTCCTTGTCCGGCGGTGAGAACGAACGCCGGCGGCGCCGCACCACCCGCCGGCCCCCGTACACAAAAGGTCTGGAAACGGCGTTGCAGCGCCACGGGGAGCACCGGACAATTCCTACCGCCGCCCGCCACGCGAGCGGCCCGTCGCGAGTGACGTCGGATCAGCCCGCGTCGCCGTACGAGCCCGGGATCAGTGGGGCCATTCGTGTTGCGTATTCATTTCACCGCGGACGATCTCGCCCGGACACGAGTGGCCGCCACGATCGGGGCGGCGGCGGAGACCTATTACAGCCTGGAGATGCTGAGCCGACGCTCCCTCGCGGTGCCCTTCCGGCACTGGCGCACGAAGGTGACAGGCCGACTCCCGCAGGACGCCGAGCCGCTCACCGCACTCATGCCGGACCGCGGCCCCGGGCTGGACCTGCTGGCCTTGGCCGGGGACTCGCCCGACATCGACCAGGCCGTCGACACCCTGCTGCGGGCTCCACGCGCACGCGTACGCCGAGAGCTGGAGGCGGTGGCCTTCGACTCCGTCCACTCCTCCTGGGCACGGACTGTCGCCGAGGGGGACGGCGAAGCCCGC
Source organism: Streptomyces sp. NPDC058279 (assembly GCF_042881255.1). Taxonomy (NCBI): domain Bacteria; kingdom Bacillati; phylum Actinomycetota; class Actinomycetes; order Kitasatosporales; family Streptomycetaceae; genus Streptomyces; species Streptomyces sp. NPDC058279. Next base: position 55,698 of record NZ_JBHVYA010000001.1, on the reverse strand, counting down.
CGGCAACTGGCGACAGCCCTCGCCGCTTGCCACCGCGTGACCGTCGGGCCGTACTGGTCGGCCGCCCGGTCGCGCCTCGAAGCGGTACGCGCGCAGTACGCCCGTACTTTCCTGGAGACCGGCGTTGAGGGCCTGCTTGCCACGTTGTGCCCGCCGCTGGTGCGTTGGAGCGCGCCGGTGCTGGAGGTGCGCTACCCCCGGCCGGTCGATGTCCATCTGGGCGGCCGGGGTCTCGTCCTCGCGCCGACGGTCTTCTCCTGGCGCGAGCTCAGCTTGCTGTACGACCCGTACGACGAGGAGTCGGTGCCCCGGCTGACCGTGCCGGCGGTGACCGATACGGCGAACGGTTCTACCCTGTGGCACGACGGCACCGGCACGGACGCCGGCGAGGCCCTCGGTGCCCTGCTGGGCCGTACCCGGGCAGCCGCGCTGCGACTCCTCGTGGACGGCTGCGGTACCACCGAACTCGCCGGACGGCTCGGCATCACGCCGGCGGCGGCGAGTCAGCACACCAAGGCCCTGCGCGGCGCGGGCCTCATCACCACGAGTCGCAGGGGCGGTTCCGTGCTGCACGTGACGACGGCCCTCGGACGTGAGCTGATCGGCGGGATGCGAGAGCGGGCGAGAAAGGGCGGCCGCTCTTAAGCCGTGGCTTAAGAGCGTGGCCGGCGGAACCCGGTCGTCGGCAGGATTCGGGACGGCGCCGGCCCGCAGAGTCCTGCGGCACCACATCCGCCACGGGACCACATCCGCCAGGCACCGCACCCGCACATCACCACATCCGCAACAGAGGTGGGAGCACGCGCATGACAGCTGCAATGAGTTCACGGAGTATCAAGTCCCGCCCGCGCCGTGCGGCGGAGCGAGCCGCAGTCCTCGTGGGCGCCGCGGTGATCGCCTTCGCGACGGCTCAGGCACCCGCGTCGGCGAGTACCGCCCAGTGTGCCGACAACCGCCTGTGTGCCTGGTCCGATGCGGACTACGGCGGCATCTTCACCGCCTACACGGCCTCCGCGCCCGCTCTCGGCGGTGACAACGACCGGTTCGACTCCTTGTGGAACCGCAACAGCGTGTCCTGGTACGTCTACGTCGACGCGTACAACCGGGGCGCCAAGTACTGTGTCCGGCCGGGTTATTCGGTGTCGAAGCTGGGTGACTGGTTCGGCCTGCACGACCGGATCTCGGCGGTACAGAAGCTGGGCGGGGCGTCCTGCGGGACTACGACTCCGATCGGTTCCTACAAGGGCTCATAGGCGAAGCCGCCTCGCGACCGTGGCACGCCATCGCCGCCGACCAGGGCAAGCCGCCTCGCTCACAACCCCCCGGCTCCGTGGGCACCATCGTCGGCCACACCGGGGCACGACCCGCGCACAGGTGGCCTACGGCACCCGACCGCAGCGGGCAGCGTAGGAGTCCGTCCGGCCGCGTACGCTCGGACGCGTGCCCCGATCTTCGAAGAAGTCCCGTCGGCTCGTCGCGGACGGGCGTACCTACTTGTGGACGGTGCGCCACGGTCACTGCGTGCTGGAAGACGGCGGCTGCCGCAAGACTCTCACCCTGGTCTCTCGACCGTCGGGCAGCGGCGGTCTGCTGCGCTTCGTCTTCGATGAGGGCCCCGGTCGCTACGTCTCGGGTTTTACCACGGGGTCGGGAGAGGTGGGGGCCGTCGGCGTCGGCGCCCTGAACCTGCACGAGCCGGGCACCGTACGGTTCCTCCTCGATACGGCGCTGGCGCGCGGATGGGAACCGGGGGAGAGGCAGGAAGCGAAGGTCGATGGCTGGACCTTCCTCGAGGCGGCGGTCGCAGCTCGGGGCTGACGCCGCCATCGCGCGGCCATCGTCACCGTTCGGCGAAAGCAACGCTACGACGGGAGGGCCAACGGCACTGCTTGGGCGCGGAAGGTGCGGCGGTAGGTGTCGGGTGGGACCCCGACGCTGCGGTGGAAGTGGCGGCGCAGGGTGGTGGCAGTGCCCATACCGGTCGCCACGGCGATGGTGTCCACGGTGGCGTTGGTGGTCTCCAGCAGTTCCTGGGCATGGCGGATGCGCTGGGTGTGCAGCCACTGCAGCGGTGTGGTGCCGGTGAGGTGTTTGAAGTGCCGGGCGAGATGGCGTGAGCTCATGCGGGCCTGGCGGGCCAGGTCCTCGACGGTGAGCGGTTGGTCCAGCCGCTCCAACGCCCAAGGGAAGAGTTCACTCAGGGGGTGGTTGCCCGGGGTGGGGAGGGGGGTGGCTATGAACTGGGCTTGGCCGCCGTCGCGGTGGGGTGGAATGACCAGGCGTCGGGCGATCTTGTTGGCGTTGACCGAGCCGTGGTCGAGGCGGACCAGGTGCAGGCACAGGTCCATGGCGGCGGCCTTCCCGGCGGAGGTGAGGACGTCGCCGTTGTCGACGTAGAGGACGTCCGGATCGACGGTGGCCGCCGGGTTGCGACGCGCCAATTCCCGTGTGTGAGCCCAGTGCGTGGTGGCGCGCCTGCCGTCCAGCAGTCCTGCCGCGCCCAAGATGAAGGCGCCGGTGCACAGCGAGGCCACGCGGGCACCGGCCGCGTGCGCGGTGCGCACCGCCTCGACCAGTTCGGAGGGCGGTTCGCGATCCGTGTCGGCCCAGCCGGGGACGATCACCGTGTCCGCTCGCGCGAGGTGGGCGAGCCCGTGGTCGGGTTCAAGGCGGAAGCGGCCGACGTGCACCGGGCCGGTCCCGCAGAGGGAGAAGTCGTACCAGGGGTCCACGATGTGGGTCAGGTCGGACCCGAAGATCTCGAGCGCCACGGACAGTTCGTAGTGGAGCATGCCGTCGGTGACGGCCAGCGCGACAGTGGGCATGTCCGAAACTGTACGGGGCAGGTCGTTTCCGACGCTCGTGCGGGTACTGCCTCGAAGACAGGATGTGGGTGTCAGGCCGTAGCGGATCGACATCGCGGCGGACGTTCGTCGGATGCACGGGGGCGGCTCATGGGGTCAGGTCGGTTGGTGGCGTGTTCGGCGTGTTCGGCGCGTACGGTCACGCGGGGGCGGTTCGTGGTCGCAGAGCCGGCCAGGCGTGGGTGCGTCCCGGTGCCGTCCGGGCAGCTTCCCATGGAACTCCCGCAGTTGAGCGGGGACTCCACGATGGCGGACACGTCATCGCCGTTGCCCAGCACCTGTCCATCCCCGATGTGACGACCTCCATGACCACCGAGGCAGTCCGTGACGGCGCCGCCCACATCGCGGTCGACCTGGACCCGCAGAAGCAGATCGCCTGATCCGACCCATCCGCTCAGCCGTCGGAACGCTGCTGCCCTCGCTGTCGGCGCGCTGCTCGTGCCGCCCGTCCCCGCGGCGATTGCCGTCGGCCGGACGCCGGGGGGCCTCTACGGATGCCGCACGCTGCCCGCTTCTGCGCGGTGCTCGGTTCGTCTTCATGACGGGGTTGGTCTGCCTGCTACGCGCCAATGCACCGTCGCGGCCCCTGGCTCCAGCCCACCGAACTCGGCTATACGAACGTATTGAACAATTGAGTTATACGCTTGTATAGTCGATCTCGGTAAGAACACCCCCTGCCCGCACCGCACCTCGAACCAAGGGAGCATCACCGCGATGACCACCCAGCCCACCCGTGCCACCATGACCTTCGACGGTCGCGCCCTGTCCTACCTGGACTACGGCGGCGCCGGTCGCCCCCTCGTGGCACTGCACGGCCACCTCTCCGAAGGTGCCTCCTTCGCCGCCCTGGCCTCCGCCCTCGGCCCGGAGTGGCGGGTGATCGCCCCCGACCAACGCGGCCACGGCGACTCCGACCGGGCCCCCGATTACACGCGCACCGGCTACCTCGCCGACCTCCTTGCCCTCCTGGACCACCTCGACATCGACCGGGCGGCCTTCCTCGGCCACTCCCTCGGCGCGATCAACGCCTACCACCTGGCCGCCGAACGCCCGGAACTGGTCGAGGCCCTGATCAACGTCGACACCGCCGTCGACCTCCCCGACCACGGAACCAGCCCCCTCGCCTTCGTACTCGACTTCCCCTACACCGCTGCCACCCGCGAGGAACTGGCCGCCGCCTGCGGACCCCTCGCCGCCGTTCTCGGCCCCGTCCTGCGCCCGCTGCCCGGCGGCGCCGGTTGGCGGCTGCCTTTCCACCCGCAGGACACCGTCGACTCCGAGAACCTCGTCCACGGCGACCACTGGAAACAGTGGCTCGCCACCGACTGCCCCGCGCTCCTGATCCACGGGCTGCGCAGCCAGGTCCTGCCCGCCGAACAGGCCCAGGCCATGTGCTCCACACGCCCCGGCACGGTCTACCGACCGCTGGACACCGACCACTTCGTCCAGCAGACCGACCCCGAGGGCTTCGCCACCGCGGTCCGGGAGTTCCTCGCGGGCATCTGACCCACCCTCATGACCGGTCCGCCGGCCCCGGCCGCCGAGGCTACGTGGACGAGTCGGAAGAACCTACCCAATCCCTGCGTCATCGTCGTCCCGCACATCCCGGCCAACCCGCCTCCGCCGGCGGTGGTCCCTGCGGCCCGGGAGCCGCCTCAACCATGACCTCGCAGGTAATGGCCCGGCGTGTGGCGCCGGGCGAGGATGGTGCCGCACCCCCAAGCCGCGTCACGAAAGGACCCCCCTCATGCCGTACTTCGAGTCCACGACCGATCACACCCGCCTGCACTTCGTCGACTACGGCCCGGCGAGCGGCCCCGTCATCGTCTTCGTCAACAGCTCCTACTTCAGCACCGAGATGTGGGAGTACCAGATGCTGCCGCTGGCGGCCGAGGGGTTCCGGTGCGTGGGGTTCGACCGCAGGGGACACGGCAGGTCCGAGGACGTCTGGGGCGGCTTCGACCTCGATACGCTGGCCGGGGATCTGGGTGCCCTGCTCGACCACCTGGACCTGCTCGACGTCACGCTGGTCGGACACTCTCTCGGCACCGCCGAGGTCGTCCGCCACCTGACTCTCGGCGGTGGTGAGCGGGTGGCCCGGGTCGTTCTCGTCAGCGGAGTGGTGCCTGGGCCGGCCCGGTCTTCGGATCACGCCGAGGGACTGGACCCAGAGCTCATCCGCGCGTTCAACGAGACCTTCCGGCAGGATCGGGCGAAGTTCTTCGCCGACGGGGCGGACGCCTTCTTCGCCCGCCATCTTCCGGGCCCCGCAGTGTCCGACGCGTACGTGGCGCACATGGTGAACCTCTGCCACGGAGCGTCGGCACGGGCCGGGACGGCCCTCAACGACCTTCTGCCCTCACTGAATCTCGTTCCGGAGCTGACCAAGATCGACCGCCCGGTTCTCGTCGTACACGGGTCCGCCGACGCCTCCGCCCCGCTCGACCTCACGGGCCGCCGTACAGCCGCCCTGATCCCGGGCGCGACACTCCACATGTACGAGAACGCGGGCCACGGGCTGTTCGCGACCCACGCGGACCGCCTGAACGACGACCTGCGCGCCTTCGCCCGTACCTGAGCAGGATTTCCTGAGCACGATGTTCGGAGCAGCGGAACCGTTCACCTATCGCGCCCGCCGACACGCGGGCGCGAACCCTGAGCCGGCAGAGGCCCGTTCACCGCACCCTACAAGTTGCTCGCCCATCGCATACCGGGCGACCGCGGCTTGGCGGCAATCCTGGCGTCTTTCATGACCACCCTGGAAGACCATGGTGCGCAGTGCGCGACCGAAGACCTGAGCCGGCTCGGCACGGTCGCCGTGGACCTTGCGACAGCCAGTTTCAATAATGGGAGGGGGCAGTCGTGCACTCACTTGACCGGGCACTCGCACTGGGCGCCGGAGGACTCGTCGGCACGGCCTGGATGGCTGGGCTTGCCGGCGGACTGCGCCGCCGCGGGGTGAATCTCGGCGAGGCCGATCTGATCGTCGGCACCTCAGCAGGCGCGATCCTCGCCGCACTGCTGGCCACCGGCCAAGACCCCAGCCGGCTCGCCACCCCCGTACGTCCTGCCGACTCCGACAGCGCCCCGCCCCAAGTGGACGGGCGCCGGCTGGGCGAGGTGTTTGGCATACTCGGCAATGCCGCCTCGAACCCGGCCGAAGCGTGGCATCGAGTGGGCCGGCTCGCGCTCGCCGCCGAGACCGGCCCCGAGCAGGCACATGTCGCCCGGATGTGCGCCATGACCCGCGCAAGCCAGTGGCCGGACCGGAAACTGCTCATCACCGCTATGGACGCCGGGACCGGCAAACCGGAAGTTCTCGACCATGCCAGTGGCGCACCACTACCCTCAGCCGTGGCGGCAAGCACGGCCTTTCCGGGCATCTACCCACCGATCACCATCAACGGCCGTCGATACATGGACGGCTCCCTGCGATCGGCGACCAACGCAGACCTCGCAGCCGGAGCCCGTACGCTCGTCGTGATCGACCCACAGGCGCACCTGTTCCCCCGCGAACTGCTCCACCAGGAGCTCGCGGTCGCCGGCGCCCACACAGTAGTGACCATCGAACCCGACCCGGACTCAATACGCGCATTCGGCTCGGACCTCAACGACCGCACGGCCTGGGAACCGGCCTACCAAGCGGGTCTTCACCAAGCCGCCGACGCCGCAGAGCAACTCCGCCTCGCGTGGAAAGCCGGATCCGACACGGACTGAACGCGGCCCGATCTCCGAAGTGACGCTGCGACTCGTCGGCCCCCCTCAGCCCCCGGTCCTACCGGCAACCACACGAACCGGCGTGGTCGGCGGCGTCGTTCGTGCGAGAGGCGGTCGGTGCCGATCTACGATGCGGTGGAGTGGCAGTGGCTCGCCGACGGCCGTGAAGTGCCCCGTCGTCTCGGCTTGTCTTGGAGCGGTGTGCGGCCGACGTTGGAGGGCGGTGGTCTGTTCCGCCGTGCGTGCAGGCGGCCCCTCGCGGACTGCTGCGCGATCGTCGGATCCCGCGAGCGCCCGCGCCGTGAGGGCTGGTCCCGGTAAACCCCTCCTGAGAGTTCGTGGAAGGGCCCCGCAGGCGGAACCTGCACTCTGTGTGCGAGGTCGAATCGGCGCATGGCCGTGGACACCGGGACGTGGGGGTCCGCCCCGCCCCCGGCCTTGGCGCATGGGCCCACTTGCCGGAGCGGCGAAGTACACCACTGCGGAATAAAATGGGCTCAAGGTGGACGAGGTATGTCCGGCGGCTTCGAGGTCCTCTACGGGCCGGCCGTCCGACCGGCCCGGGAGGCGTGATGACCGTATCCCCCGACGCGACACCGCCGCACACGCAGAACGACCCCGAGGACTTCCTCGAACAGGTCGGAAGCTCATGGCACTGGGCGCTCGGCTTCGCCCTCGCGAACCTGGTCCCGGGCATTCTGGTGTTGGTCTGGCCCGATGAGACGCTGCACATCCTGGCCGTGATCATCGGTCTGCAGCTCTTGGTGGCGGGTGGCTTCCGTTTCGTCACGGCCTTCTCGCACAGCAGCGATCGGGGCGGCAGCCGACTGGCGGCCATACTGATCGCCATGCTGGCGTTCCTGGCGGGCGTCCTGGTGCTGCGGCATCCGATGCAGACCATCGCCGCGCTGTCCTTGATCGTCGGAATGTTCTGGTTGCTGACCGGAGTGCTCACGGCGTACGTCGCGATCGCCAACCGCGCGTTCGTGCATCGCGGCCTGCTCTTCGGCCTGGGCGCCCTCGGCGCCGTCGCCGGAATCGTGGTGCTCTGCTTCCCGGTGGACTCGGCGGTCGCCCTGACGCGGCTGTTGGGCCTGTGGCTCGTCCTGCTCGGCGTGTTCGAAGTGGTGCTGGCCTTCGCATTGCGCTCCGCTACCCGCCGGAATCACGCCCCCGTCCCAGGGGTGAGCGCCGGGCATTGACGGTCTGTGGAGAACGCTCTACGAGACCGCCTCTCGGACGAGGTGCACGCGGAGGCCGCTGGATCAGGTTGCCGACGGCTATTGCGCCATGGACGAGCTCCGCGCCATCACGGCACCGTCAAAAGGCGGCCCTGCCGCAGCGCCCGGATCGGCGGTGCCTTTCACCCTTGAGCAGGCGACCACGAACGAAGGGAGGCGTCCCCGTGCGAGGAGTCACGCAGGCTCACGGCGCTACCGGCCCCGGCCCCGGCGAGCAGAACACGACGACCGTCCGAGCGCCTGACGGCGTTGCCGGGCCGCGAGCCGCGGCACGGACCGCGCCGATGTCTGTCTCCGGGCGCCAAGCTCCGACGGTGCGGGCCTCAGGGGCGGTGCGCTCGTGAGTCGGATCCTGGTCACCGGTTCCACGGACGGTCTCGGACGTGCCGCCGCGGATAAGCTGCTGTCCCAGGGCCATGACATCGTCGTGCACGCCCGCGACCAAGAACGTGCAGCGGGCCTGGCAGCACTGGTGACGCGCGGGGCGCACCTCGTCACAGGGGACTTCACGGAGCGGGATGCCGTTCAGCGCATCGCCGCCGAGCTGAACGCCACCAGCCCGTTGGACGCGGTCATCCACAACGCCGGCGTGTGGAGCGGGCCGGCGGTCATGCCGGTCAATATCGTCGCCCCGTACCTGCTCACTTCCCTGCTGCGCGGACCGCGACGGCTGGTCTACTTGAGCAGTGGCTCGCACTTCGGTGGACACCCCCGGCTCGACGGAGTCGACTGGCGGGGCGACAGCGCGGGCTCGTACTCCGACAGCAAGCTGTACGTCACGGCGCTCGCGGCCGCCGTGGCACGCCTGCGCCCCGGTGTGCTCAGCAACGCGGTCGATCCGGGCTGGGTGCCCACCAAAATGGGCGGTCCGGCCGCACCGGACGACTTGGAGCTCGGGCATCGCACACAGGAGTGGCTCGTCTCCAGCGATGAACCCCAGGCCCTCACCACCGGCGGGTACTGGTATCACGGCGAGCGCATGCAGCCGCACCGGGCAGTGCACGACGAAGCGTTCCAGGACCGCCTCCTGCAAACGTTGGCCGAAGAAACGGGCATCGACCTGTGAAGCCGGACGCCGACCGGTCATCCCGTCCGCGATCCGTGTGCAGGGGTGACGGCACGAGGGGCACAGGTGCGAGCCGCAGACGCAGGCCGCCGACAGGCGGATGATCGGATCGGTCGGAGCGATGATCTTCGGTGCTTCGATGTGGCCCCGACCGCCCAGGCATACCTCAACCTGTACGCGCGCAGCGCGGCCTTGCCGACGGACAGCGACGTGTACTGCGGACAGGGAACAGCGCGAGGCCGCGGCCGGTGAACAGCAGGCTCCCGCAGCTGGGGCAGGAAGGCGTCGGCCGCAACCCTGGCGCCGAGGACTTCGGCACTCACGCCGTCCGGCGTGCGACCAACGGCACAAGGCGCGGAGCACCACCCGGGTTCGGCGGATGGACTCCACCTGGGAGACCTTCGGGACTCGGGGAACGACGTCAGCGCAGTTGCTCGGCCAGTCCGATGATGATGCCCTCCGGGCCGCGGATGTAGCAGAGCCGGTAGCTGTCCTCGAATCGGGCGATCTCGCCGAGGAGTTCGGCGCCGTGAGGGCGTAGGCGGGCAACCGTGTCCTCGATGTCGTCAACGGCGAACATGACGCGGTGCGTGCCCGGAATGTTGTGCGGCCGGTTGCGCGGCCCGGCACTGATCACCGCGGGGCTGTGGTATTTCGCCAGCTCGAGCCGGCTGTGACCGTCCGGGGTGCGGACCATCGCGATGTCACAGCGGACGCCGTCGAGGCCGGTGCACTGGTCGGCGAAGACACCCGCAACCTCCGCCCGGCCCTCCAGCTCCATGCCGAGCTCCAAGAAAAACGCGATGGCGGCATCCATGTCCTCGACGACGATGCCGACGTTGTCCATCCGCTGAATCGCCATGCCGGTTTCTCCTTCATCCTCGTGCGGCCGGTGGTGGTCGCTGATGTCCCCGGGAGGGAGCCGGTGGCACGCTCTCGACACGCAGACCGCCGAACTTCGAAAAAAGTGCGGAGCGCGCCTCAGCACCGCTACAGCAGACCCGCGAGCCAGGCGCCACCACCGAGGGTAAGTGTGGCGCAGGTGGGCACTCCCATGAAGACGATCAGCCGCCGACGTCGCCGCTTTTCAATGCGTCCATCGCGCACGCCTTGTCTCCTCCCGCCCGAACTGCTCCCGGGTGAGGCGCTTGTCGACAGGAGCCGATACGGATCTTTGCGTGCCCTGGCGACCCGCCCGCGGGCACCGGCTGGGGTTCCAGTAGCGTCCGTTGCGTGACCGACCTCGATGCCCTCGTCCGCCTTTGCCCGCCGCCCGCCGATCCGCCGCCCGCGGTGGACTGGGCGCAGATCGAGCGTGCCGTGGGTGTAGCTCTGCCCGCCGATTACAAGCGGCTGGTCGAGACGTACGGCGGCGGCGTCTTCGACGAGACGATCCGGCTGCTCGTCCCCGACTCCGCCGACGACGACTGCAACCTGCACGCGCAGACGATGGAACGGGACGAGATCCTGGCCGGCCTTTGGGAGTTCGAGGCGAAGCCCGCCGGCCTGATGGAGGCAGGGGCGCGGGTCCTGCCGTGGGCATTCGAGGAGGGGACGGGGGCCTTCCTGTACTGGCTGGCGCGGCCCGGTCGGCATCCCGATGAGTGGACCGTGCTCTACAACGAGGGGCGGGGCCCGCTATGGGAGCACCACGACATGGGGTGCTTGGAGTTCCTGCTGGCGGTACTCGCCGGAACGGCGGAGACGGACTACTTCGGCCACCTCTACGACGTACTGAAGCCAACGGAGCACCGCTTCGCGACGGCCGACCAGACACGTGGAGCGTCCCGGCACTGACATCGTCCGGCGGCTCTCGACGCTTCGGTTCGCCGCCGGCGCACTTGCCTGAGCGCCGTACTCGGCCGACTGGAAGTGGAGACCGCATCGATGCGGCTCAGGCCCGGGCGAACGGCTACCACATCAATGACATGGGACGCATCCATGCCTCCATGTGCGAGGCGTACGAAGCGTCACTGCGATCGCCAGGATGAGCCGTTGCGGCCACCGCGCATGGCTGTGCATCCCCGATGGTCGGACGGGGCCGATAGCTGAGGCCAGTGAGGATTTCTACGAGGTGATCTCGTGAGGTGACTCTGCCCGCGGGGTGCGGCGAGTCGCGACGAGTCCTGAGGCGTCCGGCAGTCGTACCGTCGAACCCGTCAGCAAGGAGGACTTCCGATGCACAGCGTGACCTATTCGATGAGTGTCTCACTTGACGGCTACATCGTCGGGCCGGACGGCGGCTTCGAATGGACGGAGCCCGACGAGGAGGTCTTTCGCCTCGCCACGGACGAGGTGCGGGAGGTCGGCGTCCATCTGTTGGGACGACGTCTGTACGAGACGATGCTGTACTGGGAGACCGCCGATCAGAATCCATCGCTCGACTTCTCAACGCTCGAATTCGCCGCGATCTGGAAGCGGCTCCCCAAAGTGGTGTTCTCCACCACGCTCTCGGCGGTCCAGGGCAATGCCCGCCTGGCCTCCGGCGGCCTGGCGGAGGAGATCGAGCGGTGGCGGGCCGAGCCGGTAGAGGGTGACATCGCGATCGGCGGCGCGGCTCTCGCCGCCGAGGCGGCCGCCTTGGGTCTGATCGACGAGTACCGGGCCAGGGTCTACCCGGTGCTGCTTGGCGGTGGCGTTCCGTTCTTCCCCCGGCACGAGCGGCGGGTGGATCTCGCACTCGTCGAGACCCGCACCTTCGGCTCAGGAGTCGTCTACCTCCGCTACCGCGTGGCGCGCTAGCCGGGTCATCCGCCGAGTGCCTCGCGGTGTCGGTGATCTGTAGACGATGTGTCGGTGGCTGTTGGAACCATGGGTGTCGGGTCGCCCAACAGGGCGGCCGTACCAGCCTCGCCAGCAGGGGAGCCCCTCGCCATGTGGTCCACGCCTTCCACTCCGCCCTGGGATGTCCAACGACTGCCGCGTGCCGACGGCAGCGTGTTCCTGGTCACCGGGGGCAACGCCGGCATCGGGTACTTCGTCGCGGAGCAGTTGTCGGCAACCGGGGCCGTCGTGATATTGGGCAGCCGGAGTACCACGAAGGCCGAGGCTGCGATGGCTTCCATCCACACGCGTGTCCCGGGCGCCCGAGTGCGGTCCGTGCAACTGGACCTTGCCGATCTGTCCTCGCTCGCAACGACGGTGGAAGCACTTGAGGTGGAACGCCTCGACGCGGTGGTGCACAACGCCGGCGTCGCGCTCGACGACCCGCCGCGACGGGCGACCGCGGACGGTCATGAGCTCATGTTCGGTACGAACCACCTGGGGCACTTCGCGTTGACCGAGCGGCTCATGCCGCTGCTGTCCGCCGCGCCGACAGCCCGCATTGTGACCATGGGCAGCTTCGCGGCCAAGTCCGAGCGGCTCGATCCGGACGACCTGCAGTCCCGGAAGGACTACCGGCCCAAGCGCACCTACGGACGCTCCAAGCTGGCGCAGATGTACTTCGGCGTGGAACTCGACCGTCGGCTGCGCGTCGCGGGCAGCACGGTGGCCAGCGTGGTGGTCCATCCGGGCGGCGCGCTGGACTCTCTCACCCCCTCACGGCCACCACTCCATGCGCGAACTCTCGGCGCACGGCTGAGCGCGGCACCCGCGGCCCTCGTCGTCCAAGGCAAGGACGCCGGCGCATGGCCCGCAGTGCGGGCCGTGCTCGACCCGATCGTGCGGGGAGGCCAGTTGTGGGGGCCGCGCCTCTTCGGTCTGCGCGGCGAGCCCCGAAGCGAACCGGTGTGGGACCACCTCGCCGACACCTCGATCGCGGCGCGGTTGTGGGCGGCGAGTTGTGATCTGACCGGCCTCGACCTCGATGCCGTTATTGCATAGCGCCCGGCACAACCGGGTTGGGATCAGCTTGAACGCGCCCTCGCTCTGCACAGCGGCCGATCCATCCATGTGCTCTATCGCGATGGTCCCTTGCTGCGCCATGTGGTCCCCCGAACGGTCAGAACGGTACGCATATCCGCTCGCCGCGCACTCGCGGACCGCTGAAAAACCAGGCGCCGAGTGGTCTTCAGCCCGGTGAAGTGCGCCCTGCGGGAATGGGGAACGGGGACTGTAGGTGTAGCTCCGCATCTCCGTCACGTGAGTGTCTCGTCTGTGTTGATGGCGTACCGGGCGACGACGGGAAGCCCGCTTCACCCCTGCATGCGAACGGGGCGAATTTCTGCCCCTCGGACTGTCCGCACTACGAGTGCGCCACGCGTGCCACCCGTAAGTCCACGTGCGAGGCGGACAAGTAGGCGCTGCGCCCGGGAATACGCGCGTGGGCTTCCGGCGACAAGGTGTGGTCGAGTGTTGCTTGTTGCTGCGGAGGGACGTCGGTGTGGTGTCCCCGCGCGTGGTGGGAAGGTTGACTTTGCCGTTGCGTCAACTTCTACGGTCGTGTGTGGCCGGACAGTCCGGTCGGGATGGGAGACGGTGATGGCTTGGTCGATCGCGGAGGTGGCCCGGATGTCGGGAGTGACGTCGCGGACGCTGCGCCATTACGACGAGGTGGGCCTGTTGCCTCCGGCTTGGGTCGGCAGCAATGGCTACCGCTATTACGAGGAGGGGGAGTTGCTGCGGTTGCAGCAGATCCTCGTGATGCGGGAGCTGGGCCTTGGACTGGTGGAGATCGGTGCGGTGCTGGCGGAGCAGGTCGACCAGGTGGAGGCCCTACGGGCGCACCACCTGCGGCTGGTTGCCGAGCGGGACCGCCTGGCCACGCTGGCCCGCACCGTCGCCCGCACCATCGCCGAACTCGAGGAAGCAAGGGTCAAGGACGACATGAAGAAGATCAACAGGCCGGAGAACCTGTTCGAGGGATTCGACGGCACACGCCAGTCGGACGAGGCGCGCGAGCGGTGGCCGCAGGCGTGGGAGCAGTCCCGGCAGGTCATCGAGACGCTCACCGCCGAGGACATGGAGCAGTGGCAGCGTGAGGTGACGGCACAGATGATCCGCATCGCCGAGTTCATGGCGGCCGGCACCCAGGTGGCGGATCCTGCGGTGCAGGCGGAGATCGATGCCCACTACCGGGGTGTCTGCCGGTTCTGGACTCCGAACGCGACCGCTTACAAGGGACTGGCCCAGACCTACGTCGATGACCCGCAGTTCCGCCAGAACTTCGACAAGATCGCCGAGGGCCTTGCCACCTACCAGCGCGACGCGATGGCCGTATACGCCGACGCCCGCCTGAGCTGATCCGCGGGCTCCGCCAGGAGGCCACAGGCTTCCGGTACTAACTGGCGGAGTTCCTTGGCCGGGCGTTCTGCGCGGGTTCTTGGTGTTCCAACGGGTGATGGCATGTCTTCGGTGACGACCACTCCCACGTTGCGTCGGCAGCGGGAGGTTGCGGCAGTGCAGGGGACCGCCGCAACCTCTCGCCGTCAGCGACGCATCTTGAACGTGATCCGCGTGCCGCCGCTACCGTCGATGGCCGCGCTCCACGCTACTTACACCGCCTGCCTGCCTGCCCTGGCCACCGCAGCGGTAAAGGGGGAAATGCATGACTAATCTAGTCGTGGCGCTTATGGCGCCCGGGGGCTTCGTGCTGGGCTGGTGCATCTTCACCGGTCGAATCCCTCATCGGGAGCGCCCTGACGACCAGTTTGTCAACGACGTCTTGCCGAAACTGGTCGGCGGCATCTTCATGGTCGGCGCGCTCACCATGATGGCGATGGCCCTGCACCACCTCCTGTGACCGTCGACGGGCACAGGCCCCCACCATCCGAGCGCACGCATGCAGGAGGTACTGGCGGAACGGTATCCACGGAGTGCGAGGTGGTGCACATCATGGAGAAGACCCTCGATCGCAGTGCCTCGCGCCCCGGAGTGGGAGGTGCCCTCGTCGTGTTGGAACTCAGGCGTCTCCTCGCCGGCCCGGACTGTCGTCGGGGTAGCGCCGCCTACCTGATCGCAGTGAGCTTCCCTCAGGCTGCTTCAGGCACTCTGCATCTCCGCGCGGGGTCCCGGCCTTGGACGGAGAGGGTGCTGGGCGGCGGCTTGAGGACGGGGTGGTGGGCGTGACCTTTGGTGCTCGACCGGACGTCGCCGCTCAGCTCTTGCGGGCCAACGGTTGCCCGGCGAAGCTCACCCCTGCCAGGCCATGGGCCATGAGGTTGCGAATGTTGCCGTGATCGGTGTCGTTCGGCGTCGCCAGCACGCTGCGGTAGTGCTCACCGAATGCCAGCAGCGCTTCTTGGTCGCTCAGCCCTTCCAGCAGGGCCAGTCCCAGCGTCTTGCAGGACCCCTCGTTCTCGCCGGCGGCATTCTCCAGGTCGCCGTTGCGGAACGCCTGGGGCTGGTACTCGTAATGCGCGGCGATGAAGGCCAAGGTGTCGGCGAACTCGTGCTCACCTGACGCAAGGCTTGCCCGCAGCGAGTTCAGATCAGTCATGTCGATTCCCCGGGGTTGAACAGACGTCCGATTGCCGCCCGTGACCGGACGACAATACCCCTGTAAGCCCGGACGCTATGAATTGCGCCACCCGTCGGAACGAGCGGCATCTCCGCAGGGCGCCATCTGCGGCGGCACCCGCCGAGAGCCGTTCCGTCCGGGCGATCGACCGCGAGGACGGTGCCGATCAGCCGGCCGTTGCCGTTCCCGCCGTCCCGCAGGGTGAGTCGCTCGCGTGCCGCGGCAAGTCCAGGTCGGACTGGGCGTTGCCAATGCGGGGCAGGATGATGACCTTCGTGGCCGAAATCAGTGCCCTGCTCTCTTCTGCCGCCTACGTGGAGGTCGTGACACCGCCGTGGCGGCGTCGGCCGCGTACTACGGCGACAGGCCCTCCCCGCTCGGTGACGACGAGTACGACGGGCTGCTGCGCGCCATCGCGGCCTATGAGGATGCCTATCCGGACGACGTACTTGCCGAGTCGCCGACCGGGAAGGTGGCGGGTGGGGCCGTGCAGGGCGACGTGCCGCACTCGGTGCCGATGCTCTTCCTCGACAACGTCTTCGACGCCGACGAGCTCGCCGAGTGGGCCTCAGGGCTGGAACGGCGTCTCCGGCACCCGGTGGCCGGGTGGTGCATGGAGCCGAAGCGCGACGGCCTCGCGGTGGCCGCCCGGTACCGGGTTCGGCTCGTTCAGCTCCTCACCGGCGGCGACGGCCTGGCCGGCGAGGACATCACCCACGCCGCCGACGCCGTCCTCGGCCTGCCGCCGGCACTCACCAAGCGGTCAGGGGACTCGCTCGCACGCGCATGGCCAAGACGATTCACGACGCCGGGTGGTCGTCGTTCGTGAGGATGCTGGAGTACAAGGCCGCCCGGTACGGGCGCACCCTCGTACGCGTCGAACGGTTCGAGCCGACCTCTCAGGTGTGCTCGCGGTGCGGTGTCAAGGACGGCCCCAAGCCCCTCCACGTCCCGCCTCTGGCAGTGCCAGGCATGCGGGACGTGGCTGGACCGGGACATCAACGCGGCGGTCAAACGCCGCCAAAGCCGCATGACTTGCGGTATCGGCCTGTCGAGCGGGGGCAAGACCGGGACCTGTCCCTGCACAGCGCGAAGAAGCGGAAACCCACCGAGACGGTCAGCCGACCGTAGTAGGAATCCCCTCCCTTTAGGGAGGGAGCGGAAGTCGAGTCCTACTCCTCCGGCTCCCAGGCGCGGAGCAGATCGAGCAGCCCTGCGTCTCCGTCAACGTGCAAGGAGTCGGCCGGGATACGGTCGTACAAGTAGATGACCAAGTCACTGGCCGTGCCGTGGATGGAGACGCCGGCTGTGTCCGAGTCCTCGCCGGTCGCGGCAGTGGGTGCGGGGATGCGGGTGGAGCGTGCGCCGTCGCCGTCGACCGTGAGGCGCCACGAGCGGCCCTCGGCGGTGTGGAAGTCGAAGGCCGCGGGCTTGTGCGGCCAGGCGCTGGGCGTCGCGACGCAGGTGAACAGGAACTCCTCGACACCGTCGAGGGCGACCTCGGCCGGCAGCGGCTGCGGGGCGCCCGCGGCAAGCTGGGCGTCGTAGGTGTGCACCGCGGTCTCCTGGGCCCGGTGCCGGGCGACTCCGCCGGCGGTCCGCGGCGTCTGCAGGGCACTCCACCACGCCCAGCAGCCGGCGTCCGGGCCCGCCTCCCGCAGGGCGCTCAGCAGAAGCTGCGTCGACGCGGCCAGCCAGGCCAGCAGGGCCTCACGTTCCCGCGGCACTTCCAGAGCGGCGCGCGCAGCGGCGGCCTCGGCCGGGGGAGCGTCGGCAGGCCCCGCGCCGACGATGGCGGCCCAGAAACGGTCTCCCCCACCCAGGTGCTTCACCAGATCGAACAGCGTCCAGTCGGGGCAGGTCGGCACCTGTGCGTCGAGACTGGGCGCGGCGGCGACCGCGGCGCGGAAGGCGATCGACCGTTCATCGATCAGTCGAAGCAACTCAGAGAACTCAAGATTCTGTTCCACGCCGAATGTCTATCACCGTGCTCCGGTGATCGGACAGGGATTTTCACAGTCGCCGCCGGTTGGCCATTGCGGACGTCGTCCTCGCCTCCCACCGCATCCGGATGCCGGGCCTGGACGGCCTCGAAGTCACCCGGCGCCTCGCGGGCCCCGGCGTTCCCGACCCGATGCGCGTCTCGTCGTCACCACCTTCGACCACGAGGACTACGTACGCACGGCACTGCACGACGGCGCCTGCGGGTTCCTGCTCAAGCGCTCGGGCTCCGGACTGCTCATCCAGGGCGTCAGGGCGGCGATGGTCGGGGACATCCTCATCAGCCCCGGGTCACGGTCCCGATGCTCCAGACCCTCGCTTGCCCCGCCTTGCCACCGGACCGCCCGGCCGGCCCGGCCTCCCCGTCGTCTGCGCGGTGCCGTTCCTCCTGGCCTCCGGCCCCGGCCTGCTGATCGGCAACGCCAACGCCTTGGCCGTCAGCCGCACGGCCCCGCGCCGCCGGAGCCGCCTCCGCCCTCTTGGGTGCCTCACCATCACCGGCGGGCAGAAGCGACCCCGGATCGGCGGTGATCGGCGCACCGCCGTGGCGTGCGGCCACGAGCCCGCGGTGACCGCGGCGAAGCAGAGGTGCGTCAGCCGTTGCGGGCGGCTTCGGGGCCGGTGATGCGTCTGAGCAGCGGGAGGGTGGAGGCGATGATGCCGAGCGCGGCGGCCAGTCCGCCCGCGACCAGCGCGTAGTAGGCCACGTCGGGCGACACCAGGCCGTAGTGCATCTGCGATGTCAGGAACATCCCAGCCGCGGCGAAGGCGGTGCCGATCGCGATCGCCGATACCGCCAGCAGCGGCAGCGCGCTCTCCAGGCCGACCACGGCTTGCAGCAGCCGCAGCGGTGCTCCGGTGAGCCGCAGGATGGCGAACGGGCGCCTGCGGTCCGACAGGCCCGCGACGACGCTCACCGCCAGGCTGCAGCCCGCGATCGGCAACGTGGTCAGCAGTACCACGTTGGCCAGCTGCCGCCAACTGGCCAGCTGCTGCTGGAGGTCGGTGCCGAAGTCGCCGACGGTGCGGACCTCCTGGTGCGGGTAGGCGGTGGAGAGCAGGGTCCGCACGCGTTCCATGCCCGCGGTCGAGCCGTCGGTGGCTACGTAGAGCATCCGTACGGGCAGCCCGGCGATGGCGTCCGCGGTGACTTCGGCGGCGGGCCACTGCCGGTTCGGGCGCGACTGCAGGCCGAAGAAGGCGAAGTCGTCGACGGCTGCGACGCTCGCCCCGGCCGGGCAGCGGCCCACCATCGGCGTCCGGGCCAGGTCGGAGCAGGTCACCAGCGCCGGCGCCTCCGGGCGCGGATCGGCCGGGTCCTTGCCGATGCCGTCGGGGTTGGCATGGACGAGCGCCAGGCCCCGGACGCCCGGGACCCCTTGGATCCCGGTGAGCAGCCGTACGGGGACGGTCCCGGGCAGCGGCGTCCCGTTGGGGGCGCTGGCCTCCACGACCGTGCGGGTCTGCGGGTCCCCGTCGAGCGTGCCGCGGTTGTGGTTGATGGTGCCGATGATGCTGACGGTCGCGGTGGTCACGAAGAGGGCCAGTACCAAGCCGCTGACCGCACGGAAGCCGGCCTTGGGATCGTCGGCGAGCCGGCGTACCGCGATCAGCGCGGCCGGGCGGCGGGTGCGCCGGGCGACCGCCCGGGCGACGGTCATGGTCAGCCACGGCCCCGCGATCACCAGGCCCAGCATCACCACCAGGAAGCCGGGAAGGTAGGCCGCCGTCTGCCCGTTCCCGGTCGCCGGGCGGCGGCCGACGAAGTACGCCAGCTCGGCCAGTCCCGCCACCAGCGGAACGAGCCGCCAGGCGCGCGGCGGGCGCGGCGTCACCCGACGGGCCACGCCGAGCGGGGAGATGGTGACCCGGCGCAGCGCCAGCCGGGCCGCGATCGCCGCCGCCACCGGCACGCCGACGGCGACTGCGAGGGCCTGCGGAACGTCGAGCGTCAGGTCGGAGAGGAAGAACCGCCGGCCCGTGAGCGGGATGGTGGCGACCAGTGGCCGCAGCGCGGCGTAGAGCGCGAAGCCGAACACCGTCCCCGCGGCCGTCGCCAACGTGGACTCCACCGCCGAGATCAGCGACACCTGCCGGGGAGTGGCGCCGACCAGCCGCATCGCGGCGTAGCGCTGCTCGCGGGTGGCGGCGGAGAGGCGGGTCGCGGTGCCGATGAAGATCAGTACGGGGAAGATCAGCGCGCCGGCCACCACGGCCAGGACGAGCGTCATGGCGTCACCGCGCACGCTCCGGTCAAAGCACGCGTTGTCGCAAGTGGACGGCCGTGCGGTGGCGATGGTGGTGACGGTTCGGGCCAGGGGCGCGCCCTTGATCTCGTCGGGCGTACGGCCGATGACGGCGATCAGCGAGTCCGGGGAGGGCAGCGCGGCGTCGCCGATCGTGCCGGCGAGCCGGCCCGGGAAGCGGTCGCCCAGCTGGTCGGCCGGGGTGCCGCTGATCAGCTTGGCGAGCGCCGGGGAGGCGTAGTACTCGCCGGGTGCCGGGAGCTGCGCGAGGCCGGGCGGCACGGGTGAGGCCGGGCCCGTCGCGGCGACGTCCACCTCGGTGAGGGACTTGCCGTCGTAGTAGTCGCCGTGCGGCCACCACCACAGCGGGTCCCCCGACGCCTGCTCGGTACGGGTCGCAGCGCCGGTGTCCAGCCACACCTGCCGTTGGTTCGACCGGTCGACGGCGTTGATGGCGGCGAACGTCGAGAGCAGCAGCCCGACCCCGATGGCGACCGCGGCGGCGATCATGACCAGTCGGCCGATCGCCTGCCGGCCGCCGCTGAGCGCGAGGCGTACGGCGAAGGCGAGCACGGCGATCACGAGGCGATCCTTCCGGTCGACAGCGGGCTCGGGCTCGCCTTGCCGTCCCGTACGACGACCTCGCGGTCGGCGTACGCGGCGACCCGCGGCTCGTGGGTGACGAGGATGACGGTGGTGCCCTGCTCACGGGCCGAGCCCACCATCAGCTCCATCACCTGCTCGCCGGTCAGCGAGTCCAGCGCGCCGGTCGGCTCGTCGGCGAACAGCACCCGGGGGCGGGCCACCAGGCCGCGGGCCAGCGCCACCCGCTGCGCCTGACCGCCGGACAACTCGCCGGAGCGGCGCCCCTCCAGCCCGTCCAGGCCGAGCCGGGCGAACCACGGCCGGGCCTCGGCCAGCGCGGCCGCCCGGCGGGTGCCGGACAGCAGCAGCGGCAGGGCGACGTTCTCCTCGGCGGTCAACTCGGGGACGAGCTGGCCGAACTGGAAGACGAAGCCGAAGGTGTCGCGGCGCAGCGCGCTGCGCTCGGCCTCGTTCATGGTGTCGATGCGCCGTCCGTCGAAGCGCACCTCGCCCGAGTCGGGGGTGAGGATGCCGGCCAGGCAGTGCAGCAGGGTGGACTTGCCCGAGCCGCTCGGCCCCATGACGGCGAGCACCTCGCCGGCCTCGACGGCCAGGCCGGCGCCGCGCAGGGCGGGGGTCTCGCCGAAGGCGAGAGCGAGGTCACGGGCCTCGATGAGGGCGGTCACGGGCGCACCTCGTCGGCGAGGGCGTCCAGCCGAGCGGTCGTCAGGTCGATCCAGCGCAGGTCGGCCTCCAGGTGGAACAGCCCGTGGTCGGCGAGGAGGGCGTCCACGAGCGGGCCGGTGCGCCGCAGTTCGGTCAGTTCACGCATCCGCCGCATGTGGGCGGCGCGTTGGGTGTCGAGGTACTGCTGGGCGTCCCGGCCCAGCATCAGGGCGAGTACGACCTTCGTGAACAGCATGGTCTGCAGGTTGGGTTCGGGCGCCACCGGTTCGGTGAGCCAGGTCTCGAACTCCGTCGCGCCCGCCTCGGTGATGACGTAGCGCTTGCGCTCGGGCCCGTCGCCGGGCTCTGCCTCACCGGCCACCACCTTGCCGTCTCGCGCCAACCGGCCGAGGGTGGCGTAGACCTGACCGTACGGCAGCGGTTTGCCGCGGCCGAAGAAGGCGTCGTAGTCGCGTTTGAGGTCGTAGCCGTGGCTCGGTTCGCGCTCAAGTAGCCCCAGCAGCGTCAAAGGAACACTCATGGGAGGGACCATACACCAGAGGTATACCCTGAGTGCATAGTCGCCGCGAGTCGCGTCGTCGGCCGCGACGACCGCCGCGCCAGCCGGTGGTCGGCGAGGTCGGTGAGCCGAGGGCCGTAGGCCTTCCGGTGGCTGGTTGGTCGACGGGCTGCCGCGGTTCGGCGGGTCTGGTGTCGGCCGAGGCGTTTGTGCCAGGCGGTGCGGAGGTCGATGGGTGCTGGAGTGCGGGGTCAAGCAGGTGGATCCCGTCGCCGAACTCCTGCAAGCCGATGGAATCCCTTACCTCGGCAATCTTGGCCCTCGGAGTGCGAGAGCGGGGTCAGGGCTTGAGCCGTCACCGTGTGGCGGTGAGTGCCTCAAGTGAGGAGCCCTCAGGACCGTCGGATGAACAGGTCGTCGAACGCGTCGCGCCGGTACGGCCGCGCGAGGGGGGCGTGCATGGTTTCCACAGCGTCCCGCGACGCGGAGCAGGACTGGCGGCACCAGCGTCTATTGGCTGAGGGCGCGTGGAAGTCGACCGATTGGCCGATGTGCCCGCGTCACGCCGAGGATCTGATCGCCCTTCGTCCAGAGAACCCGGCGCGCCGACCTCGCACGCCTGTCGGCAGGCAGCACGCCACGTCAGGACGGCAGGAGGGCCGGCTGCCCCGCCCTGAGGCGGTCGCGGTCATTGACGGGCCCATCGCACCGGCACCGGAACCGGAAACACACGCGGTCCCCAAATTCAGGCGACCGAAAGGGAACCACAGGCCGAGTCGAACCGAACGTGAACCGGCCGCCCGGCATCGCACATGGGCCGGGGGGCCGTTCTGCGACCAGGCGCTTTGGGTTAGGTTCCCGGGTGTGACTGACGATCGCGGACGACTGCTGGCCGGCCGGTACCGGTTGGCCGAACTGCTCGGCCAAGGCGGCATGGGGACCGTCTGGCGGGCCCACGACGAGCAACTCGACCGGGATGTAGCCCTCAAGGAGCTCCGCCTCCCCGACGACCTCGACGCCTCCCGGCGCAAGGCTTGGATCGGCCGCCTCGACCGTGAGGCGCGCGCGGCCGCCAGGCTGAAACACCCCGGGGTCATCACCGTCCACGACCGGATAGCCGGCGACGACGGCCGCCCGTGGATCGTGATGGAACTCGTCCACGGCCGTTCCCTGGACGACCTGATCAAGAAGGACGGCCCGCTTCCGCCGGCCCGGGTGGCCAGGATCGGCCGGCAAGTCCTGGACGCGCTGCGCGCCGTGCACGCCACGGGCGTCACCCACCGGGACATCAAGCCCGCCAACGTGCTGCTCGAAGGCGACCGGGTGGTGCTGACCGACTTCGGCATTGCCGCCGTGGAGGGCGAGCCCGGTCTGACCCGGTCGGGGGCCCTCATGGGGACCCCGGCCTATATGTCCCCTGAGCAGGTGCGCGGTTTACCGGCGACCGCAGAATCCGACTTGTGGTCCCTGGGCGCGACGCTGTTCACCGCCGTGGAGGGACACCCTCCGTTCAGCGGCTCCGGCTCCTGGGCCGTCTTCGTCGCCGTGGCCACCGAGGAACCTGCCACCGCCGTCCGCGCCGGGGAACTCGCGCCGGTGCTGACGGGCCTGCTCCGCAAGGACCCCGCGCAGCGCCTCACCGCCGAGGAGGCGTACGCCCTGCTCGCCGGACCGGCCGGTGAGGCGGAGCCGTCCCGGCCGGACCCCGCGCCGACATCCGCATCCACACTGCGGCTGGGTGCGGCGCCGGGCGCCGGTCCGGGAACCGGACGGCCGACCCCACCGGCGCCTGGCCCCGCCCGACCTCCTCGGCGGCGGCAGTATGTGCTGGGCGGCCTGGCGGCAGTCGTTGCGGCCGTCCTGCTCGCGATGCCCTGGTGGTTACCCGACTCCGGATCCCGCGACGCCGCCGCCGGCCGCACCCACGCGGCCGACACCACGGCGCCCACCCACCCCTCCCCGTCTCCTTCCCCTGCCGCACCCACCGCGGCCACCCCGTCCAGCCCCACTTTCAGCCCCACTTTCAGTCCCAGTACCGGCCCCACCCCCAAGCCCACACATTCCACCCTCGACCGCCAAGCCATCGAGCGCGTCTTCGCCCTCTACATGAACGGCCTGGCCGACCACGACATGACCTCCCTGCGCCGAGGCACCTGCCCGCGACTGCGCGCGGGCTTGCTCGGATTCGCCCTCAACGGCTACTTCGTGGACCGCTGGGAACTCCAGCCCTACGAGATCCCCCCGAACATGGACCAGCTCAGCGTCGAAGCGAAGATCACCCGGCGGGACCCCGAGACCGGGAAGCTTGCCGGCGACATCCTCAACCAATGGATCATCGAGCGGGACCCGGACCAGCAGTACTACGTATGCGGCTGGCTCAACGAGGAGTGACCCGGCGGCACCGCAGGGTGTGCCGGGGGATGCCAAACCATTCGGGAATGGGGTACGCACGCCATGCGGAACCCGCGCTGAGCTGCGTGCGCGAAGCAGTCGACCGGCGCCCCAGCTGATGGGCGTCGTGTGATGCGCGCCGGGTGTGCGTCATCCGAGCTGCCGGCCCCGCTTTCCGCCGGAAGCGGTTTTCCTGTTCCGCTGCGCTTGCTTTACGCGCTGCTGTACACTCGGAGGTATGTCGAAGACGGTGACGATCCGGGTCGAGGAGCGGCTGCACGCGCTGCTGAGGGAACGTGCGGAAGCCGAGGGCACCACGGTGACCGCGTTGATCACGCAGGCCGCGCAGGACGCGGTCCGTGACCCACGTCTGGCCCAGGCCGCGGACGTGTTCCGGTCCTTCCTCGCCGACCAGGCGGACGCGTTCGACGAAGCCTTCCCCGACGACGCCCCCTCCCGCCTGGACGCGCCCGGCCGGGCGGCCTGAACCTGTGGACCTGTACGTCGACATCCGCTGGCTCCTCGAGCGCCAGGCCGAGGTCCTGCCCAAGCAGCCCTCCATCCATGACTTCTCCGCCTTGGTCGCCGCCGTCGGCCGTCACCGCGTCAACACCCCCCAGATCGGCGCGACCGTCGACAACGCCTGGCGCGCCGCCGCCCTCATGCACACCGTCATCCGACTGCGCCCCCTCCCGGCCCGCAACGCCTTGTTCGGCGCGGGCCTGGCGGCGGCGTACATGCACGCCGCAGGTGAGGGCATCGACGCACCCTACGGGGCCTTGGTCGACCTGGCCCGCGACATCGACTCCGGACGCACGGACGCCTACGACGCGGCGGCCCGGATCCGGTCCTGGCGTATCTGAACCAGGGAAGCCGTTCGTCTACCAAGGCAGCCACCCGTGCCGTCATCGACCAGGCCCGTCGCGGCGTACTCCCCCAATACGGGGTGGCCTTGGTACGTCGATCAGGTCAGCCGGTGGCGGCGGTGGCGCTGGTGTCCGGTACCAAGTGCCGTGACCCTCGGCTTGTGGGGTCCGGCGATGGCGTCGTACGGCGCGCGGACCGAGAACTTGAGCTCCGCATTCGAGCTCCGCGGTGTCGTGTTCGCCTGTCTGGGCGGCGGCCAACGACTGATCCCTGGTCAGAGTTCGTACGGGTAGAGAGCGATCTTCTCGCGCTCGACGAAGAGTTCGACCCACGTGCCTGCAACACCTTCGGGCAGCGGATCGGCAAGGTCCAGCGGTATCTGCGTGCCGCCGAAGTCCAACACGGCTGCGCCGTCCACGGTGAGGTTCAGCCGTCCACGCAGGACAACGCAGTGCCCGCCGGGTCGGACTCCCGGTCCGACGCCGACAGCCGGTTTCGCGTTCCGCCCCCAGGCGATGTCCTCGTCGACGGTCCACTCAACGTGGAATTCGCTCGGCAGCGCGGTCTGGTCACCACACCAGCGGACCATGGTCTCTCCGAACGGGGTCCGGATGTGGGCCAGCCAGGGGCTCCAGGGAAACTTCGCGACCTTCTTCAGTTCGACCAGCATCGTTCGATCATGCGGCATCCGAGTTCCTGCCGGAAACCGTAAAGGCTCGGTGCTGCCTGGCACAGGTCCGCTCCCGGGCTCACTCTGGTGGACCCGTGGCTCACCGCCAGCCCGGGCAGTCGGTCGATCCTTCGCGCCGCCGGCGCGGGGTGGCGGTCCCGGTCCGCACGGGGAGATGCCATACAGGAAGGGAAGGCCGACGGCCACCGCCAGGCCCCGCCCCGGCCTCCTCGCGGCGGACGGTAGCGGGACGGGCCCGATGAGCGGTGCCGAGACGATCCCCTGTCCGGCTCGGACACCAGTCGTCGGCGTACACGTCGAAGTGCTCAGGCAGGTAGACACGAACATGCTCGCCGTGTCACACACGATGACAATCCAGTGGCCCGCCTACGGCTCCGGAGACATGGAGGGCGCGGGGAGGTCGAGCACGCGGGCGAGGGCGGCCGCTACGGGAGCGCAGTGATCAGGCAGGTGCCTGGAGGCCCAATCGGTCGCCAGCGTGAGGAAGTCCGCCAGGTCGCGCTCGGCACCGGCCAGCAGGTGGCGGAGCTCGGTGACGGACAGTTCGATCACCGGGCTGTCGCTCTGTTCGGCGGTGACAGTGAGACGGACGGTGTCGCCGAAGTGCTCCGCGACCGGTGACGCGGGGTCGTGGCCGAAGCCGAGCACGGCGTCGTCGTCGACGAACTGGTGCCAGTCGCGCCAGTCTTCCAGTCCATCGCAGCAGGCGGGCTGGAAGGTGACGCCTGTGGAGTTGTCGGTGACCCGCAGGCCGCCGGCCGCGAAGAGGTGGTCGAAGGTCAGCAGTCCGTGAAGGAACGAGGCGAGCGGTTCGGCCGGACGAGGCGGGCGGTCACCGTCGGGGTCGGTGTCATTGCAGCCGGCGATGCGCATCATCGCCGTCCCGACCTCAGCGGGTGAGAGGTCACCGCTGAGGGGCAGGAAGTCGAACGGCTCGGTCTCGGCGACAGGCCAGAGGTCGAAGCCGTCAGGTGCGTATATCTCCAGGACAGGCTGCATCACGATCACCCGACGAAGTGTTCCGCATCCCGCCCGTAGTGCCTCCCGATTACGCCGGGCACCCTCGTCTCTGCCAAGGGCTCTGAGCACCTGGCCCCACGCCGACGGGAAGGAGTTGGCTGTCATATCGGGCGGCATGTTCCGCTCCAGCCTTGCCCGCGACTGCGAAACCTTTCTGCGAACGCTCCGAAGCCGTGATCCATCTCGCCATGACCGACCTCAAGGCCCCTGCCCCACTGCCGAGAACGCTATCTCCCCGCGCAGTCCGACTCCCAGACCAAACGTCAGTTTCCCGGATGAAAACATGGGACGAAAACGACTTCCTAGACCCGTGGAGGCCGAGCTGGACGATGAGGGCCGTCTCCCTCCATCGAGTGAACCGACTTGTGCCTCCCGGGCTTCTCGGTGGTGCTCGCCGATCGTTGGGTGAACCGGCCGGCGTCTGCTTCGGGCGCGACGTGATGAGGAGTGGCAGCCATGGAGTTCCTCGTCGACATGGTGACCAGCGTTCCGGAGGGCGCGTCCGAGGAGGCGGTCGCGGAGATCCGGGTCCGGGAGGGGGCTCGGGCGGCCGAGTTGGTCGCCCAGGGGCACCTGTTGCGGTTGTGGCGGCCGCCCTTGGCACCTGGCGAGTGGCGCACGTGGGGGCTGTTTCGGGCGGAGGACGCCGAGCAGTTGGAGCAGCTGCTCGCCTCGATGCCGCTGCGGGTGTGGCGGCACGACAAGGTGACTTCGCTGTCCCCGCACCCGAGCGACCCGGGCCTTCAGGATCTGTCCGGCCGAGCGACACCGTCGACGAGCGGGCGCCCTCAGCCGTCAGAAGAGGCCTCGCTGAACAGCGCGGCACACAGGGAAGCGGTCCTGCGGGACGTGCTCGACCGCTGGAAAACGGCCGTAGACGCACACGACCCCCAACAGGCCGCGTCCCTCTTCACCGAGGACGCGATCTTCCAGGGACTGCACCCCTACGCGGTGGGACGGCAGGGCGTCGCCGAGTACTACGATTCCCAGCCCCTCGGGATGACGGCCGCCTATCGGATTCTCGAAACGAGGCGGATCGCCGACGGCGGCGCCGTGCTCGGCTACCTGTCCGTCGACTTCTCGTTCACCGACCGGCCCACTCTCAGCGTCCTTCTCAGCACACTGCTGAAGCAGGCGACCGACGGCTGGTACATCAGTCACTACCAGGTCTCCCGCCTGGACTGAGCCGCCGCAGTCATGGCCGAGGCCCAGTCGGCGAACGCATCTGACGGACGGACAGGTGGCGTTGCGGACTGTCGGCGCCATCCTGTCGCCCTTCCCGGGCACGGGATGGCTGGGAAGGGGGCGGCATGGTTCATGTGCTGGGGCACCGCCGAAGCCTTCGACGCCGAGTTCGACGCAAGAAGGCGCTCGGGGAGCACGTGCCGGGCAGCCTGTCCCTGGCGCTCGAGGTCGAGGCGGAAGTCCCCCATTTCCGGGTGGAACACATGGGCAGTGGACATGGTGTCGCGCTCCTTGGCAGCGGTGGTTCCTCCACCGGCCGGCTTGCGCGCCGGGACCGGCCGGTACCGGACGGGCGGGGTCCGCTCGGGCGACGGCCTCCGGAGTCGGCGCGGTCCCGCGTTCCGCGAGCGCCTCACCTGAGCCAGGGAGTGTTCCATTCGTCGACCGGTTCACCGGCCTTGCGATCACCGTGGGCGTCGTGGGTGTCGTGGGTGTCGTGGGGGACCGGGCGGCAGGCGGCGAGAACGGTGAGGATGTTCTGCCATGTGCCGTCGATGTTCCACAGGCGCAGTCGTTCGGCGCATCGGTGCCATGGACCGTAGCGGCTGGGCAAATCGTGCCAGCGCCCGCCCGTACTCTGCTGCCACAGCAAGCCGTTGATCATCATCCGGTAGTTCGGTCCTGCGGGTCCGCATCGCGGGAGAAGACGGCGGACAGCGGCCCATTCCCGGTCGTTCAGGTCGGTGTCGTCCATACCGATACCGCGCCCCTTCCTTCATCCGGGTACCTATCTTGCGGCCAGGTCTCGCCGTCCAACCGGCGGTGTGGCCGCCGAAGCCCGGGAGCAACACAGAGGTTCCGGTCACGGGCTTTGGTTCGGCGTCCGAAGCCGGAGTAGAGCCGGCCGTACTCTGCGGTCGAGCCTTGGCACGCCATGGGCGCCCCCAGTTGCCGGACACGTGGGTGGACAAAGCCTGGCTCCCGTCCTGGGCAGCGGGGGCCGACGCTGAGGACCTTGCCTCGGGGCGGGAGTACCGACACAAACGGTGCGTCGGGATCGTCACTTGATCGTGGTGCCCCGCCGGGCGGTCCGCGGCCTTCACTCGCACGAGTGGGTCAGTCGAACTGTGTGCGAGATCAGACGGCGAGGGTGCTCGTCAGGGGACGGGTCACGTTTAGGACTGCGGGGAGATGACGGAATAGTCACGTGCCGCTACGTACGTGAGCGGCCTTCGTTGCCCAGGGCATGAAGAGAACCGTTTCGCCTCCGGAGTGGGTCTTCGGCTCGCTCGCTGTGGAGTTGGGGCAGATGTCCGATGTGCCGATCTACGACGCGGTGGAGCGTCAGTGGCTCGCCGACGGCCGTGAGGTGCCCCGTCGTCCCGGCTTGTCGCGGAGCGGTGTCCGGCCGGCGGCGGAAGGCGGTGACCTGTTCCTCCGTGCGTGAACGCGACCCTTTCACAGGGGCTGGTACAACCCGCTCGCGCAGGTGGAGCAACGCGGTGGTGCCCGCAACGGCGGCCAGGTCGGGCGCCAGAGTGTGGAGGGCGGCTTTGTCGTCGTCCCGGGCTGTAGGCATGATGCGAGCGATCTCTTCAGAGCGCGGCCGTCGACGATCGCCGCACCGTCAGCGAGGTGGGTACGCCTTGGCCTGCTGCGACTGCCGGCTCCGGCCGGCGCCCGAAGGGTGCGCGGACGCCGGACAGTGCTGCCGGGTCAGTTCCCGCGGTTCGCCTTGTCGAGGACCGACTCGTAGGCGACCTCGCTGTACTCGGTCCCCTGGATTTCGACCGCGATCCCCACGAGCGAGCGCCTGAGCTCGTCCTTGGAGGAGGCGAAGAGCATCTTCTGCTTGACCTTGGCCGGTTCTGGTGCCCACGAGACGAAAGTGAGCTTGTCGCGCCCCTGGGTCGAAGTCGTCAATTCCGGGCGCTTGAGGTACTGAGTGCTGTGTCTAAGGGTGCTGGGCGCGGTGTGCGCCGATGCCCGGACTCCCGACCCGGATGATGTCATCGACTCCCGGGATCCCACCGTCCAGCTGTGCCGACTGGCCGACAGTCAGTGACGGTGGCCTCTTGCCGTGGGCACGGCCAGAGGGGACTGGCGGGCGGTGTTCACCGTCCGTCCGGGCCGCCGAGCGGCGCGGTGAGCCGCGGCCGCCAGCCTTCGTCCGTCAGCGCCACCAGCTGGACCGCAGCCGCACGGGTACGCAGCGGAAGCAGGCTACCGACCGCAGCGCGGACTCGGGCGGAGGCTGTCGGATGGTCTGTACCCATAGCGACCGTGAGATGGGCGGCGGGCCGCGCCCCGAAGCGGCCTCTGTACGGGCGCAACCCGGGCCACTGGGCGCGGAAGGCATCAACGATCGGTTGGAGTTCCGGAACGGTGACGGCGACGAAGCCGGACGCCGTCACGAGCTCCTCCAAGAGGAGATCAGACGCCGGGAAACTCGCCGCCAGGGAACGCACGCCGTTCTCGTCTTGACCTGTCAGCGCCGATTCCGGCACGAACGGGTAGAGGAGCGAGACGTGCGCCGGCACACCACGACGCACCAGAGCCGGGTCGATACGCCACGCCGCATCGAGGAGCGGGGTGGCATCGGGCAACGCGATGACGACGGCAGTGGTCCCGGGATCTGGCATGCCGTCATCATCGCAGGTCGGGTACGGGCCCGAGAGTGTCAGACTGGGGTCGCGGGGTGGTTGGGGTCCGGCCAAGCCGCGTGACGCGGCGTCACGGAACGTCGGGCCGGAATGGCGCGCGCCTTCCCGCCTGGCGCGCTTGCGCGACCAGACCGTGACCGGCCCGTCCGGTGTCGATCTTCCTGAGGCGGCCGAGGGCGTGGTGGAGGATACATCGGCGGTGGTCGCCCATGGCGACAACTCGCCGCCTCATCCGATGCGCAGGACGCCGAGAGGGCGGCGAAGCGCCCCATCGACAGCGACAAGGCACAACGCCACCTTGCCCGCGATGCCATGGGCTGTCCCCGCATTGACCGGCGGCCTCGTCATCCGCAACGCCTTCCACGGCGTGAACAACAACGCCCCACCGAACAACTCCGCGGCATCCGGCAGCGTGTCCGCTCCTTCTCCCCGCCCGTGCCCACCGTCCGGACTGGCATCTCTCTCACCGAATGCGCCCGCGACCGGCTGGTGTGCTCTGACGCGACGAACCGGCCGCTGATGTCCGGCCCTGACGCGGCCGGCTTTCTCCGGCCGCCACGCCGGGGTGGGTACGCCGGGCGGGCCCGCTCGGCCCTGTCCGTCCTGCCTGGTACGGATGGGGACGTCTCCGTCGCGGCTGGTGACCGCCTCTACGGTCGTGCATCGGGTCGGCGCCCTGGCCCACAACGGTCCGAGGCGTTCAGCGCCGTCCAGTCGGCGTCCGCGATGCGGCGCGCGAGCCGCCTGCCGGCCCGAGGTGTCGCCCGCACCGCCGGGCAGCACCCGTTGTAGGGGTCGACCCGAAATCGTTTTGCGGACCACCGAGCCCACTGCTACGTTGCCTGAGGCCGTGCAGAAAACGAGGAGGTGGTACCCGTGAACGCAGTATCGACATGGGTGCTCCCCTCCGGGGTCACGGTCGGGCGATAGGTCGTCCGGGAGCGCCGTTTCTGAGTGCTCCCGAAAGGCACGACCATGCATTTCACTTCTGAACAGCATCTCGACGGCGGTGTCCTCGAGCGCGAATTCCTCCTCGGCGACGTCCCCGGCATCCTTTGGACGCCCGCGTCCGCATCCGCACCGGCGCCGTTGATCCTTCTCGGCCATCCCCCGCTCGGACTGCGCAAGATGTATCCCCGGCTGGCGGACCGGGCCCGGCACGCCGCGGCGGATGGCTTCGCCGCGGCCACCATCGAGCTCCCCGGGAGTGGTGACCGGCCCCGTTTGGTCGCCGTCGAGCAGGCCCGCGCTGACCTGCGCCGGGCTATGGAGGCCGGCGAGCCGGTCGATGAGAAGATCATCGATGCCCTCGTCCTCCCGCTCGTCGAAGAGTCGGTGCCGGAATGGCGGGCCGCCTTGGACGCCCTCCTTCCGCTGCCCGAGATCGGCGGCCCGGTCGGGTACTCGGGGGGAGTGATCTCCATCGGCATCCGGCTCGCGGTGGTCGAGCCGCGCGTCTCGGCCGCCGTTCTGTTCGCCGGGAGTCTCGTGCCCGCAGCTATGTTCGAGGAGGCCCGCCACGTCACGATTCCGTTGCACGTCCTGCTGCAGTGGGACGACGAAGGGAACGACCGGCAGGCGGCCCTGGACCTGTTCGACGCCTTCGGGTCCAAGGAGAAGACGCTGCACGCCAACATGGGCGGGCACACCGGCGTCCCGCAGTTCGCAGGGGACGCCGCGGCCCGGTTCTTCGCCCGGCACCTGAAGTAAGGCCGGGCCGTCAGGCCGCCGGCAGACGGTAAACCGTGTCGGCCGGCAACCATGTGGGCGACGGTGACGAGGGTGACGTGCCGGTGCCAGCCGGTGAACGAGCGGCCCTCGAAGTGGTCCAGTCGGGAGAGCTGTTTACGGATCTTCTCCGGCACGGGCTCGAAGTACGTGTAGTCCGCCCGCTGCCCCGGGGTGACGACCAGGGACAGTGGGCGGCAGCGACCGTCCGCGCTCAGGTGGACTTTGGTGGTGAACCCGCCCCGCGAGCGGCCCAGGCCCTCGCTTCCCGCACCACCTCCACCAGGCGGGCGACGAGGCTCTGCCACGGCGTCTCGTCCTGGTGTCCCCCTTCCCAGCCGCCCTTTGAGACCAGCGCCGACGGCGGGTCGGTGCGGGCGCCGGCCGCATGCTGGTTGGCACGCACGATCGTGGAGTCGACCGACACGTCCCAGTCGATGTCGTCGGCCGCGTCCGCTTCGGCCTGGACTTGCTGGAGCAGACGCTCCCAGGTCCCGTCAGCCGACCACAGCCGGTGAAGCTCGTAAACGGTCTTCTACGGCCCGAACCGCTCGGGAAGATCACGCCGCTGAACACCCGTCCGAGCCCGGTGCGGAATCCCGTCGATCACCAGCCGATGGTCCCGCCACCTGCCACAACGCCTGTTCCTGACCGGCAGAAACGGCCTCAGCCGTTCTCACTCCTCATCCGTGAGATCACCCCGCCCCACGCCCGGACCAACGAGCGAGACAGGCGACTGTCCCAGCCGTCTCCGCACCAGACGGCGACCGGCCCGTCCGGGAACGCCGACGGCCTGAACCGGATCTCGGCGGAGGGCGCCGCGGTCGCCCTGGTGGGCGAGGCGTAACCGCCCCGGTTCCGACGCCGCTTCACCACCCGCTAGTGACCAGCCGTTCGGCGCGGGACGCCGGGCGGGCCGCGGCTCAGAGCACCAGGACCCGGCGCCCTCGGGTGTGGCCGGCGCGGCTGTCAGTGTGCGCCGCCGCTGCCTCGGTGAGCGAGTACGACTTCTCGACCGGGATGTGCAGCCTGCCCCGGGAGATGAGGTCGACGGCCTCGGCGAGCGCGTCCGGCACGCTTCCGGCCACGCCGGAGAACCGGACGCCCAGCTGCGGCGCACCGAGGTCGGCGATGGAGACGACCCGGCGCGGGTGCCCGGTCAGCTCGACGAGTTCGCGGATCACGCCCGAGCCGGCCAGGTCGAGGGCCGCGTCGACCCGGCCCAGGTGCCGCACCCGT
This sequence comes from Streptomyces sp. NPDC058279, assembly GCF_042881255.1. Taxonomy (NCBI): domain Bacteria; kingdom Bacillati; phylum Actinomycetota; class Actinomycetes; order Kitasatosporales; family Streptomycetaceae; genus Streptomyces; species Streptomyces sp. NPDC058279. The sequence continues at coordinate 22,608 of NZ_JBHVYA010000001.1, read as the reverse complement.
TCGACCCAGCCCTCGTCGTAGGTCGTGGCGAGGGCGCCCAGGCCGCGCAGGTAGTCCTGGTTCGCAGCCCCGGCCGTGCCGATCACCGTGATGCCGCGCGCGCGGGCGATTTGCAACACCGCCGACCCGACGCCGCCGGACGCACCGCTGACCAGCAGCGTCTGCCCGGGCCGCACGCCGACCTCGCGAATGATGCGCAGCGCGGTCTCCACCACCGACGGGTACCCGGCCGCCTCCGCGAAGGCCAGGAGGAGGCCCTGGTGTTCGAACGCGACCAGGACTTCGAGCAGCGCCTCACGCGAGCGGTGACCGACCGGCCTGCGCACGAGCCGCTCATCCCGGCGCTGCACCGCGAGGTCCAGGCCCTGGTGCGGCACTGCACGGCAGAGGGCAGTGACCCCGTCCGACGCATGATCGAGGAATCACCCGCCCTGCGGGAATACGAGGAATCTATGAGCCTGCGTCACGCGCAGGCGCTGGCAGAGGTGTTGGCCGCAGATCCCCACCTGTCCCGAAGCGCGACGGCCTGCCGGGCGACCGCGCGGTTCGCCATCGACGCCTACGCGCTGGCCTGCCGGGCGGACGATCCCGAGGCCACGGTGGACGAGGTCTTCCGGATGATCAAGGCGGCTTGGGAAGCCACCGCACCCTGAGCCGGGGACGCCGGAGCGCTGCGGCCGACGCCGGGGCACGACACGTGCGGGTTGCCCTGGGCGGCCCGCACCGGACCTGTTCGCCCGACCATGTGACTACCGCCAGCCTGGGGCGTCGGCTCGGGCATCAAATGGACGGCACCCAGTTCGAGCTCGTGCTGGAGAAGACCCGCGTCCCACGTCCCGAGCCGGCCGACCCCGAAAGACGCCCGACAGCCTGGCCGCCGACAAGGCCAAAAGCAACGGACCGTGCCACGACCACCCGCGCAGGCACTCCATCCGGCACCGATCCCGGAGAAGACCGGCAGTCAGGCCGCCCGCCCGTCCGCGGGAGGGCTCCCCGCGGCAGCCCTCGTCATCCGGCCCCCCACATGATCGGCCGGACAGCTCGTAGGTGACGTGATCACGAGCGTTGTTGACACTCGGCGGGTCTTGAACATGGCGAAGACCTCCGGTGTGGTGGGAGCTGTCCAGGAACCCATTGCACGACGGATGTCGGCGTACCCGTGAACGTGCCCAGTCAGGTACGGATGAACGTGCTCAGGGTTTGGGTATTCGTGACCGCGGGCGGCGCCGCTACAAGGCCCAGATGTGGAGTGCGTTGTCGGGGTCGGACGCGGTGTACCAGGTGCCGTCTCCGAGAGCTTTGGGCAGACCTGACACCTCGAAGGGGTAGGTGATCTGGTCGATCAGTCGCATGCGGGCCGTGTCGACGAGCCAGTGCCGGCCCGTGCCAAACTCCTCGTCGCTCTCGACGGTCCCGACGACAAGGGTGTTCTCGTCGAGGAAGCCTCCCTCGTAGTCGAAGAACGCCTGTGCTTCGTCGTCTTCGGCTTCCTCTTCGATCGCGGGATGCCGAGGGACCGCGTCCGCGCCCAGCTCGGCTACCGCCGAGCCGTCAGTGACCTCATGAACGGCGAGAATGTCCTGGTCATGGGTCACGGTGAGCAGGCGGTCCCCGGTGGGGCTCACCGCCAGCAGGACACGGTCCTCGTCGCCGAAGTCGTCGACCACGAGGGCGTGACCGTCCCAGCGTCCCCATCTCAAGGGGGAGCCATCCTGACCTTCGCCGATGGTCAGACCCATCTGGCCGGGATCCGGGTGCGGAACGTGGACAGAACCCGCCGCCGCCGTCCCCGTCTCGGCACGTGCCAGCAGCGTGCCGTCCGCGGCGTTGATCACCAGCCATGCTTCCCCGCGGCCACCGTCCGGGGCCTCATGTGCCAGGGGGCCGCGGACATGGGCCCACACAATCCTCCCGTCCGCGGAGAAGCCGGCCGAGCCACTGCCGGCGTACTGGTGATCCCGATCGTCTGCGTACTCGGAGAAGTCCATGTGCCCCACGCAGCCTGCCCAGCAGCGGTGCCGGAGTTCCCACTGCACGCTCCCCGACCGGTCAACGGCCCGGAGCGCGTGCGGCCCTGCGAAGACAGCCAGATCAGCGGCAGGCGACACCGCACATGAGCCGAACCGGCGCGGCCAGGGCGCCGGGAAGCGGACGGTCAAAGCCGCGGCCGACGGCTTGAGTTCCTGCACGATCAGCTCTGTCTCCCCTCGCTGAACAAGGAGCCGCGACGTGGGCCAAGACTCCAGATAGGGGGCGGCGTCAGGTCCGGAGAATGCCCAAGGGGCCGCGTGAGTGGTCACGTGGCGAGCAGGGTGCGGCACAGGGACTCCAAAGGGCCAGGGACTCTTGCCAAGACCCTACGACGAGCCGCTGACACCATCCGATTGAGCCGACGCTCCCCGCAGCGCTGATCATGGCGTACGGGCCTCGGACACATGCGTAAGGTGTGCACGTTTCGCCGTACCTGTCTGGGCACAGTGAGGTGTACGCCGACAACGGAGGTCTTCGTGTCCCACCGGAATGCCCGGCTGACCGTCTTCGGTAGGCGCCTACTGGTCGAACGGGTGGCATCGGGCCGCCCGGTCGCCCACGTGGCCGCCGAGTTGGGCATATCGCGGGCCACCGCCCACAAATGGGTCCGCCGGTGGCCGGCCGAGGGTGACGCGGGCCTCCACGACCGCTCCAGCCGGCCGCGCACGCCACCCACCGCGCCCCGGCCCACATCGAGGCGAGAGTCTGCGACCTGCGCCGAACCCGCAAGCTCGGCCCCGCCCGAATCGGCCCGATCCTGGGGCTGCCCGCCTCGACCGTCCACCGGATCCTGACCCGCCGCAGCCTCAACCGGCTGGCCTGGATGGACCGGCCGACCGGCATCGTGATCCGCCGCTACGAACGCGAGCGTCCCGGCGAACTCGTCCACGTCGACGTCAAGAAACTCGGCCGGATCCCCGACGGCGGCGGCCACAAGATCCTCGGCCGTCCGGCCGGACGGAAGACGAAGGTCGCCGTCGGCTTCTCCTGTGGCCACTCCGCCGTCGACGATCACTTCCGCCTGGTCTACAGCGAGATCCACCCCGACGAGGAGGTCGCCACCTGCGCTGGCTTCCTCGCCTGCGCCGCCGCGTTCTTCCACTCCCAGGGCATCACCCGCATCGAGCGGGTCCTGACTGACAACGCCTGGGCCTCCGCAAGGGGCTGACCTGGAAAGCCGTCCTGGCCGACCTGGGCGTGAGCGGCAAACTCACCCGCGCCTACCGGCCGCAGACCATCGGCAAAGTCGAACGCTTCAACCGCACCCCGCTGGACGAGTGAGCCTACCTGCGGCCCTACACCAGCGACAGCGCCCGGACCGAAGCCCTGGCAGACTTCCTCCACACCTTCAACCACCACCGCTGCCACACCGCTTTGGACGGCAACCCACCCATCAGCCGCGTAAACAACCCCGCGGGTCAATACACCTGTCAGGGGGCCGCACTGCCCTGAGCCATGCACCGTTCGCTTTCCGCCGTGCTTGGGATCCGCCGGATCTCGTGTCCGGGTGCTGTCGTTTCTCGGGTTTCGGCTCAACTTCGGTGGAGTAGCTGACTGAACCTCCGCCTCTTCGAAGCGGCTGGTCAGCGCGGTGGCGTGGGCCTCGTCTCGGGGTGCTCGTGCCGGGCGTGGGCGGGACTCCGCGGCGGCGCCTGGTGCTGGCCCGCAAGCCCGCGTGAACCGCGCCCGCCGCGCTTCCGGGTGCCGAAGGAAGGCCCGGTCTTCTACCTCGGCTTGCGCATCGGCGACACCGACCTCGGGCTGGTGACCAAGGTGGGCCTGGGGACGGGGGCGGCGTCGCGGATCCTGCTCAGCACCGGAGTCGACGACGTCGACGAGACGCTCGGCCGGGTGGTGGCGCTGGGCGGCTCGGTCCGCGGCGGCCCCAACGACATGCCATGGGGACAGTGTGTTGCCCACATCCAAGACCCCGATGGCAACCCGGTGAACCTCACCCAGTCGATCCCGGACCGGTGACGTGGTTCCGGGGCATGTACCGACCGTGGGCTACCCGTGGGCCTGGCGGAGATTCCCACCGCTGCGCGGGCTTGACGCCCCCCAGCATCGAACCCCTCGCGAGGACCTCGCAGGGTGTCTGCCCGGTCCTGTTCGTCCGGGGTGTGCCGACGGGCGGCCCCGGACAGGTGCCGCCCACCAAGAGCGCTCAGCCGTTGCTGCGCGTGTAGGTGAGGAAGATCGCGCCGCTTTCGAGGACGGTGTGGTCGGCGAGCGTCCAGGTGCGTGGGTCGAAGGCGGCGTGGCGGGAGAACAGCGGGATTCCGTCGCCGATGGTCAGCGGGGCGAGCTTGAGGATCAGTGTGTCGATCTCGGCGTAGAGGGAGCCCGCCAGTTCGGCGCCGCCGAGCAGCCAGATGTCCTTGCCCTCCTGCTGCTTGAGCTTGCGCACGATCGCCACCGGGTCGTCTGCGACCAGCTCGACGGCCGGGTCCGGGCTCTCGGTCAGGGTCCGGGAGAACACCAGGTGGCGCAGATGGGGATAGGCGTCGGTGATTCCGGCCGCGAGCCCGATCTCGTAGCTGCGCCGTCCCTCGAGCACCGTGTCGAAGTGCGTGCCTTCCGCGGTGACGGACAGGGCCTGGCGGGCCTGTACGGGCAGTGTCTCCGGATACTCGGCCACGAGATGTTGGATGTAGTCCTGCGGTATGGGCCAAAAGCCGTTGGGGCCGGTGGGGTCCGCGCCGTCGGGGCCTGCGATGAAGCCGTCGAGAGTGGTGGCGATGTAGTGGACGAGTCTGCGCACGTGGGTTCCTTTCCTTCGCTCCGCTGTCCGGTGCGTCACGCGGTCGTGGGCGGCGGGCGGGTGAACGGTGGTCGGATGGGGGGCAAGCTTGGCATTCCGCGTCGGGGTGTGGTCAGTGGTGTTCGGCGGCGGTGGCCCATTCGACGAACTGCACGATCACGTTGTTGGGATCGGTGACCTGGAACAGGCGCTCGCCCCACGGCTCTTGGCGTAGCGGCATGGTGATGGGGACCCCGGCGTCGCGCAGCAGCTTCTCCTGCTCCTCCAGGCCGGAGGTGAGGGTGTAAGCCAGGATCAGGCCGGCAGCGCGCTGGTCACGCTGCTCGGGTGGCAGCACCTCGGTGCCGCGGGCGAGTAGGACGATGTCGACGGCGTCCTCGCGTGACAGGGACGCGAAGCCGTCGACGGCCTGCCGCGTGTTGTATCCGAGATGGGTCGTGAAGAACTTCTGCGAGGCGGTGACGTCGTCGACGGTCAGCGAGACGGTGGAGGCGGTGAACTGCACAGGTCTCCCTCGGTGGGGTGAGGCGGGGCAGTGGCCCGGCGTCGAATAAATGTGCTTCGGTGGCAAACTTGCGACGGTAGTAACTTAACCTGGACTGGAGAGGGGGTCAACGTAAAAATGCTACGAGGGTAAGATTGGGCCATGTCCACTCCGCTCCCGGCCGCCCCCGGACTCCGTGAGACGAAGAAGCAGGAGACCCGGCGACTCATCTCCGACCACGCGACCAGACTGTTCATCGCCCGAGGCTTCGAGCAGACGACGATCGCCGAGATCGCCGCCGCGGCCCGGGTCGCGAAGAAGACGGTCACCAACTACTTTCCCCGGAAAGAAGAGTTGGCTCTGGACCGCCAAGAGCAGTTCGCCACCTCCTTGGCCGACGCCGTCGCGGCTCGACACCCGGGGGAGTCGGCATTGGCCGCACTGCGCCGCGCGTTCGCCGGCGCCGTCGCCACCCGGGACCCGATCGCGGGGTTCTCGGGCCAGGACTTCGCCCGCATGGTCGCCGACAGCCCCACCCTGAGCACCTGCCTACGCGGCCTCCACGACCAGCGCGAACACCACCTCGCCCAGGCGCTCGGCACAGCCACCGGCGCCCAGAGTGACGACATCACCGTCCGAACCGCCGCCGCACTGCTCGGCGCCGTCCACCGCGTGCTGTTCCACCGCATCCAGGACCTCACCCTCGCCGGCCACCCCAACGAGCGGATCGCTCAGACCATCACCCTCGAAGCCACCCGATCCTTCGACCTCCTGGAGCCCGCCCTGTCCGACTACGCCACCACGTGACGCGAGGGCGGTGAGGACGGTGAGGGCGGCGTACGTTCGCAGGTGGCGGTGAGGATGCCGTCCGGCTATTGGGTGCTCAGCAGGGGCAGGCGCAGGCGCGCGGTGCGCTTCGCGGGAGAGAGGCGGTCGGCGAATTCCCCGTTCCTGGCGGCAGGAAGGGTGTGCGCGCCGTTCGCACCAGGTCGGATGGCGGGCCGCCCTTGAGGAGGGCGGCCCCTGGCACACCCCGGCGAGGATCGCGAGCGCAGGCCGGGCGAAGCGGACGCCGGGCAACGCCGCGGCGTTCGCCGCGCATCTGTTCGGTTCCGGGGGGCTCCTCGCCGCGAACGCGCCGCCTGTCGCCGTCCGGCAGGGCGTCGCGCTTCCACCGGGCCCAGTAGGCACACCGCCACACAGCCGGGACCCGGTTTCACCGATGACAGCCGGCGGATGACCGGGACCTGGCGGGCAGGCACCCGGCATGCCCTCAGCCCTGGCCGAAGGGGAGACCTCGGCCTGGCCCCTGCCTTGGCGGTCCTACGCCGGTCTGTTCAGTGATTGCGGTGTCGGCCCTGGCGCGGGGGTTCGGTGGTCATGAGCAGCACGAGGGCCAAGCCGAGCGGCAGCAGGAACAGCAGGAGCAGAGTCATGCCTTCGCTCGTGCCCGCCGACAGGCTCGCAACACGGGGCTGTGCTCACCTGGAACCGAGACCCGAGCGAGGGGCGTGCCGCGCAACGGCCGGTACGCCATCACTGCTGCTGGTGAGGAATCTGCCCGGGTGTCGGCTACGGACCTCAGCGGCCGATGCCCGCGAGGTACTGGAACCGGGCGCAGGCCATGGCCGTGACGCACTGTGCTTTGCCCGCGAAGGCTCCGTCTTGGCCACCGACTTCAACCCGGCCGGTCTGGGCCGGCTGCGCGACGCCGCCGCGCCCCAAGGCGTGGCCGGGAGGGTCACCCACGGCGGTTCCCGCTGTCCGGGAGCCCATCCCGTTCCCGGACGCCTCAGTGGACGCCCGCGATCCAGAGCTGCCTGTGATCGTTGCCGAGACTCGTGCAAGCAGGGCCGCACTGAACCACTTCGGCGACTCCCCGTCGGCTTGACGACGTTCGTCGACACTGCATGGGCGCACCGAGCGGTACGCCGACACGCCTGGCCCCGGTGGTGGCCACGTGCTTTCTGGCCGGCGCGGTGTGGTGACGAGTCGCTGTCCGTGTTGTGGTGCCGGCGGCGGCTGCACCGTGAGGGGTGGCTGCCTGTTCTCCCGCCGCCCCGGCGCGGCGGGAGGGTGCGTGGGGTGGGTCTGCGGTACCGGCTTGTTCACCCCGCCGCTGCGAGGATTCCGGTCGAGCCCGCAGAGCCGCTGCCCGTGTTGGAGATCAGCGAGTGGTGACCAGGGCGTCGTACATGGGCGAGGTGCCGTCCGTGACGAAGGCGCGGATCGCGGTGAGGTACTCGTCGCGGTCGATGCGCCCGTCGCCGTCGCTGTCCAGGGCGTCGAACGCCTCCGCGGCGTTGTCGGCGCTGTTGCCCAGTACCTCGCGCAGCCGGGCGAATTCCGTGCGGTCAAGGGTGCCGTCGCCGTCGGTGTCGGCGAGATCGAACAAGGACCCCAGCGCCTCCCGGCACACGTCCTCGAATGCCTCGGCGCCTGCCCAGGCCGCGTACTCCTCGAAGGTCACCATCCCGTCCCCGTTCGCGTCCATCGACGCGAAGACACGCTCGTGCAGCGAGAGGGCTTTGGAGACGAGAGGATCTCCCGCGTCGCGTCCCAGCTGCTTCGCTGCCCGCCGCGGGCGGGCAAGGTACTCCTGGCGTGAGATCACGCCGTCGCCATCCACGTCCAGCATGCGGAAGATGCGGTCCAAGGCGGTCCTGAGGTCCATGCGGCTTCCCTTCATCGCGACTTGCGTAGTAACGGTTTGTACCTTACTGAACCCGGAGAGTGATCAGCACCGGACGGCCCGGATGGGCTTCTTCCTCGTCCTCGGGACCGCCCTCCTCTACACCGGCATCTCACTGCCGAACACGATGGTCATGGCGACCTCCGACCGGGTCCGCGAACTGGCCGTGCTGCGTCTCACCGGCGCCACCAGGTGCAGGTACTGCGGCTGGTGGGCGCCGAGGCGCTGATGGTGGACTTCGTCGGCGGACTGCCGGGAGCGATGGTCGCCGGGGTCAACCTGGTCGGCATGGCGGCGCTGTCGGTGACGCATATTCACCGCCCGCGATGCGCCCGGTTAGGGCGACTTCCGGGTGGCCTTCCGGCGCCTGCCAGGCCTTGGACGAGGTGAACGCCGTGGTCGAGGCGGACGCCGAACCGCACCCGAGCGGGCGGACCACCCATCCGCCCGGCGCACGCGTTCGAGGCCGGGTAGGAGTCGTGTCCCCAGCCGCAAATGAGTGCGCCCGCGCCGGCAGTGGAGGCGGTCGGAGGGAGGCGGCGGTTTCGCCGAATCGTCCCCGCCCGGCTGCCTGTGAACGGCACACTGGGGGAAACGCGCACCTCTGGGGGGAACATGCCGAACGGGCTGGCGGAGCTTCTGGAACTGCCCGAACACGAGATCGACCTTTTGATCGCCCGGCACTTGATCGGCGAGGATTTCGGCAGCCGGGAGGACGACGACGAGGAGCGCCTCTTCATCGCACGTCGGTGGTTCACCTCCCTTCAGGGACGGCTGCGCGACGCCGTCTGCGCGAATCCCGCCGTGTTGCGGGCCGCGGAGAACCCCGGCGAGGGAAACCGGCTGCTGGCCGCCGCCGTCGTCGACGCCATCCTGCACGCGCGGCTCGGGCTGGACGTGCCGGCCACCGTCTTGGCCGTGAAGGTCGTGCATGCGGGACTCCACCGGCTGTGCGGAACCGGGACGCGGGGGCAAGGACACGGGCAGAGTGGAAGCCGCTGACTTCCTCGACGCCATGGGCGGGCCGGTGAGCCCGGCCGGCTTCCCCTCGTTCATGTCCGAGGACGCCGTGGAGGCGTGCCGACTCTCGCTCATGGTCATGCGTACACAACTGTCGGCCTTCGACACCGCCATCGGTGTCCGGACCACCGTGGAACTGGTCGACTCCCCGTTCTTCACCTGCCGGGCCAAGGAGATCACCCCGGACCACCACGTGATCACGATTCCCCTCGGGCTCGTCTGCCGGTTCTACGTCCTCGCAGACCTCCTGTGCGGATACCTGCTGGGGAGCAAGGTCATGCTGGTCCTCGGTGATGTGGACGCCGAGTGGGAGTCCCTGTGGCGACTGCCCCGGGGACTGCATCCGCTGTTCGGGACAGCGGGGGCGCGTACGGACTGGCGGAAGGAACTGGAGGCGCTGCATTCCGTTATCCGCACACCGGATGCCGCATACGACGTCGCCTCCATGACGTCCCTGGCCCTGATGTACGTCATCGGCCACGAAGCCGCACACGTCTACCGCCAACACGGCCCGCAGTTGCGCGCCATGAAGGATCTCGACGTGGTGCGCACGCCCGAGGACGAGCGGTACTTCAGACGGTTCGCCGAGACGGACGCGGACGTCATGGCGACGCACTGGACGATGCTCGCCCAGGACATCGGACGGCTCACGGCGCGCGAGAAGGGCTGGGAATTCAGTCCGGCCACGGCCTACTTCAGGTTGTCCTACGCCGTGACCGCGTTGTACGCCCTGTTCGACGCCCACCGCAAGCACATGGGGTCGTACGTCGAGGGCATCTACGCGCACCCCATGGTCCGACGCCAGGTGTTCTCCGTCGCCGGCGCGATGACCTCCGCCGTCGAGCCGGAGACGTACAGCATGTGGCCACGCCTGGAGGAACAGGGCTGGCTGCATTGCGCCTTCGGCCTGAACGGGTTGAACATCGACGCCGCCGGGGGAAAGTTCGGGCAGGTGCCCAAGGGGTACAACGCCGTGCCCGTGTCATCCCTCCACTACGACCCGCGGAGCATGCCCGCCCTGCAGGCCGCGTACGACCGCGAGATGCGCTTCTACGCCGTGATGGCGGCGTGCCATGAGGGCCTCGGGGTCCTGCGCATGGGGACCGCCCCGGAAGCAGTCAGGTTCAAGGTCCCCGACGGCCGGATCATGGCCGAGCTGCTGGAGGCCGGTGACCCGGCGGTGCGTGCGGCGCATGCCATGTCCCTGCGCGCCGAAGCCGTACGGGGGCGGTGACGACCGGCTCGGCACCGCCGATTACCGTGCCGTCGGCGGCCTGTGGCAGCAGCGCAGGAGGTGGTTCGGCGGTTCGTCGTGCCTGATCGGCGATACTTTGGGTTGGGCGGAGGTCTTCTGCGGCTGAACCCGGTCGAGTGCTCTGTGTTCGTGTGGGATCTGGCTCAGGCTGCCGGGGTCACCCCGCGTAGCGGGTGGCCAAGGTCCGTACCGTCTCGGCGATGCGGTCGCGGAGTTCGGCCGGTGCCATGACCTCGATGTCGCTACCCAGCCGCAGGAACTCTCCGTGGGCGTGGTCGATCGATTCGATGGGCACTCGGGTCTCCGTCCATCCGCGACCTTCGGGTGTCACACCGAGACGGCGGGCGCCCTCCGGGGTGAGCCGTACCAGTGCCTCCCCTGTGTGGCGCCGGACTTGGAAGTCGATCAGATAGCTGTTCCAGTGCGCGGCCAGGTCGAACCCGTCCGGAATAGCGAACTCTTCGTCCAGCGACCGCAATTCGCTGATCTGGTCGACACGGTAGGTCCGGATGCCGGACGGCCCGCCGGCGACCACGTACCAGCGGCCGGCCTTGAGTACGAGCCCGTACGGCTCCACCCGCCGCTCGATCTCCTCCGGCGCCCGCCAACGCCGGTACCGCAGGACCACCGCCCGCCGCGCCCACACCGCGGCGGCGACCGCGGCCAGGTGGGGCGCACGGTCCGCGTCGCCGTACCAGCCGGGGGCGTCGAGCAGGAAACGTTCCTGAATCCGCCCGGCGTGCTCGCGCAGCTCCGCCGGGAGGGCGGCCCGCAGCTTGAGTTGGGCGGTGGCGAGCGCTTCGCCGAGTCCGAGCTGGGCGGCGGTGCCGGGGAGCGCGGCGAGGAACGCGGCCTGCGCCTCGGCTGCGGTCAGTCCGGTCAGACGGGTCCGGTAGCCCTCGAGCAGTCGGTAGCCGCCCTGGTGGCCGGCGTCGCCGTACAGCGGGATACCCGCCGCGCCGAGCGCCGCGATGTCCCGGTAGACCGTACGAACGGAGACCTCCAGTTCCTCGGCCAGCTGCTGGGCTGTCATCCGGCCCCGGTTCTGGAGCAGCAGAAGCAGGGTGACCAGTCGGCTCGCGCGCATGCCGCCCAGTATCCCCTGACACCGGATGTCAGGGGAGTGCCCCTAGCCTGCGGCGCATGGACGACTTCGACTTCCTGCACGGCTGCTGGGACGTGGCCAATCGCCGTCTCACCGCACCGCTCGGCTCGGGCCCGGCCCACTGGGTGGAATTTCCGGGCCATGCGGTGGTACGGCCGTTGTTCGGGGGAGCCGGCAACATCGAGGAACTCGGCTTTCCCACCCTGGGCCGCCAGGGCGTGACCCTACGACTGTTCGACCGCGAGACGCAGCGCTGGTCGATCCACTGGTCCGACAGCCGGACCGGCCGACTGGATCCCCCGGTGATCGGTGGCTTCACGGGTGACCGAGGCGACTTCCACGGCGAGGACACCCACGACGGCCGCCCGATCCGAGTGCACTTCACCTGGTACCGCCTCGGCCCGGACGCCGCCCGCTGGGAGCAGGAGTTCTCCGCCGACGGCGGCCTCACCTGGGAGCTCAACTGGATCATGGACTTCACCCGTGCCGGGGCGGCCACCGCATGAGCATCGTCGAACTCCGGCAGTACCCGCTGCATCCCGGCACCCGAGAAACGCTGATCGAGCTGTTCGAGCGCGAGTTCGTGACCGGTCAGGAAGCGGTCGGCATCGCGGTCGGCGGCCGATTCCGCGACCTCGACGACCCGGACCGCTTCGTCTGGCTGCGCGCCTTCCCCGACATGAGGCACCGTCGGCGTTCGCTGGAGGCGTTCTACACCGGCTCGGTCTGGCAGCAGAACCGCGACGCGGCCAATGCCACCATGATCGACAGCGACGACGTTCGGTTCCTGCGCGGCCCGGGCTTTACCGCGAAGTCGGGTACCCGCGAGGTGGTCGCTAGCGTCTGCCGGCCGTCCGACGCGGTTGCGTTCGACGCCTACGCCGCCCGGCACCTGGGTGCGCGCCATGCGCTGCACCGCACCGAGCGCGCCGAAAACGACTACCCCCTGCTGCCCGTCCGTACGGGGGAGGACGTTCGGATCTGGTTCGGCCCGGCCGAGCCACCACCCTGGCCGACCCGGCAGCTGCGTCTGGAACCCGTGACGACGTAGCCCCGCACTGCCACTGCCACGAGACCTGCCCGCCACAGGGTGGACCGCGCCGCGCGACGTGTCCGAAAGAGCCGACCTGGCTAGTCGGGCCCGGTCCAGTCGAAGGTGATGTGCTTGCTGGACAGGCCTTCGCGGCTCCAAAGGAAGCCGTGGGCATCGGCGCGGTCCGCCGTCGAGCGGCCCCAGGTCGCGACCTGGCCCGGTCCGGTCTCCGCACCCGGCAGATTGGTCGACTGGACGCGCGCACCCTCCGGGGTGTTGGGTCCCGTGAGCGCGACCGCACTCGCCTCGACCCGGCCCGGTACCACGGCCCGCCAGCTCGCGAGGTCATCGGCGACCTCGATTTCGATGGGGGCGAACTCCATGCCGCGCATTTCGGGGCCCAACATGCCCACCAGCTCGGCGGGCCAACTGCCCGCCTGTCCACCGAAGATCATCTGCAGCGCCTCGCGCTGCGGTTCGTCGGCGCGCTCGTCGACGAAGACCGCGGCGTACGCGTCCGTGTGCTCGGCCCAGAGGTTGCCGACGAACGAGCCCAGCATCAGCACGTTCAGGCCGTCCAGCCGTACGTCACCGTAACGGCCCTCGCGGATGTGCCAGGCCAGGATGCCGTCGCAATCGCCGTAGGTGGGAAGCTGTGCGAACGAGCAGGGGCAGGGCACGCTGCACTTGCAGGTGTCGAACCAGTCGCCCGCCGCGTGCCACCGGGGAACGCTCGCCGTCGTCTCGGACATCTCCCTGCCTCCTCGTGACCGTGCCGGGACGTCGGTCTCGGGAGGACGGCAGGGCCCCCGGGAACCATCGCCGGCCCACGCCCGGGTCGTACGGGGTATCCATCCCGATTGTCCCACTCCAGAAGTCGCCCGGAGGAGGTGTTTTCCGCATACACGCGTTCCCGCGCGCACACGCGGCTCCGCCGTGATGTGCTGGAGGTGTGCGCCTCGACCGGAAGGCCCTGTCACCCCCTCTGCGTCCGGCGAATCTGCTGTCCGTCCGGCAGCTTGCCTTCGCCTGGTCCGTGATGGCGTCGATCGCCCTCCTCGCCTGGGTGCTGGTGGTCGACCAGGCACGTGGCATGGGGGTCGAGCCGGGAACCATGGGTATGGGCGTCGCGCTGTTCCTGCTGCTGTGGCTGGTCATGATGATCGCCATGATGTTCCCGTCGGTGGCCCCGGTGGCCCTCACCTGGGCGCGGGCCATCGGGCGCCAGTCGCCCACGGCAGTCGTGCGGGTGGCTCGTACCGCCCAGTTCGTCGGCGGGTACCTGCTGGCCTGGACGGCCTTCGGCCTGATCGCCTACGGGCTCCTCGCCGGGACCGGGGCCCTGGTGGACGAGCACCCGGGCGCCGGGCGCTGGATCGGCGCCGGGGCCTTCCTGGTCGCCGGGCTGTACCAGTTCGGCCCGTGGAAGGAACTCTGCCTGCGGCACTGCCGGAGCCCGATGGGTCAACTCGCGCGCTACGCGGGCTTCCGCCCCCGGGCCCGCGATCTGCGGGTCGGGGCGCACCACGGGGCGTACTGCGTGGGCTGCTGCTGGGGGCTGATGGTCGTGCTCGTCCCGCTGGGCGTCATGAACGTCTTGGCGATGGCCGCGGTGGCCGTGGTGATCTTCGTGGAGAAGCTCTGGCGGCTGGGGCCCCTTTTCTCGCACGTCGTCGGGGTCGCCTTCCTCGTACTCGCGGTCCTGAGCCTCTTCCAGCCCTGGCTGCTGCCGGGCCTGATCCCGCCGCAGTCACCCATGACGGAGATGCTCCGCCCCTGAAGGCGCGCGGAAACCGTGACGCCGGTCCACTGAAAAGCCCGTCCGCGTGCGGGCTTCTCGGCGCCTCAGGCCTTGTCGGCGGTCCGAAGACGCCCTCGGGCCTGGTGGCACTCCCCGCGGACGGTGCGGTGGACTCGATGGTCACGGCGCCCATCGATGCCCACCGCATCTTCCGACGCCCCGTACGGGCGGCGTGCTACTTGTCGGCGGTGAGTGTGCCGGCGGCGCCCCAGCTGTCCGCCGGGACCTCGTGAATCCACACCTGGACCGCCTCGGCCGGGATCTTGTACGCGTCGACGAACGCGTCCGTGATCTGCTTGACGAGCTCTCGCTTCAGCCGGACGTCGCGGGGACCCTGCTGAACGGTGACGATGGGCATGGCGGAACTCCTCTTCCAGCGGCGGCTTCCCGGCCTTTCCGGGTCGCTCACCGGCGTGACCCCAGTCCATCCGATCGGTGTCGTCCGACCAAGGAGCAGACTGCGACCGCAACGATCAGGATTCGTGATCGTTGCTGGTGGGGAGGGTCGTGAGCGTCTTCAGGAGCGCCTGTAGACCGGCCGAGGGGGTGTCGCGGCGGACGGCGAGGCCGATGGGCAGGGCCGGCTCGGGGGCCCGGAACGGGCGGAAGGCGACCCGAGGGCTGAGCAGTACGCGCGCGTGAGCCGCGTACACCACGGTCCACATCGGTATGGAGCCGGTTCCGATGGTGGCGAGGATGTCCTGTAGGGATCCGCTGACCGGACCGGGCACCGGCTCGAAGCCGGCCGCGTGGCAGGCTCCGACGACCAGGTCGACCAAGGCCGGGTTGTTGCGCCGGGCCGTCATACACAGCTGTAGGCCGGCCAGGTCGGTGATGGACACGTCCGTCTCGCGGGCCAGTGGATGGACTGCCGGCAGGGCTGCCACCAGGGGGTCGTTCCCCAGGTGCAGGATGCGCATCCCCGGGGCGGGCGCCAGGGAACGCACGAAGGCGGCGTCAAGGCGGCCGTCCGCGACCTGCTCCAAGCGGTCGCGGGACGCGGTCGAAACCAGCTGTACCGCTGTGTCGGGGGCCTGAACGGCCAACTGCCCGAGCACCCGGTCCAGGTGGTCACCGAGGCCGGTGCTGGTGCCGAGGCGCAGGCTGGTCCGTTCGCGCACGGCGGCCCTGGCGCGTTCGGCGGCGGCGAGCACGGCCCGCGCCTCGGGCAGAAGCCGCTCTCCGGCGCCGGTGAGCCGCACGTGGCGCGGCGAGCGGTCGAAGAGGGTGGCTCCCAACGCCCGTTCCAGTCGTTGCACTTGCTGGCTGACCGCTGACTGGACGATGTGCAGTCGGTCGGCGGCCCGGCCGAAGTGCAGTTCCTCGGCGACGGTGACGAAGTAGCTCAGTTGCCGCAGTTCCATCGCCTGACTGTATCCGTCGGCCGCCGCCGACGCGCCGCCGCCGAACTGCGGAGGACTTCCCCGGCGTCGTCCGCTCCTATCGCGCGTTCGGCCGGACGCATTCGATGAGGTAGTCGCCGGATTCCGGATCGATGGTGACGCCGTGCGCTTCGCTGTGGAATCCGGGGAAGAGCCGGTCGAACGCCTCAAGGGCGCCCAAGTAGCGCAGGAGCGGCCCCTCCTGGGTGCCGATGGCTTCGCCCGGCATGAGGACCGGGATGCCGGGGGGCGTGACGGTGACCATCGCGGCCGCGACGTGGCCCGCGGCGTCCGCGAGCCGCACCCGCCGAGTGCCTTCGCGAATGAGCTGCTGGTAGCAGTGCTGTGGTGGCGCGACGGGTCGCGGCAGTTGCCGGAAGGCGGTGTCCAAGGCGCTGATGAGATCTGCCCGGGTGAGGTGTTCGTGCATCTCTTGGCACAGGGCGCGCAAGGTCGTCTTGGCGTAGCGGCGAGGGAACTGCGCGCTCAGCTCCGGCAGGACGCGGTGCAGCGGCACGTCGCGGTCGTAGAGGGCTTTGAAGTCCATGAGCGCGTCCATCAGGGTTCCCCACTTGCCCTTGGTGATACCCATGGAGAACAGGACCAGCGTGCTGTAGGTGTCGGTCTTCTCCACGACGATCCCGCGGGTGGCGAGGTAGGCGGTCAGGATTCGAGCGGGGATGCCCCACTCACCCGTCACGCCGGTCGCGGTGACGCCGGGGCAGGTGAGGGTCACCTTGACCGGGTCGAGCAGGCAGTAGCCCTCGCTCAGGTCGGAGAACCCGTGCCAGGCCGCGCCGGGTTCGAGCTGCCAGCAGCCGGGATCGCGGGTCAGCAGAGCGGGTGGCGCGTCGGCGAACGCGATGCGTTCGCCCGTGGCGGGATCGGTGACGGTCTCCGGCTGCCAGACCCCGAAGAACCAGTCCGGCCGGTCACCGGCCGCGGCGATACGGCGACCGGTACGCACGACGGCCTGGCGGAAGCGGACCGCCTCGGTGATGGCCTCCTCGATCAGCCACTCGCCCTGCGGCCCGTCCATCATGGCGGTCGCCACGTCCAGCGAAGCGATCGCCGGATACAGCGGCGAGGTCGTGCCGTGCATCATGAACGCCTCGTTGAACCGCTCGTGCGCGACCGGTGCGCGGGGCGCGGACTTCACGTGCACCATCGCCGTCTGGGAGAGCGCCGCCAGCAGCTTGTGCGTCGACTGCGTGGCGAAGACCGTGGGGCGCAGCGGCCCCGCGAAGGTGTCGGGCCCCACGGCCATCCCGTAACGGCCGGCGTAGAGGGGGTGGAAGCGTGCGTAGGCGAACCACGCTTCGTCGAAGTGCAGCCGGGGCGTGCTGGGGGCCAGGGTGTGGGCGACCTGCACGGCGTCGTAGCACAGGCCGTCGTACGTCGAGTTGGTCAGTACGGCGTACGTCGCCTCGGGCGAAACCGCCTGCTCGGTCAGCGGGTTCGCCGCGATTCGGGCTCGTACCGCCGAGGGGCTGATCTCGGTCGGTGGCAGCGGGCCGGCCAAGCCGTAGCCGTTGCGGGTCGGAACCAGGTACACCGGCCGGGCGCCGGAGATGACGAGCCCGTGCAGCACCGACTTGTGGCAGTTGCGGTCCACCAGGGCGATCTCGTCGCGGGTCACGCTGTAGTGGCCCACCATGCGGTCGGCGGTGGAATCGCCGTGCAGGACGAAGTACGTACGGTCCGCGCCGAAGACCCGGGCCGCATTGCGCTCGGCCTCCCCGATGGGGCCACTGTGCTCGAACAGCGAACCGAGCTCACCAACGGAGATCGACAGGTCGCTGCGGAAGAGCCGCTCGCCGTAGTAGTCGAAGAAGGCCCGCCCGGCCGCGGACTTCAAGAAGGCCACGCCGCCCGCGTGGGCGGGCGTGTGCCAGGAGTACTCGTGCGCGTCGTCGAACTTGCGCAGCGCCTTGAAGAACGGCGGCAGCACGTCCCTGCGGTAACCGCGTGCCGCGGCGGTGACGCGCCCGGCGATGAAGGCGGGAGTGTCCTCCAGGGCCCAGATGTAACCGATGACCGCCTCCGACACCCAAAGAGGCAGCCGTTCGAGATCGTGCTCCGATTCGTCCGACATCACGAGGAACACGGGCAGGTTCCTGAAGCGCCGCTCGATCTGCCGCAGCACCGCGCCGCCCCCGCCCTCCGCCGCCGGGGCGTCCGTATGGGTCTGGAGATCCCAGGCGACCAGCGCCGCCGAAAGCCCCGTCTCGGTGTGCATCACGGCACGGGCTTCCCGTACGTCGCGGGCCCACCGCACGGTGAGACCCCGGTTCTCCAGTTCCTTCCCGATCCGTCGCAACTGCTCACCGTCGGCGCCGCCGCCCAGCGGGTTCTCCCGCAGTGCCAACAGGACCACACCGTCCGTCATGTCATCCGCCTTTGTACGCAGTCGCCCGAAGTGCTCGCCGAACAGTCTTCGGCCAGTCCGCCGCCGTCGTACGGTTGTCGGCCTTCGTTCACCCTCACGAGGGGCGGCAGGCGGCGACCGGTGGCCAGGGTGGATGACGGCGTCCCCGCATCCCGCCGGCTGTTGCGGACTCGATCGCCGCGGAGGCACTCCAGGGACTCGGACGATGAACGCACCGCACGCCTGATCGTCACCCTGGTCGAGGCCGAGAGCACCACGCTCCTCCCCGTCTGACACGTGACCAGTACGCGCCGGCCTGATCCGCGCTTTCACGGCAGAGTGCCGGGGGCGTAGCCGAGTGCCGTGGTGTGGCATCAGGGGGATCGGGTGGAGTGTGAGAGCGGCGGTCAGGGCCTGAGCTGTCAGCCTACGAGGATGAGTGAATCAGGCGAGGAGTCCTCCGCGCTGTCGGACGAACAGGTCGTCGAACGGCTCGTGCCGGTATGGCTGCGGGAGGCTGGGGTGCACGGTTCCCCCACGGCCGACGAAGCCGGGAAGGACTGGGAGCACCGGCGTCTGTCGGCCGAGGCCGCGCGCGAGTTGGCCGATTGGGTGACGGCTCGTGTCACTGACACGGCCTTCAACGAGGAGGACGGTCCGACGCGGACGGGACCCACCCGCATCAGCGTCTCCGACAAGTCGGCTGTCCACCGCTGGCTCGCCGCCCAGGGGCATCGCCTCTGAATCGGGGCCGCCGCCCGCGAGGCCGTACACGGGGCTCCGTCATGCGCGTTCCCGCGGGCGCGCCCGTACGGGCCGGATCGCTCCGCGGATGCCGCGACGCCCGCATGAGGCCGCGATGTGCGGGAAGACGCGCCCCACCTTCTGGAAGGAGCAGTGATGCTTGGTATCGCGGCCGCGGTCTTGTTCTTCATCAGCTTCCTGATCAACGCGGCGGAGATCTCGACGAACCACGTGTTCTCGTCCGGCAATTTCATGATCCTCGGCCTGATGCTGCTCGCTCTCCACGTGGCCGGAGTGGGCAGCGCTTGGACCACCCGCGGCCGACGCCGCTGAACCTCGGGACGGCCATCGAATGGGGTGACTTGGCTTCATAACCGTCCGTGCCGAAGAGCGGGAGACAAGCGGGATCGGCCGTGCCCTCGGTTGCGGCGGCACGGCCGGTCAGCGGTCGTGGTAGACGCTGAGGTCGCCGTAGGTCGACAGGACGCCGGCCAGGTCACCGGGTTCCTGCCGCAGGGTCGTGTTCAGGAAGGCGAGGGTCGTTGCGGCGACGACGCGCGGGCTCTGCGTGCGGCCCAGAGAGCCGACCACCGACGGCACCGGCGGCAGGTACAGGGGGGCGTCCGTGAACGTGAGGTGTGCGGCGCCCGGGATGGTGAGCCGGTAGCTCGTCGCGGTGCTGAGCTTGAGGACCTCGGTGAGGCGGGGTATGTAACGCGAGTCGGTTTGCGGGCCGATGGCTTGGGTGAGCGCGAGCGCAGGCTGGTGGAAGGGACGCGGATCGGGGTCGCGGGGGTAGCCGTCCATGTCGATGACGGCGGCGAACCGGCTGTCCTGGCGGGCTGCCTGGAGTGCTGCGCCGCCACCAAGTGAGTGGCCGGTCACCGCGGCCCGGCCGGTGTCCAGACGTCCGGTCAGCGGGCCCGGGATCTCACCTCGGTCCAGACGGTCCAGCTGAGTGAGGACGAAGCTCAGGTCGGCGGCCCGTATGCGCGTTGTTTCAGCGGCCCGTTTGTCGTCCTCGTCGTCGTCTCCGGTGGAGGCGACCTCGGTGTTGATCGTTCGTCCGTCGGTCAGGACGACGGCGGCGGAGTCGTAGGGGTGGTCGAGGGCGGCGACCACATAGCCGTTGCCGGCCAGTTCCTCTGCCCAGGCGGTGTTCTGCGTGCGGACTCCGCCCAGCCCGGGGGAGAACAACACGAGGGGGAACCGTCCGGCCCCGTCGGCCACCGGGGCGTCGAAGACCGAATGCGTGTGGGCCCGCGGAACACCGTCGACCAGGAAGCCGGGCAGGCCGGCGTAGCGCGCGAGGGCGTCCGAGACGGTGCGCGCCTCCTGCCGCGTGCGGCCGAGGTACTGGGCCGGCTGCGTGGCTGTGGGGCTCGTCCGCGCGGGGTACCAGAGCTGGACCACGACGGTGCGCCGGTCGTCGGGTGCGGCGGTGGCGGTCTCCGGGCGGTTCGGGTCGGTCCACTGCATTACGCGGGTGCCGACCGCGAAGCTGCCTGTCGGCTGGGGGAACACGGGTACGGGACAGGCCCAGGCGGCCACGGGCCCCGTCGCGATCAGGCCGATGCAGACCCCCGATCCCGGCAACGCCAGCCACCACCGGGCGCGCCCCACCGGCCGACCGAGACGGCGTCGCAGCACAGGAAGGACTGAGAACGGCAACACGAGGGCGGCGCCTGCCAGTACCGGCCACATCTGCCACCGGAGCCCCACCACACTCAGCACGAGCACGGACAGCACGAGACCCGAGCAGGCCGCGA
This sequence comes from Streptomyces sp. NPDC058279, assembly GCF_042881255.1. Taxonomy (NCBI): domain Bacteria; kingdom Bacillati; phylum Actinomycetota; class Actinomycetes; order Kitasatosporales; family Streptomycetaceae; genus Streptomyces; species Streptomyces sp. NPDC058279. Next base: position 2,163 of record NZ_JBHVYA010000001.1, on the reverse strand, counting down.
TCGTGACGGATGGGCGGGCGGCGGGAGGGAGCCAGCGCGCCAGCACCAACGCGACTGCACCCAGCAACACCAGGATTTCCAGGGGGGACATGTGCAGTCCCGTGATGATTTCGGTCACCCGACCATCCTTGGTGCGGAGCAGCCCCACCACATCGCTCCCGGGTCGCCGTCGCGTGCAACCGAAGTCGCAGTCCGGGGCACGTCCCCTGCGACCAGAGTCGCATCCACCCACCGCCTCGGTCTCGGGAAGACTCCCGTGCCCGCCCCGGCCGAGCGCGCATCGCCCTCGACCGCGCAAGGGGATGGTCGGACTCAGGCTCGTGACCGAATTGGCTCTCGCAGGCCAGGACCGCGGGCTCAAGCCGGTCCTTCCCGCTTTGCCGAGCGGAGGGCCGACAATTCGGGGAGCCGGTACAGCCGTGCCGCGTATGTCGTGCGGCGGAGACCGGCGGGGAGGGGCGGTGTAACCTCCCCAGGCGTTCACGGCCCTTCCCCGATCGGTAGCGTCACGGCTACCCAGACAGACCGGTCCTATGCCCACTCCCGACGCGACGCGGTTCGCTGCGCCGGAGCAGGCAGTCCACGCGGACCACGGCGGGCGGCCGCGACCATCTCCCCGAAGCCGGCGTCAAGGCGGTCGAACGCGGCTGACGACAAGTCACCCTGACGGCGGTGGGCGGGCGCTGCGCCCGCCGTGGAAGTGCAGGTACCCCAGTTGACCATGGACGTGACGTCACCGGCGTCGCCCGCGCGCCGCAGCCACGGCTCGGCTTCGCGCAGCCTGGCAGCCAGGGTTCGGCCTCGTCCATCCGGTCCGCGCGAGGAAGCAGGAACCCACCGAGACGGTCAGCCGACCGTGGTGGGCATCCCCTCCCTTTAGGGAGGGGAACGGAAGTCAAGATGCTCCGTCCACGGCCAGGGCGGTCCGTGCCAGCCCGCGCAGCCAGGCGTGGGCGTGGTCGGTGTCGTAGCGCTGATGCCACGACAGGTACATGCGCGCCGGCGGGAGTTCAAGGGGGAGGGTGAGTACGACCAGGCCGAGGTCGGCGACCGCCGAGCGCGTGGTGGCTTCGGGGACGGTGACCAGGAGATCGGAGTCTCGTGCGAACTCCAGCGCGGCCGCTTCGGTCGGCGCGGTCGCCACCACGCGGCGGGTGAGGCCGAGGGGTGCGAGGACGTCGTCGAGGACATTGCCGAGGTTCCCGCGTCTCGAGACGGTGACGTGCTCGGCGGCGGCGTACCGCTTCGCGGTGACGGTCCTGACGCGGGTGAGAGGGTGCCCCTTCCGCACGACGATGACGAGGCGGGTCTCGCCCACGTTCTCGGTACGGATGTCCGGCGCGTTCGGGGGGTTGGCGTTCGCCTCCAGGTCGACCTCGCCGCGCCGCAACCCGGGGGTGTCGACGTTCGATTCCGCGACGAAGCGCAAGCGCACCCCCGGCGCCTGGGCGCGTACGGCCGAGAGCAGCGCGGGACCGCTCGAAGCGACCAGGGAGTCGTGCCAGCGGAGCGTGAAAGTGCGCTCCAACGTCGCCAGATCGAGTTCACGGCTCGGTGCCAGCACCCCCTGGACCTGGTGCAGCAGCTCGTGCACCTGTTCCCGGACGGCGATCGCATAGGGCGTCGGGGTCATCGTGCGGCCCGTGCGCACCAGGATCTGGTCGCCGGTCGTGCGCCGGATCCGGCCCAGACTCCGGCTCATCGCGGGGGCGGTGACGTGCAGGCGCGCGGCTGCCCCGGCCACGCTGCCCTCCTCCAGCAGCGCGTCCAGCGCGGTGAGCAGGTTCAAATCCAATTGCATGGGAGTAATCCTAGTCGTGCTTTACATGCAGTTGTTGTTAACCGTAGAGGTGGATACCTTCGAGGAAGAGCGCAAGACGGAACGCACAACGCGGCCGCGACCGGCTCCATCACCCCCTCGTCAGACAGGAGCACCACCATGTCCGAAACGCTTGGGACCACCCACCGCGTCTCCACCGCCGACCTGCTCGACCGCACCGCGGACGCCGTGCGGGCGGCCGGTTCGGCGCTGCGCGAGCGCTTCGGAGAGGTGGTCGGCTACCGGACCCGTGACGAGCTGATGCGTGCGCTCGCCGTCAACGACGACACTGCCCTGGACATCCTGCGCCCCCGCCTTACGAGCCTGCGCCCGGAGGCCGCCTG